>NZ_JAGPXK010000040.1:0-31654 GCF_018070675.1 Nocardiopsis sp. B62 | reverse complement strand
TCGGCGGGGCCCGCGCCCCGCCGAGCCGCTCACGCCGCCCCTTCAGTGGTGGGAGCCGTGGTCCGCCTCGTCCTGGGTCGGTCCGGTCATCTCCTGCACGGGCACGTCCAGCTCGATCTCGGTTCCGCTGGCGAAGCCCAGCGTGACGGTGACGGAGTCCCCGACCGCGAGGGGTTCGGGGAGGTAGTTGACCATGATGTGGTAGCCGCCGTCGACGAAGGTGGTGGTGCCGCCCGCCGGGACGGGGATCTCGTCGAGGGTCCGCATCACGGCGGCGCCCGAGTCCGAGGTCTCGGTCGTGCACAGCTCGGCGTCGGGTGAGGCGTCGGTGCGCACGTCGACCACGGCGTCGGCTGACGAGGCGTCGGTGTTGGTGATCGCCATGTAGACGACGCCGACCTCGGGGTTGGCCGGTTCGGGCATCCAGGCGTCCTCGACGATGAGCGCGTCGGCCTCGGCTCCGCCCCGTTCGGGCGTCTCGACGGCGGCCTCCCGCACGCCGCCGTCCGTGGAGCAGCCCGTGACGAACAGTGCCAGGGCCAGCAGGGTCAGGGTGTGTGTCTTCATGATGGTGTCCCGTGTGTCGGTCGGCCCGGTCACCAGAGGGAGTGCGCCGGGTGGGGATCGAGGGCCGGTGGCACCGCGAAGACGGCGCTCCCCTCGTGTCGGACGTAGGCGTTGAGGGCGTCCCCGCCCCGGTCGAGTTCGTTCTGGACGGCGGTGAAGCCCGTGCGCGGGTCGGCCTGCCAGGCGGTGAACAGCAACCCGGCCTCACGTCGGCCGTCCCTCCAGCCGAGGTCGTAGTTGAACCCGCGCCGCAGCATGCGGGCACCGAGGGTGCGTTCCGGGCTGGCCAGGCGGACGTGGGCGTCGACCGGGACCACGGGATCCCCGTCCTCGTCCCTGGCGGCGAGGTCGGGGAGGTCGTCCTCCCGATCACGGCCCAGTGGCGCGCCGTCCGACAGGCGTCGGCCGATCACCCGCTCCCGGGCCTCGGGCGCGAGGTCGAACCAGTCGTCCAGCAGCATGCGGACGCGCCGCACCACCACGTAGCTCCCGCCGTCCATCCACGAGGTGTCGGACTCGGGGTGCGCTGCCAGGACCTGGGGACCGAACGCCGCCTCCGAGGGCTCGGGGTTGACCGTGCCGTCGACCTGGCCCATGAGGTTGCGCGGGGTGGCCGAGGCGTCCTGGGCGGTCGCGGCGGCGCGCTGGAACCCGGGCAGGGACCAACGCACGGCGGCCCGGTCCCGGACCAGCCCGAGCAGGTGCTCCACGGCGGCGCTGACCACGAGCGGGTCCTCGGCGCCCACGTGCAGCATCAGGTCGCCCCCGCACAGGGCGGGGTCGAGCCGGTCCGACGCGAACGCGGGCAGGTCCTCCAGGGGCGCGGGTCGCCGGTCGCCCAGACCGGCCCGGTCCAGCAGGGCTCCGCCCAGGCCGAGGGTGATCCCCAGCGAGGCCGGACTCAGCCCCTGGGTGGGCGCGCCGGGCGCGAGTGCGGCCAGCCCCCTCTCGTGCAGTTCACGAGCGTGCTCACCCCAGAGGGCCAGGACCCCGCGGGCCTGTTCGAAGACCTCTCCGGGTTCCTCGGCGCGCAGGTCCACGGCGACCACGTGGACGTGGGCCGGGGTGGGGGTGAGCAGGGCGGGAGGACGCCCGTCCTCCGGTCCGCTCCGGGACAGCGTCAGGCCCCGGGCCGGGTCCTCACCCTCGGGAACGCGCGCGGCCCCGGCGCCCAGTAGTCCCCCGGTGGTCAGGCCCACGGCACCGGCGGCGCCCAGGCCCGCGAACAGGCCGCGCCGGGAGACCCCCGTCCTGGGGCTCACAGCAGCTCCGACCGCAGCACGGGCAGCAGCGGGGCGATGTCGTCGGCGCCCACGCCCTCGTCGAACATGCCCGCCGCCTCACCGCCGGGGGTCAGCACGAGGATGCGGCCGCCGTGTGAGACGAGGTACTCGCCCTCGGTGACCTCGGGGGCATCGATGGGCACGCCGTAGTCCAGGGCGGCCCGCACGGTGTCGTCCACGTCGCCGCGCACACCCTGGAAGTCAGGGTCGAACCGGTCCAGCCAGGAGCGGAGCTGCTCGTCGGTGTCGCGCTGGGGGTCGCTGCTCACCATCACCACGTCGAACCCGTCGGCGTCATCTCCGGCCTGTTCCAGGGCGAGGTTGATCTCGGCCATGGTCATCGGGCACACGTCCGGGCAGCTCGTGTAGCCGAAGAACAGCAGGGTGAGCCGGTCGTCGGCGACGTCGGTGAACCCCCAGGGCTCCCCGTCGACGGTGGCGAGTTCGATCCCGGAGGCTGCCATGGGCTGGTCGGAGAGGTCGAGGTAGTGCTCGGCCTCCGCCAGGTCGGGCCCTCCGCAGGCGGTGACGGCCACCAGCGTGGCTGCCGCTACCGCCAGGGAGCGGATCGGGAGTCGGGTTCTCATCGGATGGTTCCTCACGGGACGGTGGTTCGAACTTGCAGGACACGGGGGGTGGGCGGGGCGCTCACGCCGCCTCCCGCACCAGGCGGGCCAGGTCACGGCGGCCCCGGGCCACCCGCGAGCGGACCGTGCCGATCGGGACGCCGGTGAGCGCCGCGACCTCGGCGTAGGGCAACCGCTGGACCTGGGTGAGGACGAAGGCGGTGCGCCTGTCCTCGGGCAGGTCCTCCAGCAGGGAGACCAGGGCGAGGTACTCGTCGAACCGCCCGGGCTCGGCTGAGTCGGAGCCGAGCGCCCGCTCCCAGTCGTCGACCGGTTCCGTGCGGGGTGAGCGCTCGCGGCTGCGGTAGCGGTCGGCGACGGTGTGGCGGGCCACGGACAGCAGCCAGGCCCGGACCGGGGCCCTGCCCGCGTATCCGGGCAGCCCGCACATGGCTCTGTGGAAGGTCTCCTGGGTGAGGTCCTCGACCCAGGCGGGTTCGACCCGACGGGCGATGTAGCGGACCACGTCGGCGCGGGTCAGGGTGAACAGGGCGTCCATCGCCCCGGGAACCCCCGCTCTGGCGCGCTGGGCCAGCGGGGCCAGGTCGGGGGGTGTGTGGACCGTGGTGAAGCCGTCACTACGGGTCATGGAACTCGTGCTTTCTGTCACCGCCCGCGCGGCCGCCCCGCTGTCTCTGGACAGCGGGGGCCGCGGGGTGTTCTGGGCAGGTGGTGCCGGGGCACCACGGGGGACGCCGGAGGGCGGCCTGACGACGCCGGGGCTTCAACTCCCCGGGTTCGTTGGAACCTCGGTCAGGCGGCCAGAACGGGCGGTGGTCCGCGCAGGACGCGGGAGTGGCGCAGATAGGGCGGGCGCGTGCGCGGGCGCTGGTCGGCGGTGGCGAACCGGACGGACGCGGTGACCCGCGCGCTCGGAACGGCGCCGACCACCAGCAGCAGCGGGATCAGGGAGAGCGCCATGAACCGCAGGAAGGCGAAGAGGGCGTTCTCACCCAGGTGCAGCCACCAGGCGCTGACCAGGGCCATCACCAAGTGCATCGAGATCATCGCCCAGGCGGGCATCGGGTCCTGGACCAGGACCGCCCCGGTGTGGTCGACGTGGTTCGCCGCCTGCGTGTAGGAGAAGGTCACGTGCAGGGCGAGCTGGCCCCACAGCATCCACGCGGTGAGCATGCCGGGACCGTGCCTGCGGCCCGACAGAACCCACGCGACGGCGAGGACCACGGCCGTGCCCAGCAGGAGGCCGACCAGGGGGACGTCGTGCCCCGAGCTCACCACGTGGCCGACGGCGGACAGGCTCGCGCACACCAGGGTGAACACCCCGGTGCGCAACGGTCGGCACAGTTCGCTCTCGGACATGGTCCCCACATCGTCGCACCCGTCGCCGCGCGGCCGCCAGAGGGGTGGGGATCGCCGGGCCCCGACGACGAGGTCCTCCACTATGCTCGCTTGCGTCCCCGCAGTGAGAACAGAGGTCGCCCGTGTCCGTCTCCCCGCTCACCCTGCTGAACGAGTGGAGTGCCCGCACCAACGAGGCTCCGCTGCGTGAGTTCCTGCTGGTCGGGACGGTGATGGATCTCTCCGCCCTGGAAGGGGGACTGGTGCCCGCCGCCCAGGACCTGGGCGCGTTCGTCACGGTGCTCGGCACCGCCGCCGAGGAGGCCTCCGTACGGCGCCCGGACCGCACCTACGCGCTGATCGACCGCCCCGTGCCCGATCTGGCCCTGCTCCTGGGTGACGAGCACGTCGTGGCCGCCTTCGGTTCCGGCTCCCCCACCACCGAGGACCGCGTCTGGACGGTGCTGCGCGGCGGCCCCGACGGCATTCCCTGGGCACTCGCCGACCTGGGTGCGTGGCTCGCCTCCTGCGCGAGCCGGATCACCCTGCCCGCGTCCCTGGCCGACCGGCTGACCGCCCTCGCCGACCGGTTGGAGGACCTGCTGCTCACCAACCCGACGGAGACCTCCGTCCGGGTGGTGCACAACCTGGACGCCCCGCTCCTGTCCCACCTGCCCGAGGGGCCGGTCGACGAACTCACCCTGCACGCGCCGCTGCGCGGCTACGACGCCCCGGCCCTGGCCGCCCTCACCGAGCGGCTGTCCCCGACCCACGTGCGCCTGGGCGTGCCCGGATCGTGGGCCGTGCGGGACCGTGAGGACGCCGCCCGCTCCCTGGCTGAGGCCGGGACGCAGGCGGCCGTGAACCCCGTCGCCGAGGGGTTCCCCGAGCACGGCGGGCTGGTCGAGTGGCAGGCGGGCGACCAGCGCCGCGCGCTCACCTGCGGTGCCAACCTGGCCGCGCTCACCGGAACGGCCTCCTCGGGGGCGGGCCTGGAACTGGGCCTGGTCGTCCCGGCCGTCCCCTCCCCCGAACCGTCCGAGGTGGCCGCCCCTGCCGAGGACGACGGCCACCTGTCGCGTGTGGCCGCCGAGCTCGAGGCCTCGGGCTGGACCCTGGAGTACGACTCCGGCACGTACCGGGTCAGCGGCGCCTTCACCAACCCGGTTCCGGTCGCCGCGCAGGTCGTCGAGTTGCTGGAGACCCAGGCGGACCCCGTCATCGTGCACGCCGAGGGGCCCAAGGGGTGGGCGCTCATCGTGTGGAGGCGGCCGAGCCTGCTGCTGGCCTCCGCTCCCAGGGGCAGCGCCTGGCGCCTGTACCGGGTGGACCCGCCCGCCACCCCGTCCTCCCGGCTGGGGGGTGGCGAGGGCCTGTCGCGGGTCG
Organism: Nocardiopsis sp. B62; assembly: GCF_018070675.1. NCBI lineage: Bacteria > Bacillati > Actinomycetota > Actinomycetes > Streptosporangiales > Nocardiopsidaceae > Nocardiopsis > Nocardiopsis sp. B62. The sequence continues at coordinate 26,493 of NZ_JAGPXK010000040.1, read as the reverse complement.
GTCTGACCCGCACCAGCGCCCCGCTGCACCGCGTCCCGCACCGGGACGTGATCGCCTTCCTGGAGTCCCTGGGCACCGACCACATCTCGCTGTTGGAGAGCGTCGGCCACCTCACCAGGCCGCTCTGAGCGCCCGCCCGGCCCGGGTTCGTTCCGCCGGGACGGGATTTGGGGTCATCCGAGAAGGAACCTCCGGAATCGTCGCCACAGAGGGCCACATCCCCGCTGTGGCGTCGGCCCTGGCTCACAGGCCGCCCCGTTTGAAGCCGTGACGGTGCTCGATGCTGATGGGAACGGGCGCTAGGCTCTGGGCTCATGCGAATTCTCGTGTTGGGCGGTACCTCGTTCGTCGGTCGGGCGATCGTCGACGACGCGCTGCGGCGCGGGCACGAGGTCACGCTCTTCAACCGGGGACGGACCGCGCGGGGGCTCTTCCCCCAGGCGGGGTTCCTGTTGGGGGACCGCGAGGAGGGCGACCACACCGCACTGGCCGAGGGCTCCTGGGACACGGTCGTCGACGTCAGCGGGTTCGTGCCCAGGCACGTGCGGCAGTCCCATGAGGCGCTGGGCGACCGCGTGGGCCGGTACCTGTTCGTGTCCAGCAACGCCGTCTACGCGCCCGGCGCCGGTCCAGGGGCGGACGAGTCGGCACCCCTGCGCGCTCCCGAGTGGGACACCGAGGAGATCGGCCGGGACACCCACGGTCCGCTCAAGGTCGCCTGCGAACAGGAGCTGACCGCCCGGTACGGCGAGCGCGCCACCATGGTGCGGCCCGGGATGCTCGCCGGACCGCACGACAACGTCAACCAGTTCACGTACTGGGTGCGCCGGGCCGCGCGCGGCGGCAAGGTCGTGCTGCCAGCCGACCCCGGGCAGCCGGTGCAACTCCTCGACGTGCGGGACCTGGCCCGGCTCGTGGTGCTGTTGGCCGAGGACGACCGCGGGGGCGTGTTCAACGCGATGGGACCGGCCGAACCGCTCACCCTGATGGAGATGCTGCGCACCTGCGCCCGAGCGGCGGGGAGCGAGGTCGAGCCGGTCCTGGTGCCGCCGGAGACGATCAAGGCCCGTTTCCCGTTGGTGCGGCCGGACCCGGTGTGGGAGCAGACCTTCCAGCGCGACTTCGGCCGGGCGCGGGAGGCCGGGCTGCTCTCGACGCCGCTGGCCACCACCGCCGCCGACGTGCTGGCGTGGGACCGTCAAAGGGGCGAGCCGCCGCTGGGCGTGGGCCCCTCCGAGGAGGTCGAACGCACCCTGCTCTCCTACGTTCAGGGCGCCTGACGGCCACGGCGAGGCGGCGGCGGGGCGTTGGAGGAGTCCGCCGTTCCCGCCGGAGCGGCGCGCTCTAGCGCTCCGCCGCGTCCCGCTCGCCCTCTCGTGCCCCTTGTGTCCCGCGCGTCAGGCGGCCGATTGTGGCCACGGGACGCGGCAGCCAGGACCGGAGCCCGGCCAGGCGGGCACGCAGGGCGCCCAGCGGGCCGCTCGGGGCTGCGGCCTCGTGTTCGGGCTCCCCCACCGGCCGCTGAGCGGCGCGGTCGACCTCCGCCACACGTGCGTGCAGGCGGTCCCTGACCTGTTCGGGGGTGTAGGCGCGGCGCTCTCGTTCGGCCCGCGCGATCGCCACTCCGGTGGCCGCCACACCCACGAAGGCGGCCACGCCCAAGGCCTTCCACCACTTCATGCTCATAGGCTAGTGCCTGTGGCAGACACGAGCATGGACCTGGACACGGCGGTCGAGCTGACCAGAACCGGTGACGTGTGGGTGTTCCGGGGCACGAGCGTGCCGGACCGGGCCATCCAGCTCACCACCAACAGCCCGGTCAACCACGTCGGCATGTCCATCGTGGTGGACGACCTCCCGCCGCTGATGTGGCACGCGGAGCTGGGCAGGTCCCTGGTGGACATGTGGACCGGCACCCACCAGCGCGGGGTCCAGCTGCACGATCTGCGCGACGCCGTGCTGGTGTGGGGGCGCCGCTACGGACAGCAGGCGTGGCTGCGGCAGTTGGACCCGTTGGCCGACCGCACGATGGAGGACGCGGCACTGCGGATGGTGGCCCGGCTGAACGGCACCCCGTTCCCCTCGACGGCGCAGCTGGCGGGGCGGTGGGCGCTGGGCCGGATGCCGTTCCGGAACCGGGCGCGCGAACGCCGTCTGGAGACCGCCTACTGCGCGGAGGTCATGGCTCTGACCTATGAGGAGATGGGGCTGCTGACCCGGGGCAGGCGTCCCGGGTACTACGACCCGGGACGGTTCTGGAGCGGGGACTCCCTGGAGCTGGAGGGCGGCTTCGCTCTGGGCGGGGAGATCCGGGTCGACCTGCCGGAATAGTCGTCCGGCCCGTGTATCGGACCGTTGGGATGGGCACGCACTGTTCAGGTCGCATCCGCATCGGAGGACACATGACGGAGCATTCTCTGGACGGCGCGGCCGTCGCCGAGTCCGACCTGGTGGTGCGCAGGGGCACGTTCCGCTGTGTGGCCTTCCGGGACCCGGTCGACGGCCAGGAGCACATGGCCCTGGTTCTGGGTGCGCTCGGTGACGGCGAGGAGGTCCTGGTCCGCGTGCACTCCGAGTGCGTCACGGGCGACGTGTTCGGCGCGCTGCGCTGTGAGTGCGGTGACCAGCTCGGCGCCGCCCTGGACACGATCCTGACCGAAGGCCGTGGCGTGCTGGTGTACCTGCGGGGCCACGAGGGGCGCGGGATCGGACTGGTGAACAAGGTCCGCACCCAGGTGCTCCAGGACGAGTGCGGGCTGGACACCGTGGACTCGGCGACGAGCCTGGGACTGCCGGTGGACGTGCGGGACTACGGCCCGGCGGCGCGGGTGCTGCGGTACCGGGGCGTGCGCTCGGTGCGGCTGCTGTCCAACAACCCGGCCAAGGTGCGGGCGCTGGAGGACCACGGGGTGAAGGTGGCCTCGCGGGTGCCGCTGCTGGTTCCCGCGCACGAGAACAACTCCCGCTACCTGGTCGCCAAACGGGACCGCCTGGGGCACGACCTGCCGCACCTGAACGGTGACGCGAGGCGGGCGGGTGGCTGATCCTGCCTCCTGGCTCGGGGCCCGGGGCTGGGGCGCCGCGCTGCTCTACTCGGTATTGGTGACGGTGGCGCTGGTGACGGCGATCCGCCGCTACGATCAGTGGCCCCTGGGTCCGGCGGACCTGGTGACCCTGGTGCGGGTCGTCCTGATCGGCGTGGTGACGGCCCTGGTGGCCGAGGGAGGGCCGGTCGGGCCGCTGGTGTCGGTGGCGACCCTGGCTCTGGTCCTGGACTGGGTGGACGGGCTGGTGGCGCGGGGGACGCGCACGGAGTCCGACTTCGGGGCGCGGTTCGACATGGAGGCCGACGCGTTCCTCATCCTGGCCCTGAGTGTGTACGTCTCCGGGTCCCTGGGACCCTGGGTCCTGGCGATCGGCGCGATGCGGTATCTCTTCTGGGCCGCCGCCCGTGTGGCACCGTGGCTGCGCGGCCCGCTGCCGCCGAGCGTGGCACGCAAGGGCGTGGCCGCGGCTCAGGGGATCGTGTTGACGGTGGCCGCGTCGGGGGTACTCCCCCGGCCGGCGGGTGCCGTCGTGGTGGCGGTGGCGCTGGTCGCCCTGCTGTGGTCGTTCGGACGTGACGTGGTGGCACTGTGGCGGGCGGGTGTCCCCGAGCCCGGTGCCGCCGAGAGGAAGAGGTGAGGGATGGCGAGGACCGCTCGGGCGTTCTGGGTGGACTCCCCCGGTGTGGGCGAGGTCCGGGAGGTGGAGCTGCCCGAACCCGGACCCGGCGACGTGGTCGTGCGCGCCCTGTGCTCGGGGATCAGCCGGGGCACGGAGACGCTGGTGTTCGGCGGCGGGGTGCCGCCCAACCAGTACGGCGTGATGCGGGCGCCCTTCCAGGAGGGTGACTTCCCCGGCCCCCTGAAGTACGGGTACCTGAACGTGGGCGTGGTCGAGGAGGGCCCGGGGGAACTGGTGGGGCGGACGGTGTTCAGCCTGTTCCCGCACCAGACCCGGTTCGTGGTGCCCGCCTCGGCGGTGTCGGTGGTCCCCGAAGGCGTCCCGGCCGCACGGGCGGTGCTGGCGGGCACGGTGGAGACCGCGATCAACGCGCTGTGGGACGCCGCGCCGCTGGTGGGCGACCGGGTGACGGTGGTCGGCGCGGGCATGGTGGGCTGCTGCGTGGCGCGTCTGCTGTCCCAGGTGCCGGGGGCCCGCGTCCAGTTGGTGGACGTGGATCCGCGCCGGGCCGCGACCGCCGAACGCCTGGGGGTGGACTTCGCCCGCCCAGAGGAGGCCGAGGGCGACCGCGACCTGGTCTTCCACACGAGCGCCACCGAGGCGGGCCTGGTCTCCTCCCTGCGGCTGCTGCACGTGGAGGGCGAGGTCGTGGAGCTGAGCTGGTACGGCGACCGGAGAGTGATCCTGCCCCTCGGGGAGGACTTCCACTCCCACCGGCTGACGGTGCGGGCCAGCCAGGTCGGCATGATCTCTCCGGCCCGCCGCTCGCGCTACGACCACGCCGAGCGCCTCCAGTTGGCGCTGCGTCTGCTGGAGGACCCCGCCTTCGACGCCCTGCTCACCGGGGAGAGCCCGTTCGAGGAACTGCCCGCGGTGCTGCCGAGGCTGGCCAGCGGCGAGCTCGCGGCACTGTGCCACCGCATCGTGTACGAGAACTGACCGAACGACCGATCCCGACACCCTGGGGAGTCCTCTTGTTCAGTGTCACCGTCCGGGACCACCTGATGGTCGCCCACAGCTTCCGGGGCGAGGTCTTCGGCCCCGCCCAGGCCCTGCACGGGGCGACGTTCGTGGTGGACGCGACCCTGCGCCGCCCCGAGCTGGACCCCGACGGCATCGTCGTGGACATCGGCGCCGCCACCCGGGAGCTGGGCGCGGTGGTGGCCGAGCTGAACTACCGCAACCTGGACGAGGTGCCCGAGTTCGCGGGGACGAACACCTCCACGGAGTTCCTTGCCAGGGTGGTGGCCGACCGCTTGGCGGAGCGGATCGCGGCGGGGGCGCTGGGGGCGCACGCCGACGGACTGACCGCGCTCTCGGTGACCCTGCACGAGTCGCACGTGGCCTGGGCCTCCTACGAACGCGAGCTGTGACCGGGACCGCGAGCACCCCGGCGCTGTTCGTCGTTCCACAGGCGCGAGAGCCCAGTGGCGGGCACACCTACGACCGGCGGATCGCGGACGCGTTGGGCGAGGGCGCGCCCGACGCCCCGCACAGTGCCGCACGATCGGTGCGGACGGTGACGGTGCCCGGCGTGTGGCCCCGACCGGGACCAATCGGGACGAACGCGCTCTCCGCGGTGCTGGCCGGGGCTCCCGACGGCGCGTGCGTCCTGGTGGACGGCCTGGTGGCGTGCGGTGTGCCCGAGGTGGTGGTGCCCCACGCGGGGCGGCTGCGGCTCCACGTGCTGGTGCACCTTCCGCTGGCCGACGAGTCGGGGCTGTCGATGCGGGAGGCCCGGGACCTGGACGCGCGCGAACGGGCCGTCCTGAGGTGCGGGGTGGCGGTGGTGGCCACGAGCGCGTGGGCGGCCCGGCGGTTGGCCGCGCACCACGGTCTGGCCGAGGCGGGCGTGCCCGTGGAGGTGGTGCGACCGGGGGTGGATACGGCACCACTGGCGCGCGGCAGCGGGTTCGAGGAGGGGGCGGGCCGCGTCCCGCGGCTGGTGTGCGTGGCCTCGTTGACTCCGCGCAAGGGACACGACCTGTTGCTGCGCGCCCTCGGGTCCCTCGTGGAGCTTCCGTGGGAGTGCGTGTGCGCGGGACCGGGTTCCCCTCCTCCGCTCGCGTCCGCGCTGGCGGGCCGGGTGCGGTTCACCGGTCCGGTGGTCGGCGCGGAACTGGAGGCCGCGTACGCCTCCGCCGACCTGCTGGTGCTGGCCTCCCGCGCGGAGACCTACGGGATGGTCGTGACCGAGGCGCTGGCCCGGGGCGTGCCGGTGGTGGCCACCGAGGTGGGAGGGGTTCCAGAGGCGTTGGGCCGGGCCCCCGACGGGCGCGTGCCCGGTCTGCTGGTGCCGTCCCGGGACGCGGCGGCACTGGAACGAGCGCTGCGGGACTGGCTGACCGACGCGAACCTGCGTGCATCTCTGCGCGACGCGGCTCGAGTGCGCCGCACGGCTCTGGCGGGGTGGCCCGAGGCTGCCCGGGAGATGGCGCGAGTACTCGGTCTCTGAGCCGCCCCGGAACGGGTGGGTGCGTGTGACCGGGTTCTCCGGCGGTCGCATGTCCTCATACCAGGTCCGGTGGTATCGTGCATAGGGTGCAAAAATTCTTGCGATGCATTTTTGCCGCCCCGGCAGATCTCTTCCGCCCGCGCACCCTCACCCGTTTCTCCTTCACCAGAGGCCAGCCTTGAGTACTCCTCAGTCCCAGGGCACCGCACGTACACCGATCATGCGCACCCTGAGCGGGCTGCTGATCGTCCTCGGCGTGACGATGCTCAGCGGCACGATCGTCTCGGTCGCGCTACCCCAGATCCTCGGGTCCCTCCAGGGCACCCAGTCCCAGTACACCTGGGTGGTGACCGCGACGCTCCTGGCGTCCACGGCCTCCACTCCCGTCTGGGGCAAACTCGCCGACCTCTTCCCGAAGAAGCGGCTGCTCCAGATCTCGATCGTGCTGTTCATCGTGGCCTCGCTGCTGAGCGGGTTCGCCCAGAACACCGAACAGCTCATCGCCTTCCGCGCCCTCCAGGGACTCGGGATGGGCGCCTCCCAGGTCCTGGTCCAGGCCACCATCGCGGCCCTGGTCAGCCCCAAGGAACGCGGTCGCTTCAACGGCATCATCGGAGCCATCATGGCCGTGGCCACCGTCGGGGGCCCGCTGATCGGCGGGGCGCTCACGGACGCCTCCTGGCTGGGCTGGCGCTGGTGCTTCTTCATCGGCGTCCCGTTCATGCTGGTCGCGCTGGTGGTGCTCACCCGCACCCTGCACCTGGTGGAGGAGCGCCGCGCCAACGTGCGCGTGGACTACCTCGGCGCCACGCTGATCGCCGCCGGGGTCAGCACCATCCTGCTGTGGGTGACCTTCGTCGGTGCCAGCTTCGCGTGGATCTCCTGGCAGACCGGCGCCATGGTCACCGGCGGACTCGCGCTGCTGGCCGTGGCCGTGTGGGTGGAGAACCGGGTGGCCGAGCCGGTCATCCCTCTGCACCTGGTACTGCGCCGCGAGCCCATGATCGCGATCGTGGCCAGCGTCGCGGTGGGCATGGCGATGTTCGGCGGAGCGGTCTTCCTGGGCCAGTACTTCCAGCTGGCCCGGGGCTACTCGCCGACCGCCGCCGGGCTGCTCACCACCCCGCTGATGCTCGGCATGATGGTCTCCTCCACCATCTCCGGCTGGCTGGTCTCCCGCTCGGGCCGGGTCAAGGCCTACGTCGTCACCGGCCTCGTGTTCCTGTCCCTCGGGTTCCTGCTTCTGTCCACCATCGACGCGACCACCTCGCTGTACGTGGTGTCCCTGGGCATGCTGGGGGTCGGCGTGGGCGTGGGCATGTCCATGCAGAACCTCGTGCTCGTCGTGCAGAACTCGGTCCCGCTGCGCGAGCTCGGGGCCGCCAGCGGGGCGATCACCTTCTTCCGGTCCCTTGGCGGCACCATCGGCGTCTCCGTGCTCGGGGCGATCCTGGCCAACCGGGTGAGCACGAACGTCACCGACGGCCTCGCCGTCTCGGGTGTGGAGGTCCCCGCCGGAGGCGCCGACGGCACCACCCTGGACCTGGCGGGTATGCCGCCGTTCCTGCGCGAGATCGTCGAGGGTGCCTACGGCTCCTCCACGGGCGACATCTTCCTGGTCGCCACCGGTATCGCCGTGGTCGGTCTGGTCGTGGCGCTCTTCCTGCCGCGAGTCCAGCTGCGGGACACCGTGGACATGGCACCGCCCGAGAAGGAGGAGCGGCCGGAGCCCGGGGAGCGGGCGACGCTGTCCTCCTGATCCGGAAGACCCCGTGGCACGGGGCCTTCCGTCTTGCGCCGGGGTGGTTCGGGTTGGAGACTGCGGAGTGGTTCCCCCGAGTCCCCCCACCCACAGGAGCGCGAGACCCCATGACGGACACCCCGATCGACGGCACCGTCGCCCACACCGCCCGCGTGTGGAACTACTGGTTGGGCGGAAAGGACAACTACCCCGTCGACCGCGAGGTCGGTGACCGCGTCAGGTCCCTGTTCCCCCAGGTCGCGGAGGCCGCGCAGGGAGACCGTCTCTTCCTGCGCCGCGCCGTGGGCCACCTGGTCCGGGAGGAGGGGATCACCCAGTTCCTCGACGTCGGTACCGGGCTGCCCACCGCCGGCAACACCCACGAGGTGGCCCAGACGCTCGACCCCTCGGCCCGGGTCGTGTACGTCGACAACGACCCCCTGGTCCTGGCCCACGCCCGCGCGCTCCTGGTGGGCACCGACGCGGGTCGGACCCAGTACGTGGACGCGGACCTGCGCGACGTGGACGCGGTCCTCGAAGCCGCCAGCGAGACGCTCGACCTGGCGCGGCCCGTCGGGCTGACCCTGATGGGCACCATGGGCCACTTCGAGATCGGGGAGGCGGTCCGCCTGGTGCGCGCCTACGTCGACCGTCTGGCCCCGGGCAGCTTCCTCGCGGTGTGCGACGGCGTACTGGCGCACATGGAGGTCGAGGACGCCGAACGGGCCGCCGAGGGCATGCGGGTCTGGGAGCAGCACGTGGCCCAGAAGTACCACATGCGCACCGTGGAGGAGTTCCGGAGCTTCTTCGACGGCTACGAGTTGGTGGAACCGGGCGTGGTCTCGGTGTTCCAGTGGCGGCCCGAACCCACCGAGGTGGGCACCGTGCGCCCCATCCCCCAGTACGCGGGCCTGGCCCGCAGGACCTGACCGGACCGGCCCCCGAAGGGGCCCCGGGAGACAGATCCGGGCAAAGGCTTCCTGGATCGGACCTCCCGGACGCACCCGAGCTGGCACTCTGGGAGGAGGCGTCCGCACGTTGGCGGTCGCACTCCACCGGGAGGAGTCCCGTTGAGCTCTGTGTCCGAGAACCCACCGCCCGCCTTCGATCCGGGTTGGTTGGCCCTGCGGGAGGGCGCCGACTCCGAGGCCCGCGCCACCGCGACGCTCGAAGCGCTCCGCGCCTTCCTGGAGGGGCCCGGCGGCGCACCGCGCGCACGGCCGGTCAGGATCGCCGACCTCGGGTGCGGCTCCGGCTCCCAGGGGCGCTGGCTGGCGCCCCGGTTGTCCGGGGCCCAGCACTGGACCCTCTACGACGTGGATCCCGGCCTGCTGTCCCTGGCCGGGGCGTACCTGCCCACGACCTCGGCGGACGGCGCGCGGGTGAACGCGCGGATGTGCCTGCGGGACGTGGGTACGATCACCGCACAGGACCTTTCCGGGGTTGACCTGGTCACCGGGTCGGCCCTGCTGGACCTGCTCACACACGCGGAGTTGGAGGCGATCGTGCGGGCGGTGACCGGTGCGGGCTGCGCCGCCCTGTTCACGCTGTCGGTGGCCGGCCGGGTGGAGCTCTTCCCGGGTGACCGGGACGACCCCGCGCTGACGGAGGCGTTCAACGCCCACCAGCGCCGGGGCGGCCGGTGGGGGCCGGAGGCGGCCCGAGCGGCCGCGGGGTCGTTCGGCGAACACGGGTACCGAACCCTGGTCTCGCGCAGCCCCTGGCGATTGGGCCCGGAGAGCGTTCCGCTCGTTCGTGCCTGGCTGCGGGGGTGGGTGGAAGCGGCCCTGGAGCAGGACCCGGACGCGGCCGTGGGCGGATACCTGGAGCGTCGGCTCGGCGAGTGCGAACGGGGTGAACTCGGCGTGATCGTGCACCACGACGACCTGTTGGCGCTCCCCGGGGAGGGACCACCACCCGAGGAGGCCGTGCCCCACCGATGAACGGCACCGGAGGACGGTGGTCCAGGATCGTGCGCCCGCTGGTCGGGGTCGCGGTCCTGGCCGGGGTGGTGTGGTGGTTCCCCCTGGAGGCCTTCACCGCCGCCTTCGGCGCGGTCGACCCCGCCACGGTGGCGGCGGCGCTGGGGATCGGACTGTTCACGACCCTGCTGTGCGCGGCCCGCTGGATCCTGGTGGCACGCGGGGTGGGCCTGCGCCTGCCGTGGTCACGGGCGGTGGGCGACTACTACCGTGCGCTGCTCCTGAACGCGGTCCTGCCCGCAGGCGTGCTCGGGGACGTGCACCGGGCGTTCAGCCACGGTCGCTACGCGGGAGACCTGGCCCGTGGGGTGCGCGCGGTCCTCCTGGAGCGCATGGCCGGGCAGGTGGTGCTCGCCGCGACCTGCGCGGTGCTGCTGTTCACCCTGCCCACCGCCCTCCTGGGCCCGGGGCTGCTGGCGGTGGCCGCCTCCCTGGGTGTGTTCGGCGTGCTGGCGTTGGTGGTCGGGGTCGGCTGGGTGCTCGGGCGCCGACGGGGGTCGGCCTGGTGGCGGACCCTGTCGGCGACGGTCGCGGACACCCGGGCCGGTCTGTTCACGGTGTCGACCGGCCCGGGGGTGGTCCTGCTGTCGGCGGCCGCGCTGGCCGGACACCTCACCCTGTTCCTGGTGGCGGCCCGGGCGGTGGGGATCGCCGTGCCCGCCCCGGTCCTGCTCCCGTTGTTGGTGCTGGCGCTGGTGGCGATGAGCGTTCCGGCCAACGTGGGCGGGTGGGGGCCGCGTGAGGCGGTGACGGCGCTGGCCTTCGGCGCCGCCGGGCTGGGCGCCCAGGCGGGCGTGACGGTGTCAGTGGCCTACGGGCTGCTGGCCCTGGTCGCCGCCCTTCCCGGCGGGCTGGTGCTGGTGTGGCGGCTCCTGCGGGTCGAGCACGTTGAGGTACCCGGCGAACACCTTCACCAGGTGCGCCAGAAGATCACGGCCCTCGGCGGCCGTGGCGCGTGAGGGCTGTCCCACCACTCCGGAACGCGTGTAGCGGGACAGTCCCGTGGTGAGCATGTGGTCGCGCCGGTCGGCGAGGTGGTCGGCCTCCTCGTAGCCGGGCCGGACCAGGTCCGGGCGCACGTGGAGCAGGACCGAGGTCTCCAACTCCCCGGCGTGCATGTCCCGGTCGTTGGTGGTGTTCATGCCCGACGCCCTGCGGGCGGCCTCCCAGTCGTGTGGGCCGGGGAAGAGCGCCATGTCCCCGCGCGAGGCCTGGACGAGGTTGGCGAGCACGTGGTTGCCACCGTGCCCGTTGACCAGGACCAGTTTGGTGGTGCCCGCGGCCCGCAGGGACGCCGCGATGTCGGAGGCCATCGCGTACAGGGTGGGCGCGGTGACGCTGACGGTTCCGGGCCAGGCCTCGTGTTCGTGCGAGCAGCCGAAGCTGATCGGGGGCAGCACCCGCAGCCCGGGGTGGGCGTCGGCCAGGCTTCGCGCCAGGGCGCAGGCGATGACGGTGTCGGTGGTCAGCGGCAGGTGGGGGCCGTGCTGCTCGAGACTGCCCACGGGCAGCAGCGCCACCCGGGCGGCGCGTGTGCGCTCGTCCTGGCTGGTGTCGCCGGGCAGGGGATCGGAGAAGTCCATGGGGCCATCCTCCCTCGTGGCGACGACCGAACGCGGCGCCCCCTCCGCCCCCGGGCGCGCCGGACCCCGGACCCCGTCTCGGCTCGGGGGCCCTGACCGGCCCCCGCCTCCAGCCCTCCCCCGGCTTTCAGTGGCCCAGGCGTCCTCGCCAGGCGGACACGCGCATGCTGGCCTCCAGCGTGCCGGGACCGGGCTGGGACCCGGCCGAGGTGGTCCGGCTGCGCGCGGAGTTCGCGGCGGCCTCGGGGGCGTGACGCCCCGGAGCTGACACGGCGACGAGGCCCGGCCCTGCTCACTCGCGGGGCCGGGCCTCCTGGCGTCGTGGGAGATCAGCCGGTGGTGTCCGTGAGGGCCTCCTCCGCGGCGCGGCGGCCCTGGCGCAGCGCGCCGTCCACGTGCTGGTACCCCTCAGCTGCCAGGTCCGAGCATGCCCAGCCGATCGGGCCCACGGGTGCGCGCTGGTCGGCCCCGTAGCGGTGCAGCCCGCCGAGGTCGTAGCTGGCGGCGTAGGCGCCCCGGGTCCACTCCTCGGAGGCGAAGTCCGACTCGAAGTAGACGACCGGCTCCAGCGCCTCCTCTCCGAGGTAGTGGGAGAGGGACCGCAGGATCGCGTCCCTGCGGTCCTCGGCGGACCGGCGCAGGAGGTCGTCGGCGGGCTCATCGGAGACGAAGGCCACCAGGGTGCCGCGCTCGTCCCCGTGGTTGGTGTTGTCGTAGACCTCCTGGCAGAGCTCCCTGGCACCGAACCCGGTTCCGGAGAGCCCCCGGTCCCGCCAGAACGGGCGGTCGTAGACCGCGTGGACCTTGATGACCAGGCCCATGGACGTGTGCTGGTGCATCTGCTGCTGAAGCCACGGCAGTGCGGGTTCGAAGGTGATCCGGGAGTACAGGGTGGGCGGTACCGCCACGATCACGCGGCGGGCCCGTACGGTCGCGCGTTCGGAGATGACCGTGGCCCCCTCCTCGCTCCAGCGAACGGTCCGGACCGGGGTGTCCAGGAGGACCGTGCCCTCCCCCAGCGCGTCGGCCATGGTCCGGGAGACCGACTGCATACCGCCCACCACCCGGCGGTCCAGGATGAAGTCCTCGTCCACCAGGTGGGAGAACGACCCGGCGGAGGCCGCCATGAGGACCGCCTGGAGCGCGGAGAAGGCGTGGGCGGGTTTGGTGAGCATGCCCCCGGCCATGAAGATGCCGATGTTCTCGCGGGCGGCCTCGTCGTCGGTCTGGCGCCGCAGCCACTCGGTGAAGGTGACGGTGTCCAGCTCACGGGCGAGCGGGTGGTCCCAGGGGCGTTCGACGCCGATCTCCTCGACCAGACCGTCCAGGGTCGCGATGACCCGCGCCATCTCCGCCTCGGTCCGCTCCCCCGCCGGGAACATGTCCCCCGTGTACTCGTGCCGGGAGCCGTCGGGGGCGAGGTAGACGTTGGCGCCCTCGCGGTGGCGCGGGTAGGTGTCCAGCCCGAGCTCGTCCAGGAGTCCGAGCAGTTCGGTCTGGTCGGGCGAGACCCACTGGCCGCCCAGCTCCAGGAAGGCCCCGTCGACCTCGCGGGACCAGGTGCGGCCGCCCACGCGGTCGCGGGCCTCCAGGACGGCCACGGTGCGTCCGGCGGCCTGGAGGGTGCGTGCGGCCATCAGTCCGGCCGGGCCCGCGCCCACGACCACGACGTCACGGTCGATGACCTCGTCGCTGCCGATGACGTGTGTGCCACTCATGGGTGCGCTCCTTCGAACCATTAAATGAATACCATTCATTAACGGACACGGGGCCCCCGGTGTCAAGCGGGACACTCCCACGAGCAGCACTGATACCGGCGCCGACGCGCCGCTCCTAGACTGGTGGCGACCTCGTCCGGGCCCGACAGGAAGCAGGCGCCAGTGAGTCAGGGAACGCGCAGTGGGCGGGGCAGGGGCAGACCCTCCTCACCGGTGCTCTCACGTGAACGCGTCACCCTGGCCGCTATCCGGATCGTCACCGAACAGGGCTACCGGCACCTGACCATGGCCGCCCTGGCGAAGGAGCTCGGCGTCGCCGCCTCGGCGCTGTACAACCACGTCGCCTCCAAGCGCGACGTGCTCATCCTGTTGCAGGAACGCGTGAACGAGCGGATCGACGACTCCGCCTTCGGCACCGAGCCCTGGGACCAGGCCCTGCGGCAGTGGGCGCGCTCCTACCGGCGGTGCTTCATGGAGCACACGGCGCTCATCCCGGTCATGGCGGTGCTACCCGTGGCCGACTCCCCCGGGACGCTGCGCATGTACGAGCGCGTGACCCGTGCCCTGGAGGACGCCGGGATCGTCGGCGCGGACGCGGTGGACATCATCGTCGGTGTCGAGGCGCTGGTCTTCGGAGCCGCCTACGACGCCTCCGCCCCCGAGGGGATCTTCGATCCGGGCGGGATGGGGGAGGTCGCGCCCACCTTCACACGGTTCGCGGCGCAGAGGTCGGCGGACCCCCGCGCGGCCGCCGACCGGGCCTTCGAGCTCGCACTCGACGCCCTGGTCAGCGGCCTGCGCCAGAGGTACACGGACTGAGCCGCAGGGCCCGGGTCACCCCTCCAGCGCGTGCATCACGTGCTTGACCCGGGTGTACTCCTCCACCGAATACAGCGACAGGTCCTTGCCGTAACCCGAGGACTTGAAGCCGCCGTGCGGCATCTCCGCCGTGAGCAGTACGTGGGTGTTCACCCAGACACAGCCGAAGTCGAGATCGCGGGTGAGGCGCATCGCGGCGGCGTGGTCGGAGGTCCACACACTGGAGGCCAGTGCGTAGTCCACGTCATTGGCGAGTTCCACGGCCTCCGCCTCCGAGGAGAAGGTCTGGACGGTCAGGATCGGACCGAAGGTCTCCTCCTGCACCAGCTCGTCGTCCTGGCGCACGCCGGTGATCACCGTCGGCTGCACGAAGTAACCTTCGCCCTCGACCGCCCGGCCGCCGGTGACCACTGTGGCGTGTTCGGGCAGACGCGCGAGCTTGCCGGTAACCGACGCGAAGTGGCGGGCGTTGTTCAGCGGGCCGTAGTCGTTGCGCGACTCGTCGGCCTCTCCCGTCCGGGTGCCGCGCGCGGCCTCGGCTAGCAGCTCCACGAAACGGTCGTGGGCGCTCTCCTCGACCAGGACCCGAGTGACGGCGGTGCAGTCCTGCCCCGCGTTGAACGTGCCGAACTCCACCAGGGCCTTCGCGGTGGCGGGCAGATCGGCGTCGGCGAAGACCACCGCCGGGGCCTTGCCACCCAGCTCCAGGTGGCCGCGCTTGAGCCCCTTGGCCGCCGAGGCGGCGACCTGCTGGCCGGCGCGCACCGATCCGGTGATGGAGACCATGGCCGGTTCGGGGTGCTCCACCAGGAGCCGCCCGGTCCCGGCGTCGCCCAGGACCACGTTGAACACGCCCGCAGGGAGGATCTCACCCATCAGCCGGGCCAGGACCAGGGTGGACTCGGGGGTGGTGTCGGAGGGCTTGAGCACGACGCAGTTGCCCGCGGCCAGGGCGGGGCCGATCTTCCACACCGCCATGAGCAGCGGGTAGTTCCACGGCGTGACCTGGGCGACGACCCCGACCGGCTCACGGCGGACGTAGGAGGTGTGGCCCTCCATGTACTCGGCGGCGGCGCGGCCCTCCAGGGTGCGGGCGGCACCGGCGAAGAAGCGCAGGTGGTCAACGCCCATGGCGATCTCCTCCTGGGAGATCATCCACCGGGGCTGGCCGGTGTTGCGGTGCTGGGCCTCCACGATCTCCTCGGCGTTGGCCTCGACCGCGTCCGCGATCCTGAGCAGCAGCCGCTGCCGCTCCCCAGGGGTGACGCGCCGCCAGGTGGCGAAGGCGGTGCGCGCCGCGTCGAAGGCGGCGTCGACGTCGGCCTGGTCGGAGACGGGCGAGACCGCGACGGTGGTCCCGTTGGTGGGGTTGACGACGTCGAGCCGGTCCTGACCGTGGGCGTCGACGAAGGCGCCGTTGACGAAGTTCTGGAGGGGACTGCTCATGAGGTCGCTCCTGGGACGCCGGTTAATGATTGGCGTTCATTTTAGAGGCAGGGCGAGTGAGCGGCAACACACCCCAGCGACTTTCGAGAGCGAAGGGAGCGGGACCTTTGCGTCGTGCATTCCTGGCGGGAGCGGGGAGACGGTGTCGGCGCGGCCCTTCCCGAAACTGTCGGCGCCGGTCCGTAGAGTGCGCTCATGGAGACCACCGACCCCAGGCGCATGCTCGCCGTCGAACACGCCGCCCTCGTGGCCGACCTGCGGGAACTCACCGACGAGCAGTGGAACCAGACCTCACTGTGCACCGAGTGGAACGTGCACGAGGTGGTCGCGCACCTCGGCTCGGGCATGACCATCGGCCAGCTCGGATGGATCGTCTCCATCCTGCGCTCGGGCCTGCGCCCCGCGGTCCACAACCGCAGGCAGATGGCCCGCTTCGCCCGACACGAGCCCGCCGCCACACTGGCCAGGTTCGCCGCCCTGGGTACCGAGGGCGGCGAACCCGTGCGGCTGCCCTCCGGCGACCCCTCCCCCTGGCTCGGCGAACTCGTCGTGCACGGCCAGGACGTCCGCCGCCCGCTCGGGATCGAGCGCGAACCCACACCTGAGGCGGTGGCCGAGGTGGCGCGGTACCTCGCCTCCCGCGACTTCGCCGTGAACAGCAGGACCCAGGTCAAGGGGTTGCACCTGCGGGCCACAGATTCGGACTTCACCACGAACGACCCCGGGCTGCCCGTGGTGGAGGGTCCGCTGCTCGCGCTCGTCATGCTCATGGCGGGCCGTCCCGCCTACCTGGACCAGGCGAGCGGCACGGGCCTGCCGGAACTGCGCAGCAGACTGGAGGCCTGACCCGGGGGCTCAGCCGTCGTGGGCGGCCCAGTACGCGGCGAGCTCCGCGCCCAACTCGTCGGCGGCCTGCATGGGCAGGGAGTGGGTGGTCTGCGGCCAGACGGTGACGGGTTCCCTGCCCAGTTCCCGGGCGCGCTCCCCGGCCTCCTCGCCACCGGCCAGGGAGCTGTCGCTGGCCAGGTCGATCCGGACCGGCATCGACATGGACCGCCACTCCTCGTCCGAGAGGGTGCGCGGCACCAGGGTGGCCGAGTCGTAGTGCCGTGAGCCCTGGTCGATCATCGACGACATCGGGGTGCGCTCGCGGACCTCCTCGACCGTGACCCCACCGATCTCCGCCATGCCCCGGTCCTTCCACGACTGCGGCACGGGGAGCAGCAGCAGCGAGGACCACAGGTAGGTGGAGGCGGGCAGCCCCCGCAGGACCATCACCGGTTCGAGAAGTGTCAGCGAGGCCACCCGACCGGGGTGTTCGAGCGCGTGGACGGCGGCGATGGCCCCACCGAAGGAGTGCCCCACCACGTGGACGCGTTCCAACTCCAGCTCGGCGAGCACCTGTTCCACCCAGGCCGCCTGGTCGTCGAACGAGGTGAACGGCGTCGACTGCGTGGACATCCCGGCGTCACCGATCGCGTCCATCGCGTAGAGGGTGCGCTGGCCGACCCAGTGGGTGATGTTCGCTCCCCACATCGGCGCCCCGGACCGGATTCCGGGCAGCAACACGACCGGCGGGTCGCCCTTGGCCCCCTCCTCGGTGGCGGTCCACTCGTACACCCGCACGGACCCGTACTCGGTGGCGACGTCGTGGGAGCGGGTGGGCTCGGGCAGGGTCGCCATCACGTCGTCGTAGGCCTCCCGGTAGGAGGCGTACCCCTCCGAACTGCGCCAGTGCCCCACGGTGGGCTCAGGCGCGACGAACGCGACCGCCTTGTCGACGACCAGCCAGGCCACCGCCAGCACGGCCAGGACCTGGAGCACGCGGCGTAGCCGGGGACGGCGGTCTTTGTGGTCGCTCATGGCCCTCCAAGGAAAAATACGATCGTATTGACCGCACTCCGAGTGTACACCCATCTCAATACGATCGTATTTTCCTTGGCTAGGATGGGAACATGAACAACCCGGAACCCGACCCGAGACGGACCGAGATCTTCCACGCGGTGTGGCAGGTGATCGCGGAGAACGGCATGGGAGCCGTGTCCATGCGCAACGTCGCCACGGCCGCCGGGGTGTCGGTCGGACGCATCCAGTACTGGTTCCACAGCAAGGACGAACTCCTCCAGGCCAGCCTGGAGGCGATGCTGTCGAGCGCCGAACGGCTCCACGACGAATCCACCCGGGACACGGACGACCGCGAGACCCTCTGGGAGCTGGTCGGGCACCCCATCCCCCGGGCCGAGACGGCCCGCGCCGGGGTCTCGGTCTTTCACCAGTACGTCGCCGCCGGGTTCAACCACCCTGCCCTCGCCCGCCTGCTGGCCGAGGCCAAGGAGGGGGAGGAGGCCGAAGCCGCCCGGCTCCTCGGCAGGGTCGCGCCCGACCTCCCCGACCCCCGTGCCGCCGCGCGTGGCCTCATGGCCACGGCCGACGGCCTGTCCATGCGCGTCCTGATCGGCGGCCTCTCCTCGCTGGAGGCCGAACGGACCCTGCGCGGCCAGTTGGACCGGCTCCTGGCCTGACCCCTAGGCTGCCGGACCCGAGGACCATCCACAGAGGGGAAACGGAGCACATGGGCTGGCAGGCGCCGAACATGGACGGACGCACGATCGCGGTGACGGGCGCCAGCTCGGGGATCGGGCTGTGGATCACCCTGTTCCTGGCCCGGGCCGGGGCCGACGTCGTGCTGCTGTGCCGCGACACCCGACGCGGCGAGCGGATCGCCTCGGCCCTGCGCGAGGAGGTCGAGGGCGCCCACGCACGGGTGGTGCGGATCGACACCTCGGACCTGGCCAGCGCCAGGGCGGCCGGAGCCGAACTCGCCGACCTCCCGCGGCTGGACGCCCTGGTCAACAACGCCGGGCTCGTGGGCGCACCGGCGCAGCGCGAGGTCAGTGTGGACGGGCACGAACTGACCCTGGCCACCAACGCGCTCGGCCACCACATCCTCACCCACGAGGTGCTGGAGACACTGGAGCGGACCTCCGGCCGCGTCGTCTGGATGGGGTCGATGAGCGCCAAACTGGTCCGCCCCTCCCCCGACGACCTCGAGCTGGAACACACGTACTCACCGTGGCGGGCCTACGCGCAGTCCAAGCTGGTCACCCACGCGCTCGGGTTCGAACTGCACCGAAGGCTGGCCGAGCGCGGATCGAGGGTACGGAGCCTGGTCGCGCACCCCGGTTACTCGCTGCCGGTGCTCTCACCGAGCGTGGGAGAGCTCTTCACCCCGCCCCGGCCCACGGCCCTGGACCGGCTCCAGTACCCGTGGGCGCAGGGAACCGACCGGGGCGCACTGCCCGCCGTGCTCGCGGCCACCTCCCCCGAAGCCCTGAGCGGCCAGTTCTACGGGCCCCACGGTGGTCTGCGCGGCGAGCCCGCCCTGTCCGGAGGGGTCACCGGGGTGGAGGGCGCGGGTTCGCGCGGAACCGGCGGCCCGGGACGCAGGAGCATCGACCCGTTGGTCGGGGCGGCCGTGTGGTCGTTCGCGGCGCGGGCCTGCGAGCTGGCCTGACCGACGTGGGGAAGGGCACAGGAGGAAGGTGGTTGCACAACGCGCAAAATCGGGCGAGACGGGGCGTTTCGTCGCCTAACCTGGAAGCCACAGTGGCGTTCTCGGCGGAACATCCCCTTCCGTCCCGGAATACTGCCGTGACCAGCGGGGTTGATCGTTCGGACGGTACAGCCCGCACCCCGCTCATCCCCCGGATCCAGGCCACCCCAAGCGCGCAAGGAAGTATGTGACCAGGCAACCCGACGTGACAAACTCCGACGAGGTCGCGGACAAGCGCGCGACCCGACTCGTCATCCCGCTCCTCCTTGTCTCGGCCTTCGTCGTCATCCTCAACGAGACGATCATGGGTGTGGCGCTGCCCGCGCTCAACCGCGACCTCGGCATCTCGGTCTCCACCGGGCAGTGGCTGACCTCGGCCTTCATGCTCGTGATGGCCGTGATCATCCCCGTGACCGGGTTCCTGCTGCAACGGTTCCACCTGCGGCAGGTCTTCATCGCCGCGATGACCCTGTTCAGCATCGGTACCCTGATCTGCTTCCTCGCGCCGAACTTCACGGTCCTGCTGCTGGGCCGGATCGTGCAGGCCAGCGGAACCGCCATCATGATGCCGCTGCTCATGACGACCATCCTCAACACGGTCCCGGCTGACCGCCGCGGCCGCGTGATGGGCAACATCTCCATCGTCATGGCGGTGGCGCCCGCTGTCGGGCCGACCCTGTCCGGGCTCATCCTGAGCGTGCTGGATTGGCGTTGGCTGTTCGGGCTCGTGCTGCCGATCGCCCTGCTCGCCCTCGGGCTGGGCGCCGCCTTCATCCGCAATGTCACCGAGCCCCGCGCCGCCCGTATCGACGTGCTCTCGGTGATCGTGTCCGCCTTCGCCTTCGGCGGCCTGGTCTACGGCTTCTCCAGCCTGGGCAAGGCGGCCGACGCCGACGCGCCCATCCCGCCGTGGGTGGCGCTCCTCGTGGGGGCCGTCGCCCTGGTGCTGTTCGTGTGGCGCCAGATCGGGCTCCAGAAGGAGGACCGGGCCCTGCTCGACCTGAGGGTGTTCCAGTCCCGCCAGTTCTCGATCTCCATCGGGCTGGTGCTGGTGAGCTTCATGGCGCTGTTCGGCACGATCATCCTGCTGCCGATCTACATGCAGAACGTGCTCGGCCACGACACACTCGCGACCGGTCTCACCCTGTTGCCCGGTGGTCTGGTGATGGGTCTGCTGGCCCCGTTCGTGGGTCGGCTGTACGACCGCTTCGGGCCCCGGCCCCTGGTCACCCCGGGAGCCGGTGTGGTCACGCTCGTGATGTGGAGCATGACCTTCTTCGGCACCGAGACTTCGCTCGGGTACGTCGTCGCCGCGCACATGGCGCTCAGCGTCGGGCTCGGACTCATGTTCACCCCGCTGCTCACCGGTGCGCTCGGTTCCCTGCGGCCCTCGCTGTACTCCTACGGCAGCGCCGTGGTGGGCACCGTGCAGCAGGTGGCGGGCGCCGCCGGCACCGCGACGTTCATCGCCGTGATGTCCGCCGTCGCCGCCAGTCAGCTCAACGACGGCGCGGACGCCGTCGTCGCCGAGGCGGGCGGTATCCACATGGCGTTCGTCCTGGGTGCGGTGATCGCCAGCCTGGCGTTCTTCGCGACCTTCCTGGTGCGCCGGTCCGAGGCCGGTCAGGAGCCCGAGAGCCTTCCTGTTCACTGATCCCGAGCTGTAGGGGGGCGGCGACCACCGCCCCTCTACAGTGGGCTCCGTGAACGAGCCACTCGTACGAGCCCTCCTCGAAGAGCAGCACCCGGATCTCGCCAGCAGGGACCTGCACCCCGTCGAGGGCGGCTGGGACAACCAGATGTGGCGCCTGGGCGAGGACCTCGCAGTCCGGATGCCCCGCTCTCAGCGCGCGCCCGACCTCCTGCGCATGGAGTACCGGTGGTTGCCGACTCTGGCCCCGCGTCTCTCCCTGCCCATCCCGGTCCCCGTGCGCCTCGGCACGCCGTCCCCACACTTCCCCCACACCTGGCTGATCACCACCTGGATCACCGGTGACCCTGCGGACCTCTCTCCCGTGACCAGAGATCCCCACACGCTCGCGGACTTCCTGACCGAGCTCCATCGCCCAGCCCCAGCTGACGCGCCGGCCAACCCACAGCGCGGTATGCACCCACGCGACCTCATCGGGGACTTCGAGCAGTTCGAGCAATACGCCCGAAGCACCGCGGACCCCGACCAGATTCCCCGGATCCTGAAGGTCTGGCAGGCCGCAGTTGACGCACCCCAGTGGCATGGCCCCCCGGTGTGGCTGCACGCGGACCTGCACCCGGCCAACGTCGTCACCACCAACGGAGCCCTCACAGGTGTCGTGGACCTCGGCGAACTCTGCTCAGGCGATCCCACCACGGACCTCTGCGCCGCATGGGTCCTGCTCCCCAACGCCACGGAGTTCTTCGCCAGGTATCCCACCGACGAGGCCACCGTCCAACGCTCCCGAGGCTGGGCCGTACTTCGGAGCCTCGGCCTCATCGAGATCGGCCGTGCCGGCGAACAGGGCCTCCCAGGTGGCAAGCCCACCTGGAAGCCCGCAGGCGAAAAGGCCCTCTCCCGAGCACTCGCGTCATTCCCCTAGCCAACTCACTATTCCGCGTGCGCGGATCGTTTGTCTCTGCTTCGGGCAGTTTTGAAACTCGCACGGAAGCACTCCAGCCACTTGCGGCGCCATGGTGGCCTCCTTGGGCCCATCCCCGCGTGCGCGGGGAGCAGTCCTCCAGCGGGTACAGGTCCTGGCGGTGGATGGGTCCATCCCCGCGTGCGCGGGGAGCAGTATGACGCAGGCCCCGGTTACATCGCGGGAGCCGGTCCATCCCCGCGTGCGCGGGGAGCAGGCCTTAGGTCTTCCAGAGGCCGAGACTCAGATGGGTCCATCCCCGCGTGCGCGGGGAGCAGTGGGTGCCGAAGGCCATCTTGGGCGAGCAGGTGGGTCCATCCCCGCGTGCGCGGGGAGCAGTTTGAGGGCTTCCAGGGGAAGATCGAGACTGAGGGGTCCATCCCCGCGTGCGCGGGGAGCAGTCCAGGCCCTCGTTCTGGAGCACGTTGGCCGCGGGTCCATCCCCGCGTGCGCGGGGAGCAGGCTTTTTGACCTGCGGACTTACCGGTGGTAAGTGCTCGTTTTTCCAACTTGTTGAGAAACAGACAAAACCGGCATCCGCCTTCGTTGTTGCTGTCACGGGCGAGCCTATAGCGGGAGCGATGGGTTCCTCCTCGCCTGCGCTGACCGGGATGCGTGTCGCGGCTGGTCACGCTTCCCGACGAAAGAGCGGCAGCGAAGGAGGGTGCGGGGCCAGGGCTGGTGTTCATCGTTTCGCGTGTCGTGGTGGCTGGGGTGGTGGGCGCACAAGCGGCAGCGAAGGAGGGTAGGCCCCCAGGCCTGTGGGGCGCGGGTCGCGTGTCGCGGCTGGTCACGCTTGCCAGCGAAACAGCGGCAGCAAAGGCGGCCAGTGCGTGGGGGCGGGCGGGCCGCGCGGGATGGGTGGGGGTGGAGACCAAACCGGCTCCGGCGGAAGTGGGGGCCAACCCGGTGTCGGCGGTGGGAACGGGTGCTTGTGCGGTGGAGGGTGGGGTGGTGTTCATGGGTGGGCCTCCTTTCTGGCGGGTGTGAGTAGCAGGGGCGCGGGCGCCTCGGGGCACAAGCGCTCAGGGGGTGGGGGCCTGGTTTCGGGGTGTGGCGTGCTGGGGTAGGGGCCCGGCACTCACTCGCGGTGCGGCGGCAGCGGTGGTTCTGGTTCTGGGGGTGGTGGTTCTGGTTTTGGTGGTGGGTCTGGGGGCTTGCGTGCGGGGCGGCCTTTCCAGGCGGCCCGGTGGGGGTTGTTCTCCCGACTCCATTTGAGCCGGTTGTGGGTGGAGCACAGCGGCTGAATGTTTCCTGCGCTGGTGCGCCCGCCCTGGGAGTAGCTGGTGATGTGGTCCGCTTCGGTGGCGCTGATCGGGACATCGCACCCCTGGGGCCAGGCGCAGGTGGTGCGCCCGTGGTGGGCCACGGTACGGATCTGTTCGGGGGCGTTACGCATCCCGCGTCCCACGTCCAGGGGCTTGCCGCTGGCGGGGTCGGTGATCACCCGCCGCAACACACTGTTAGGGGCCATGGCGTGCACGGCTTCCATGGCCAGCACCATCCCGTCCTGCGTCGCAGCGGCCGTACTGGTGTCACTGGACTGGCCGGTGTAGACGTCCAAGGGGACGGTCACGTTGATCATCGCGAGCGGACCGGGGGGTTTGGTGCACCCCTGGTGGCCCAGCGCGGCCTTGATCAGGTGCATGAACGCGTCGTAGGAACGCTCCGCTTTGGACTGCTCCGGCCCGGTGGGGTTGGGGGGTTTGGTGAAGGCCCCCACGGCTTTCTCCAACAGTTCGGCGTCCACTTCCGGGCCCCAGGCTTGGAGGTAGAAGGAGCCTTCGAAGCTGCGCACCACGTCCAGGCGGCGGGCGTCGAAGGCTTTCTTGTACTCGTCCTGGACCAGGGTGGGGTGGAGTTGGGTGGAGATGCGCTTGCCGAGTTGGGTGAGTTGGGCGGCGGACAGGGTCGGCTGGTCGGCTTTGGCGGCCATGAGCCCGGAATCCATCAACACCCGAAACTCATCCGCGTCCGGGAATTGGTTCTTGTCTCGGGTGGTGGTGGCTGTTTCCACTGCTTTCGCGGTCGCAGCGGCTTCGCCCAGGGAAAGCACCCCGGTGTCCAGGGCTGTGCGGGTGTGGGGGAGTTTTTCGTTGAAGAGGGCTTGGGCCAGGCAGGCCAGGGAGCGGGCCTGGGCCGGGCTGGTGCCGAGGGCTTGGGTGATCCATCCGGCCAGGGTGCGTTGTCCGCCGACTTCGAGGAGGTTACCGGTGGACTGGATTTGGGCCAGGCGCAACAGGATGGCGAGTGTGGCCTGGTCCATGTCCTGCCACAGGTGACAGATATCGTCCAGCACCCCGGCCACCGCACCAGCCGGAGGTACCTCAGCCAGAGCGTGGGTGACCTGTTCCCTCGCGTGGCGCATCGCGGTCACAGCGGGAGAGTGTCCCGCCATTACCGTGTGGTGCGCGAAAGAGAAGGTCATGCTTCCATTGTATGCGCGAATAGAAGAAAAGGGAATGGAAGGCAAGGGGTAATGCGACCTGGAATGCCAGGTTTCTTTCCCTCGAGAAATGGCTTGTGGATAACCCGCGAAAGCCGCTCGGGTGTGTTAAGTGATTTCGTCCCAGGTGGTAACCAGCCGCGACACGGCCCCCGATCCGCGCAGGCCTGGGGGTGCTGCTTCCCTCGCTGCTGCTTTTCGTCCGCGACGGTGACCAGCCGCGACACGGGCACCGATCCGCGTAGGCCTGGGGGCGCTCCCTCCTTCGCTGCCGCCTTTCGTTCGCGACGGTGACCAGCCGCGACACGGGCCCCGATCCGCGCAGAACCAGGCGAGTGCGGCCCAGTGGGCTGCCCCCGCTCAATCAGGGGATGAAGGCTCTGTCCCTCTCTGCGAAGCAGCATTGACAGCGCCTCACCCGGAGACGCGGAGCAGACCCGCTCGAGTGTGGCGGAATCCGCAGGACTCGTAGAAGCCCTCAAGGTGGGGTTCGTAGTCGACGTGCAGCCAGTCGATGCCCAACTCTCGTAGGTCACCGATGAGCGCGGCGACAACTCGACCACCAACCCCGCGACGCTGGTGACCAGAGGAAACGGCCGTGTCCAGGAGGAAGGCGTGCGCTCCCCCGTCCCACACCGCGTGGACGAAGCCCACGAGCTTTCCCTCGTCGAAGGCCCCGACCCAAGAGCGGCTGTGACGTTCCAGCCGCTCAGACCAGGGAACCAGGAGAGGCTCGTGCCCGAAGGCATCGGCGTGGAGGCGGGAGAGTTCCCCGTCGTCGACGGGGCAGCACACCTGGATCTGCATGGGGAGACGGTACTCGGGCTCGCTCCCCCTGCGGAATGTCAACAGTCGCCCCCGGAACCGGGTCCCGACTGGGGTGACCTAGCCTGGTTGCGGCCCGGGAGTCCCTCGGGACCCTCCCCGAACAGCGACGAGCCCGAGGAACCCCGTTGAGCATCACGACCCTGATCGCCCGAACCTTCCGTGTGGTGGCCGTCTTCGAGGCCTTCACCTGGGCCGGACTCCTCGTCGGCATGTACTTCAAGCACCTCGGCAACGGCAGCGAGCTGGGCGTTCAGATCTTCGGCCCGCTGCACGGCGGCGCCTTCATGGTCTACGTGCTGGTTGCCCTGATCGCCGCCTACCGTCTGCGCTGGGGCGTGTGGCCGACCCTGGTCGCGTTGGCCGCTTCCATCCCTCCCCTGGGCACGCTGCCCGCCGACTGGTGGCTGCACCGGACCGGACGTCTGACCGATCCGGCCGAGCGCACGGACGGGACTCGGGGCACGAGCGCCGAGGAGCCCGCGAAGGTCGCCTGACCAGATCGCGGCGTGCCGGAAGACGCCAGGAAACACCAGCAACAAAGGTCACCCCTTACCCCAGCGTTCTCTTACTGAACAGAGGGGCAAGGGGTTTACCTTTTGTCCGATATCGGACAGCAGAATCTCGTAAGGGACCCTTTGCGTGCGGTGAGCCATCCATGTTCAGTTGTGAACTGGCAAGTAACCGGCTCCCATCAGAAGGGTCTCCCCCATGCCACAGCGACACGGACCGGACCGGCGCACGGTCCTTCGAGGCGCGGCCGTCGCCTCCGGCGCGGCCTTGGCTGGAGGCGCGTTCGGCGTCTCCACCGCGTACGCCGACACTGCCGCGGCAGCAGAACCGCCGATGTACTTCCGCGCCGATTGGGGCGCCCGCCCCCCGTCGACCCCCATCCAGGTCCTGGCGGCCCCGCCCAGCTTCGTGGTCGTGCACCACACGGCGACCGCCAACAGCGCCGACCACTCCGAGGGGCACGCGCTGGCGCTGTCCCGCTCCATCCAGAACTTCCACATGGACAGCAACGGCTGGGCGGACGCGGGCCAGCAGTTCACGATCAGCCGTGGCGGCCACATCATGGAGGGCCGCGACCGCGCCGTCCCGGCCGTCCGCGAGGGCCAGCACTGCGTGGGCTCTCACGTGGCCAACAACAACAGCACGTGCGTGGGCATCGAGAACGAGGGCACCTACATGGACGAGGGCCCCACCCAGGCCCTCACGGACTCCCTGGTGTCCACCCTGGCCTGGCTGTGCGGCGCCTACGGCCTCAACCCGCAGGAGGCGATCCTCGGCCACCGGGACTTCAACGCGACGGCCTGCCCCGGTGACGTGCTGTACGCGATGCTGCCCGACCTGCGCAACGCGGTCACCGGCGTGATGTTGGCCCAGGGCCTGGAGATCGGCACTCGCACGGTGCCCGCCCAGGACCAGCCCACCTACCCGCCCGTGCCCAGGGACGAGCCCCTGCGCGAGTTCGTCCACGGTCCCGGCCGAGGTGCCGACGACTTCACCCGCTGACCCATCCGTGAGGACGTCTCCCCGTTCGACGTCACTCAGGATCCGGTCAGACAGTCAGTGGCGGCGCCCCCC
>NZ_JAGPXK010000004.1:0-390831 GCF_018070675.1 Nocardiopsis sp. B62 | reverse complement strand
GCCGGGGGAGCTGGGGGCCGGGGCGGGCCGCCCGCACGGCGCTCGACCCGACCCCGGGAGCGGGCCCGGACCCATCAGGGGTCCGGGCCCGCTCCCGTGTTCGTCCCCGGGTGACTCAGTCCTCGGTGAGGGAGAGGAGTTCGTCGAGGTAACAGGTGGCCTCACGGGCGGCGCGGACGGGGTCCGCCTCCCGGACGGCCTCGGTCAGGCCGCTGTGGTCGATGCCCTCGGTGGCGGAGGAGGGACCGTCGGAGGCTTCGGCGCTCTGCTCGTAGGCGGTGTGCGCGATGCTGGCGTAGACGACCTGCGCGATGTCGTCGTAGAGGTCGATGAGCAGGGTGTTGTGCGTGGCGTTGACCACGGCGCGGTGGAACGTGAAGTCGGCCTCCACGAAGGCACCCATGTCCTTGGTCCGCCAGGCCTCCTCGCGAAGGGCCATGGCGCGGTCGATGTCGGCCATGTCCTCCTCGCTGTGGCGCATGGCGGCAAGGCGCGCGGCCTCGACCTCCAGCGCGCGGCGCACCTCCAGGTTCTCCCGCAGGCGGGAGCGTTCCAGGCGGCGGCGGAGGGCTCCGCCGAGCTCGCTGGAGGCGCGGACGAAGGTCCCCGCTCCCTGGCGGATCTCCAGCAGGCCCGCGTGGGCGAGGGCCCTGACGGCCTCGCGGACGGTGTTGCGTCCGACCTCGAGTTGTTCGGAGAGCTCGGACTCGGTGGGGATGCGGTCGCCGACGCCCCACTCACCGGAGTCGATCTGGGCTCGTAGCTGACTGATGACCTGGTCGACGAGACCGGTCCGGCGTGTCGACGCGAGGGGCACGCTCATACCTCCTAGGGGCGGGTCGCCGGATGACAGGCCCAGCGCACGGGTAGGGAACGGTTAAGGAGGGAGCCTAGACCAGTTGGGCGCAGGAATAGGCCCCGAACGGCAATGCGTTATCCTCATGAAGTACATAGGGTCATCCTACGAATTTGTGAGCCACGTCCTATGAGCGTCACCCCCACGCGCGAGAACGCAGCGCAGGGCACCCCGCTTCCCGGTACCGACCAGCCCAGAGCCGCGACCCGCGCGGCTCTCGTTCTGATCGCCGTCGCCATCGCCCTCGCCGCGCTCAACCTGCGCACCGCGATCACGAGCGTGGGCCCCGTCCTCGGTGAGGTCACCCAGGGGCTGGGCATGACCGCGGTGGGCGCCGGTGTCCTCACTACGCTCCCCGTCCTGTGCTTCGCGGTCTTCGGCGGGCTCACCCCCATGCTCAGCCGCCGTCTCGGCTCCCACCGCCTGCTCGTCCTCGCGCTGACCGCCGTCACCCTCGGACTCGTCACGCGGGCCATGGCCCCCGAACCCTGGCTGTTCCTCACCCTGAGCGTCGTGGCGCTCGCCGGCGGCGCAGTCGGCAACGTCATCCTCCCGGCCCTGGTCAAGCAGCACTTCCCCCACCGTGTGGGTCTGATGACCACGGTGTACACCACCGGTCTGGCCGTGGGCACCGCGATCGCGGCCGCCGCCACCGTCCCCCTGGAACGGGCCACCGGTGACTGGCGGATCGCCCTGGGCGCCTACGCCCTGTTCGGTCTGGTCGCGGCGCTTCCGTGGCTCCTGGCCCTGCGCCACGAGCCCGCTCCCGGCGACGCCCGCGCGGCCCTCAGCGTCCGGCAGGTGCTCGGCACCGGGCTCGGATGGCAGGGCGTCCTGTACTTCGGAACCCAGTCCTCCATCGCCTACATCATGTTCGGCTGGTTCGCGCAGATGCTCCGCGACCAGGGACTGGACGCCCAGTCCGCCGGGGTGATGCTGGCCTACCTCACCGCGCTGGGCATCCCGATGTCACTCGTCATGCCCTCGCTCATCGTCCGCGTGCGCGACCAGCGCCCCTTCGTGTTGCTCTTCGTCGCCGCCTACCTGGTGGGCTTCACCGGTATGTGGGTGTCCCCGCTCAACGGCACCTGGGTGTGGACCACCTTCGTCGGGATCGGCCTCGGCAGCTTCGTCCTGGCGCTGACCGTCTTCGCCGTGCGCACCCGTACGGCCGAGGGCACCGCCGCCATGTCCGCCTCCAGCCAGAGCCTGGGCTACCTGCTCGGCGGTGCCGGGCCGTTCCTGTTCGGACTCCTGCACGAGACGAGCGGTGACTGGCACGCACCGATGGCGATGGTGATCGGCCTGGTGCTCGTCAACCTCGTCGTCGGCCTCCTCCTCGGCCGCCCCCGCTACCTGGAGGACGCGATCGCCGCGAAGGCGGCCCAGCGGGCGGCCTGAGACGACGGGTCAGACTGGCAGCCAGTCGATCCGGCCGATGAGGTACACCGCACCCACGAACGCCACGACGTCGATCACCGTGTGCGCGACCACCAGCGGCATCACCCGGCCGTAGCGCAGGTAGAACCAGCCGAACACCAGCCCCATGACCAGGTTGCCGAAGAACATCCCGACACCCTGGTACAGGTGGTAGAAGGCGCGCAGAACCGAACTGGCCAGCACCGCCTTCCACGGCGACCACCCCATCTGCCCCAGCCGGTGCAGCAGGTAGCCCACCACGATCACCTCCTCCAGGACGCCGTTCTTCAGCGCCTGGAGCAGCAGGACAGGGGTGTCCCACCAGTTGCCGTCCAGGGTGCTGGGCACGATGGTGCGTGTGAGTCCCAGCTGCCAGGAGACCAGGTACACGACCAGCCCGCCGGTGCCGATCAGTGCGGCCAGGGCCAGACCGCTCCAGGTGTCGAACCCCGGACGGCGCAGGTCGAACCCGACCGTGCGCGCGGACTCCCCGCCCCGGTGCAGCAGGTACACCACCAGTGCCACGGGGGCGAAGGCGAAGAGCACCGAGTACAGCTGGAAGGACAGGTCCAGCCACGGACGGTCCTCGGCCCGCGAGCGGATGAGGTTGGCGGTCTGGTCGGCCATCGACTCGGGAGCGGTGAGCACGCCCAGGAAGGAGATGGTCGCCGACACGGCGGCGGCGCCCAGAGACAGGGCGAGGACGCACAACACCTCCCAGCGCATCAGTGAGCGGCTGGCGAGCATGTGCGGGACGGTGGTTCCCGCGCGCGCCCCCTCGGCGGAGCCGTCGGGGAAGGGGCGGGGAGCGCGCGGGTCGGGGTCGGTTCTGTCGGTCACGCGTCGAATCTACGCGCTGTCGGCGCGGGAGGCCGCGACCCCCGGGAAGGACGGAAGGGCGTCGGGTCGGTGGCCGAGGCTCAAGGCCCCGGCCGGGAGAGGACGGCTGACCTAGTCGTCGTCACCCTCGTCGCCGTCACCGTCGCCTCCCTCGTCCCCGCCCTCGTCGCCGTCGCCGCCGCCGATGACGTCATCGATGCCCTCCTCGATGTTCTCCTCGACCTCCTGCTCGATCCCGTCCCTGACCTCCTGTTCGAGGTCGTCGGTGTTCTCGCAGGCGGCCGCGCCGAACACGGCGACGGCGGCGATCGCACCCGCCGCCACTACGCGGCGGGTCGTGGAGAGGGTCGCTCTGCTGGTGACATCGAATTTCACGTCGGCTCCGTGTGGTCGGCGAATGGGTGCCCCGGGTGGTCGGTCGAACGCTCCGGGGCCGTGGGGGCGGCCCGGAGGGGTCCGCGAGGGGCGGACTTGACTGTTCCGTTACCCGTTGCTTGGAGACACCGTATACGCGCCACACGCCCGCGCGCGGACTTCTCGGACACGCCGAAGAGCCGCCGGTCATGCGCGAGTGACACGGACCGCGCATGGCCGACGGCCAAGGGGAGGCCGTCCCGCCCCGCCCCAGCCACGAAAGCGGGGAGGGACGGCCTCAGGGACGAAGACCAGGGTCAGTGAGCCGCTGAGAACTGGTCTTCTTCGGTGGAACCGGTGAGAGCCGTGGTGCTGGCCTCGGGGGAGATGGTCGTGCTGATCGCGTCGAAGTAGCCGGTGCCGACCTCGCGCTGGTGGCGGGTCGCCGTGTAGCCGTCGGCCTCGGACGCGAACTCGGCCTCCTGCAGCTCGACGTACGACGTCATGCCGTTGCGGGCGTAACCCTTGGCCAGGTCGAACATCGAGTGGTTGAGCGAGTGGAAGCCCGCCAGGGTGATGAACTGGAACTTGTAGCCCATGTGGCCCAGCTCGCGCTGGAACTTCGCGATGGTCGCGTCGTCGAGGTGACGCTTCCAGTTGAAGGACGGCGAGCAGTTGTAGGCCAGCATCTGGTCCGGGTACTCGGCCTTGATGCGCTCGGCGAAGTCGCGGGCGACCTCGAGGTCGGGGGTCGCGGTCTCCATCCAGAGCAGGTCGGAGTGCGGGGCGTAGGCCAGGCCCCGGGCCACGCACGCCTCGACGCCGTTGCGGAAGCGGTAGAAGCCCTCGGCGGTGCGCTCACCGGTGGTGAAGGCCTGGTCGCGCTCGTCGATGTCGCTGGTGATCAGGGTCGCGGCCTGGGCGTCGGTCCGCGCGATGACCAGGGACGGGACACCGGCGACGTCCGCGGCGAGGCGGGCGGCGTTCAGGGTCTTGACGTGCTGGCTGGTCGGGATCAGGACCTTGCCGCCCAGGTGGCCGCACTTCTTCTCGGAGGCGAGCTGGTCCTCCCAGTGGACACCGGCCGCGCCCGAGGCGATCATGCCCTTCATGAGCTCGTAGGCGTTGAGGACGCCACCGAAACCGGCCTCGGCGTCGGCCACGATCGGGGCCAGCCACTCGGGTGCGCTGTCGTCACCCTCGGACCAGGTGATCTGGTCGGCGCGCATCAGCGCGTTGTTGATGCGGCGGACGACGGCCGGGACCGAGTTGGCCGGGTAGAGGCTCTGGTCCGGGTAGGTGCTGCCGGAGAGGTTGGCGTCGGCTGCCACCTGCCACCCGGAGAGGTAGATGGCCTTGAGACCGGCACGGACCTGCTGGACCGCCTGGTTGCCGGTGAGCGCGCCGAGGCTGTTGACGTAGTCCTCGGTGTGGAGCAGGTCCCACAGGCGCTCGGCGCCGCGCCGGGCCAGGGTGTGCTCCTCGGTGACCGAACCACGCAGCTTGACGACGTCGTCGGCGGAGTAGGTGCGCTCGATACCGGCCCACCGGGGGTTGGTCTCCCAGTCGCGCTGGAGTGCGGCGCTGGCTTCCTGACGTCGAGCGCTGGTGCTCATGTTCGATCCCGCCTTACGTGTAGTCCCCAAGGTCTTCGCACCGGTCGAGTGTCCTGCCAAGGGCCAGGGGGTGAGCCCCTGAGCGGTAAGTTCCCCGCCGGTAACTATGATTCTTGGGCAAGATCCAAGGGTTTTCCACTGGAAATCTGGTGAAGATCGTTGTTTCTTTCCGTAAGATGAAGCCATGGCGTACTTTGGTGCTGAAGAAATACCGTCTTTGACAGGTGACCTGGATCTCGTCACGTTTGGCCAGAGGCTCCGTCATCTGCGCAAGGCGCGCGGGATGACCCTGTCCGACCTGGGGGAACGCGTCGGTCGGGCGCCCTCGCAGCTCTCCCTTCTGGAGAACGGCAAACGTGAACCCAAGCTCTCCCTGCTCACGTCCCTGGCCTCCGCCCTCGACGTGTCCGTCGAGGAACTCCTGTCGAAGCAGCCCCCGAGCCGCCGCGCGCAGCTGGAGATCGCCGTCGAGGAGGCCCAGCGTGACTCCCTCTACCAAGGCCTCAACCTTCCGCACCTGAAGGTCGGCAAGCGGGTCCCCAACGACGTCCTCGAACACATCGTGGGGCTCTACGACGAGCTCAAGAGACGCAACGCCAAGCCGACCGCCACCCCCGAGGAGGCGCGCCGGGCCAACGCCGACCTGCGCCGCCAGATGCGCGAGCGGGGCAACTACTTCGAGACCATCGAGGCCGCGGCCGCCGACACCCTCTCGGCGGTCAACTACACGGCCGGTCCCCTCTCCCAGGGGCAGATACTCGCGATCGCCACCCACCACGGGTTCTCCCTGAAGTACGTGCAGGACCTTCCCCGCTCGGTGCGCTCCCTGACCGACCACGTCAACCGCCGCATCTACCTCAAGCGCGAGACCACGCTCGGCATGCACAGCCCGCGCACGATCCTCCTCCAGACGCTGGGCCACGTGATCCTCGGCCACAGCCAGCCCCGCGACTTCGGCGACTTCCTCCGCCAGCGCGTGGAGGCCAACTACTTCGCCGCGGCCGTCCTCATCCCCGAGAGCACGGCGGTCACCTACCTCCAGGAGGCCAAGAAGGCGCGCGACCTGTCCGTGGAGGACCTGAGGGACGTCTACTCCGTCTCCTACGAGATGGCGGCGCACCGGTTCACCAACCTGGCCCACCGCCACCTGGACCTGGTCTGCCACTTCATCCGCAACGACGAGACCGGCATCATCTACAAGGCCTACGAGAACGACGGTCTGGTCTTCCCCACGGACGACTCGGGCGCCATCGAGGGCCAGCGCATGTGCCGTCAGTGGTCGGGCCGCCAGGTCTTCCAGTCACCGGACCGGTACTCGATCTACTACCAGTACACGGACAAGCCCAACGGCACCCACTGGTGCGTGGCCCACGTGGACCCCAGCCGCGAGCGCAACTTCGCCATCACCCTGGGCGTGCCCTACAAGGAGTCCCGCTGGTTCCGCGGACGCGAGACCACCAACCGCACCAAGTCCAACTGCCCCAACGGCGAATGCTGTGTGCGGCCGCCCGCGCAGCTCGCCAGCCGGTGGGAGGGCAACGTGTGGCCCTCGGCCCGCGCCCACTCCCACGTGCTGTCGGCACTGCCCTCGGGCACCTTCCCCGGTGTGGACGAACACGACGTCTACACCTTCCTGGAGGGCCACAGCCAGGACTGACGCCCCACCCGCCCACCAACACGAGGGGGCCGACGCCCACGGCTTCGGCCCCCTCACGGTCGTCTCCGGGCCCTTCGGTTCCCGGAACCGATCAGGCCCGCAGGTCCCGCAGCGCCTCCGGGGTGAGGTCGGACAGCGAGGGGTAGCCGTCGACCGCCATGAGCAGGTCCGCCTCGGCCAGCATCGACCGCAGCACGTGCACGACCCCGTCCGCGCCGCCCAGGGCCAGCCCGTAGACGTAGGGACGGCCGACCGCCACCGCCGTCGCGCCCAGCGCCAGGGCCTTGACCGCGTCGGTGCCGGACCGCACCCCGGAGTCGAAGACCACCGGCAGGTCCGTGGCCGCGACCACGTCCGGCAGGCACTCCAGGGCCGGGATGCCGCCGTTGGCCTGGCGGCCGCCGTGGTTGGACACGTAGACGGCGTCCACGCCCCCGTCCGCCGCCCTACGGGCGTCGTCGGGGTGGCACACACCCTTCACGATCAGCGGCAGGTCGGTCAGGGACCGCAACCAGGGAAGGTCCTCCCAGGTCAGCGGATTGCCGAACACGCCGGCCCAGTGCGCCACCACGGCGTCGCCAGGGGCGTCGGAGCCCACCCGCTCCTGGAAGACGGGATCGGAGGTGTAGTTGGCCAGGCAGTGTCCGCGCAGCATCGGCATGTTGGCGGTGGCCAGGTCGCGCGGGCGCCAGCCGGTGACCCAGGTGTCCAGGGTGACGACGATCCCCGCGAACCCGGCCGCCTCGGCGCGACGTACCAGACTGGCCGCCAGTTCGCGGTCGGTCGGCGTGTACAGCTGGAAGAACCCCGGGGTGTCGCCGAACCGCGCGGCGACCTCCTCCAACGGGTCCTGGGACAGCGTGGAGGCGATCATCGGGACCCCGGTGCGCGCGGCGGCCTCAGCGGTGGCCAGGTCGCCGTGCCCGTCCTGGGAGCAGAGTCCGACCACCCCGACCGGGGCCATCATCAGCGGTGAGGCCAGGCGGACACCGCACAGGTCAACGCCGGTGTCGCGCTCCTTGGCGCCCACGAACATGCGCGGGTACAGGCCCCACCGGTGGAACGCGGCGGCGTTGGCCTCCTGGGTGTGCTCGTCGCCCGCGCCCCCCGCCACGTAGGACCACACCCACGGGGGGAGCGTCTCGGCGGCCCTGCGCTCCAGTTCGGCGAAGGTCACGGGGTGGGAGGGGACGACGCCGGTGAGGCCGTCGAGGTAGATCTCCAGCTGGTAGTCGCCGTAGTGCGAAGCCATGGTCGCCTCCGGGAAGGGGGTGGGGGGTGGGACCCGCATCATTCAGACGTGCGCGCGCGCGTGTCAAGCACCCCAGGGCGCGAGAGACCCGGGGCGGTGCCTTAGCTGGGAATTGGTCTCCCGATGAGCTGCTGCGGGGTAGGGGGCAGGCGTGGAACCGATGCTCGCAAGCGCCGTCGACCATCTCCCCACCGGTGAGAGCCTGCTCTACGAGCCGAAGTGGGACGGTTTCAGATGCCTGGCCGAGACCGGACCCGTCCGCCTGACCAGCAAACAGGGAAGGCTGCTGTCCCAGCGGTTCCCGGAGATCGTCGACGCCCTGGCCCAGCAGCTGCCCGAGGGGGTCCTGCTGGACGGGGAGATCATCCACTGGGCGCGGGACGGGCGGCTGGACTTCGGTGCCCTGCTCAGGCGCAACGGAGCCTCGGCCCGCCACGCCCGCGCCCTGGCCCGCACGGACCCGTGCCACCTCGTGGTGTTCGACCTGCTCAGAGCTGGCGGCCGGGACCTCGCGCACCGTGCGCTCTCCCACCGGCGTGAGGAACTCGAACACCTGATGGGACTGGTCGAGCAGCCCTCGCCGCTCACGCTCGGCTGGCAGACCGACAACCCCGAGGTGGCCATGCAGTGGTGGGAGGAGATGCCCGCCGTCGGTGTGGAGGGCGTGATGGTCAAGGACGCCCGCCGTTCCTACCGGCCGGGCCGCAGGGACTGGCGCAAGTGGAAGCACCGCGTCACCACCGAGGCGATCGTCGGCGGGATCGTCGGCCACGCACGAGCTCCACGCGCCCTCATCCTCGGGCGCGTGGACTCCGCGACCGGGGAGCTGAGGGTGGCGGGTCGGACCTCGGACCTCTCCCCGGACCAGTCCGAGGAGCTCGCGGGGCACGTCGTCAAGACCGACGACCACCCCTGGCCCCGGCTCCTCGCCGCGACATGGGGCGGGGACGAGTCCCGCCAGAGCTACACGCGGGTCGTCCCCGACCTGGTGGTGGAGGTGTGCCCGGACTCGGCGGAGGTGTCCGGCCGGTGGCGGCACGTCGTCCAGTACCTGCGCGCGCGCCCGGACCTGACGCCCGGTGACGTGCCACGGGACCTGGACGCGGAGTAGCGGTCAGCTGGCCTTGGAGATCGCGTCGGCCAGTTCGTCCTTGCTCATACGGGAGCGGCCGGGGATGTCGAGCTGCCTGGCCTGCTCCAGGAGCTCGCTCTTGGTGGGCTGGTGGTCCTCCGAGGACCTCGGAGCGGGGGCGCGTCCGCCCCGTCCGGACTTCGCCGCCCGGTCCTTCTTCCTCTGCTTCAGGGACGCGCGCAGTGCGTCGTCCAACGCGACGACCTTGCCCTCGCCCTTCTCCTCGGGCTCCCTGCCCTCGTAGCTGACCGTGCCCCCCCGCGCCTTCGTGGCGATGAGCTCCTCCAGCCGACGCTCGTACTCGTCGGAGTACTGCGACGGCTCCCACTCGGTGTTCATCGCGTCGATCAGCTGGGAGGCGAGCCGGAGTTCGCCCTTGTCGACCTCACCGCTGGGAGGCCGCATGACGTCCTCGGGGTCGCGGATCTCGTCCGGCCAGTACAGGGTGCTCGCCGTGAGGACACCCTGCTGTGGGGCGATCAGGGCCAGGTGCTGCCGGTTGCGCATGACCAGCGTCCCCAGGCCAGCCCTGCCGGACTCCTCCAAAGCGGCCAGGAGGAGCTGGTACGGCTTCGCGGAGCTCTTGTCCGGACCGAGGTAGTAGGTGGACGAGAACCACAGCGGGTCGACGTCCTCGGCCGAGATGAACCCTTCGATCTCCAGGGTCCTGCTCCGCCCGGGCTGGATCTGCTCCATGTCCGCGGGTTCGAGGAGCACGAAGGAGTCGGAGTCGTCGACCTCGGCGCCCTTGACGATGTCCTCGTTCGCCACACGCTCGCCGGTGTCCTCGTTGACGCGCTGGTAGCGGACGCGCGCGTTGGTCCCGCGCACGAACTGGTGGACGGTGGGCCCGTGTCTCTCACGTGCGGAGTACATGCGCACCCCGACCGACACCAGTCCGAAGCTGATCGTTCCGGTCCACACTGTTCCTGGCACTGCTGACACCCCCGTCTCCCAGTGTGTGAGCGGGGTGGCAAACACCGGACAGACGCACGTCACGACTCTTCCCCGTTCCGGCGTTCGCGATCCGTTGTGCCTGTCCAGACGGACTGTTACCGTTGGTAGCACTTAATGGTCGTCCCTCCGCCCCCGGAGGATCCAACAAAGGATGTAAGCGCATGAGTGAGGCCACCGCGCCCGTCTTCAGCCTGGAACCGAGCGAGGATGTTCGCGACGTCCGGGACTGGGCCCACGGGTTCGCCGCCGACGTCATCCGCCCAGCCGCCGCCGAGTGGGACGAGCGGGAGGAGACCCCCTGGCCGATCATCCAGGAGGCCGCCAAGATCGGGCTCTACTCCCTGGACTTCTTCGCCAACCAGTGGCTGGAGCCCAGCGGACTCGGTATCCCCGTCGCCTTCGAGGAGCTGTACTGGGGTGACCCGGGCATCGCCCTGGCGATCACCGGCACCGGCCTGGCGGCCGTGTCCGTCGCCTCCAACGGCACCCAGGAACAGCTCTTCGAGTGGGTGCCGCAGATGTTCGGATCCGCCGACGACATCAAGCTCGGGGCGTTCTGCTCCTCTGAGCCCGACGCCGGTTCGGACGTCTCCGCCATCCGCACCCGCGCCGTCTACGACCAGGCCAGGGACGAGTGGGTGATCAACGGCGTCAAGACCTGGGCCACCAACGGTGGCATCGCCGACGTCCACGTCGTCGTGGCCTCGGTGGAGCCCGAGCTGGGTTCGCGAGGGCAGGCCTCGTTCATCATCCCGCCCAACACCCCGGGCCTCTCCCAGGGGCAGAAGTTCGCCAAGCACGGCATCCGCGCCTCCCACACCGCCGAGGTCGTCCTCGACGAGGTCCGCGTCCCCGGCTCCTGCCTCCTGGGTGGGAAGGAGAAGCTGGACGAGCGGATCGCCCGGGCCAAGGAGGGCAAACGCTCCAAGGGCCAGGCCGCCATGAAGACCTTCGAGGCCTCCCGCCCGAGCGTGGGTGTCATGGCGGTGGGTTGCGCCCGGGCCGCCTACGAGTACGCCCGTGACTACTCAGTCCAGCGCGAGCAGTTCGGCAGGCCGATCGGTGACAACCAGGGAGTGGCCTTCCTCCTGGCGGACATGGCCACCCGCATCGACGCCGCGCGGTTGCTGGTGTGGCGAGCCGCGTGGATGGCCCGCAACGGCAAGGACTTCACCAACGCCGAGGGCTCCATGAGCAAGCTCTATGCCTCCGAGACGGCCACCTTCGTGACCCAGAACGCTCTGCGCATCCTGGGCGGCAACGGCTACACGCGGGACTACCCGGTGGAACGCTGGCACCGGGACGCCTCCATCTTCACCATCTTCGAGGGCGCCAGCGAGATCCAGCGGCTCATCATCGGCCGCACCGTCACCGGCCTGCCGATCCGCTAGGCACGGCCCACGGGCCAAGGAAGCGGCCGGGCGCGGGGCGAACACGCCCCGCGCCCCGCCCCCTACTCCGGGAAGTGGCAGGCCACCGGGTGGCCCGCTCCCCGGTCCACCAGCTCGGGGGCCTCCTCCGCGCACAGGTCCCGCGCCTTCCAACAGCGCGTACGGAACCGGCAGCCGCTGGGCGGGTTCACCGGGCTCGGCACGTCACCGGTGAGGACGATCCGTTCCCGCACCCGCTCCGTACGCGGGTCGGCCCAGGGCGCCGCGGACAACAGGGCGATCGTGTACGGGTGCGAGGCCCGGTCGTAGACGTCCTCGCGGGTGCCGGTCTCCACCACCCCGCCCAGGTACATCACCGCCACCCGGTCCGAGATGTGCCGCACCACCGACAGGTCGTGCGCGATGAACACGTAGGACAGGCCCAGCCGCTCCTGGAGCTCCGCCAACAGGTTCACCACCCCGGCCTGGACCGAGACGTCCAGCGCGGAGACGGGTTCGTCGAGCACCAGGAGGCTGGGTTCCAGCGCCAGAGCCCGGGCGATCCCGACCCTCTGCCGCTGACCGCCGGAGAACTCGTGCGGGTAGCGGTTCCCGTGCTCGGGGCTCAGACCCACCATCCGCAGCAGCTCGGCCACCCGGTCCGGTCCGCCGTCACGCCAGCGCCGGTGCACCTTGAGGGGTTCGGCGATGATGTCGTTGACCGGGAGCCGGGGGTTGAGCGAGGCGTAGGGGTCCTGGAAGACCATGCCCACCTCGCGGCGGACCCGCTGCATCCTCGCCGCCGACATCGTGGTGAGCTCCTCCCCGCGAAAGCGCACCGAACCGGCGGTGGGGGAGACCAGCTGGAGGATGGCCCGGCCGGTGGTGGACTTGCCGCAGCCCGACTCCCCGACCACGCCCAGGGTCTCGCGTTCGGCCAACCGCAGGTTGACCCCGTTGACCGCGTGCACCTGACCGACCACGCGGCGCAGGAGCCCGGAGCCGTGCACCGGGAAGCGCACCTCCAGGTCCCGGACGTCGAGCAGCGGGGTGTCCGGGTCCGTCTGGGTACCGGGTTCCTCTGGCGCGGTCGTCATCGCGTCCCCCCGTTGCGGAAGAAGGTCGTCGGGTCCGCCACGTCCACCAGCCGGTCACTGTGATGGCAGGCGGCCAGATGGCCGCTGTCGGGTCCGTCCACCTCGACCAGTTCGGGCTCGGCCGACCGGCAGGTGGCGTCGGCCAGCGGACAGCGCGGGGAGAACGGGCAGCCCCGAGGCAGGTTGATCAGGGACGGAGGGGTGCCGAGAATGGGCCGCAGGCGTTCGCGGCGCTCCGAGGTCATTGACGGGGTCGAGCCGAGCAGCCCCGCCGTGTACGGCATCCGGGTCCGGTAGAACACCTCGTCGGTCCCCCCGATCTCCACGGGGCGGCCCGCGTACATGACCAGGACCCGGTGGGCCAGGCCCGCCACCACCCCGAGGTCGTGCGTGATCAGCAGGATCGCCGCGTTGACGGTGTCCTTGACCTCCAGCAGCTTCTCCAGGATCTGGGCCTGCACGGTGACGTCCAGAGCCGTGGTCGGCTCGTCGGCGATGATCACGTCGGGGTCGTTGATGATCGCCATGGCGATCATGACCCTCTGCCGCATGCCGCCGGAGAACTCGTGCGGATAGCTGCGCAGGCGCTGCGCGGCCTGCGGGATGCCCACCAGGTCGAGCATCTCGCGGGCGCGTTCGAGCGCCTTGCGGGGCGGAACCAGGCTGTGCGCCCGGACCGCCTCGGCCAGTTGGTCCCCGACGGTGTGCACGGGGTTGAGCGCCGTCATGGGGTCCTGGAACACCATCGAGATCCGTCGGCCGCGCAGGGAGCGCAGGTCCTTCTGCCGCATCGCCAGCAGGTCCCGGCCCCGGTAGAGCACCCTGCCGCTGACGCGTGCGCTGCGGGGCAGCAGACCCAGCAGCGCCATCGAGGAGACCGACTTGCCCGAGCCGGACTCGCCGACGATGGACAGGACCTCGCGTTCCCGCAGGGTGTAGGAGACGTCGCGCACGGCTCTGACCACGCCGTCGTCGGTGGGGAACTCCACGGAGAGGTTCTCGACGCGCAGGACCTCGTGCTCGGTGGGGGCCTTGGCGTCGGAGAGGGTGCGGGCGGTGTGCACCTCCCCGGCTGCGTCGGTGACCGCCGCACCGAGGGCCGGGTCCGGCACGGGGCCGGGCGGCGGGGGGATGGCGGGTGTCTGGGTCATCAGTCACGCACCCTGTTCTGTCGTGGGTCGAAGGCGTCTCGCAGGCCGTCGCCGATGAAGTTCACCGACAGCGCGATCAGGATGATGAAGAGGCCGGGCCAGTAGAACAGCCAGGGGCGGGTGCCCATCGCGCTCCGGTAGTCGGTGATCAGCCGTCCCAGCGAGGTGTCCGGGGGCTGCACGCCCATCCCCAGGAAGGAGAGCGCGGACTCCAGCAGCACCGCTGCGGCGATGGCCAGGGTCACGCTGACGATGATCACGCCCACCGTGTTGGGCAGGATGTGCTTGAAGATGATGCGGACCGAGGAGGTGCCCACCGAACGGGCGGCCTCCACGAACTCCTTCTCCCGCAGGGACAGCACCGACCCCCGCACCAGGCGGGCGGTCTGGGTCCAGGTCACCAGCCCCAGGACGATCCCCAGGTAGACGATGCCGGCCTGCCCGGCGATCTTGGCGGCCGCCGCGGCGATCGCCAGCAGCGGGATCGCGATGAGGACGTCGGTGAGGCGCATCAGCACCGCCTCGGTCCAGCCCCGGAAGTAGCCCGCGCAGGCGCCGATCACCGTCGCCACGACCGTGGCCACGATCCCGACCAGGAAGGCCACGGTCAGGGAGACCTGGGTGCCCCGCATGGTCAGCGCGAAGTAGTCCTTGCCGACGTTGTCCTGCCCGAAGGGGTGCTCACCCAGGGCCAGCCCGGCGCCGCCGAGGAACCTGGGCACCAGGCTCAGGGTGGGGTCGCCGCCGTCGGTGAGGGGGCCGGTCGCGGAGGGCGACTTGTCCCACCAGCCCGGCACGGGACCGAACCCGATCGAGGTGAAGGACAGCAGGACCACCCCGGCGAGGAGAACCATGCCGAGCAGGGCCGCCCGGTGCCGGAAGAACC
Source organism: Nocardiopsis sp. B62 (assembly GCF_018070675.1). Classification (NCBI taxonomy): domain Bacteria; kingdom Bacillati; phylum Actinomycetota; class Actinomycetes; order Streptosporangiales; family Nocardiopsidaceae; genus Nocardiopsis; species Nocardiopsis sp. B62. The sequence goes on along the minus strand of NZ_JAGPXK010000004.1, from coordinate 376,244 downwards.
GCGAGCGGACCAGTTGCCACTGGGTGCGGGCGGCGATGTTCAGGCCCTCGGCGGCGTCGGGGTCCGGTTGCCCGGGCGCGGTCGTACCGTCCTCGGGGTCCGGAGGCGGGGCGTCGTGGTGCGTCGTCATCGAGTGTCTCCCTCGGTCATGACAGCCGAATCCGGGGGTCGAGGTAGGCGTAGGTGATGTCGGCGACCATGTTGAACAGGACGATCGCGCCGCCCGCCACCACGAAGAACGCCATGACGGGTGCCGGGTCGGCCTCGTTGAGCCCGGTGAGCAGCAGGTGCCCCATCGCGCGCCAACCGAAGACCGTCTCGGTGACCACCGCCCCGCCGATGACGGTTCCGAAGTCGTAGGCGGCCAGGGTCGTGATGGGGATGAGCCCGTTGCGGAGGGCGTGCCGGGTCATGACCGTGCGTTCGGGCAGGCCCTTGGCCCGAGCCGTGCGCACGTAGTCCTGGTTCATCACCTCCAGCATGCTGGCGCGGCTGTACCGGGTGTAGGTCGCCAGGGACACCAGGATCAGGGCCAGGGTGGGCAGGGCCAGGTGGCCCGCCGAGTCCAGTGACAGCTCCCAGAACGTGCCCTGGTAGTTGGGGGTGCGGGCACCCACGGTGGAGATGGGTCGGCCCTGCATGGAGGAGCTGTAGGAGGCGAAGGAGCGCAGCATCCGGTCGACGAAGATGACGCCGCCGGTGAACAGGCCCGTCCACAGAGCCGTCGCCACGGCCTCGCGCCGGTACAGCACACCGCCGATCCCGTAGCCGAGCGCCACGCACACGGCGACGGTGGCCAGGGCCAGGCCGCCGATGACGGCCAGGCCGGGGTCGGCCAGGACCGGAGACAGCGCGAAGTACATGACCGTGCCCACCGCGGCCGACGCCAACGCGGCGTACATCGGCCGGTTCGGACTCGGCCCCGAGATCAGCACGCTGAAGCCGACGGCGGCGCCGAAGGCGCTGACCGCCACCACCACCGGGCCCAGCCCGGGGTCGGTGAACCACCGGGTGACCGAGACGAACGTGAGGATCCCCGCCGTGGCGGCCGCGGCACCGGCGAAGGCGATGATCCGAGTGCGCCGGTCGCCCACGACCAACGAACTCCAGGCCAGCCCTGCGAGCAGAGCCACCACGGCGATGACCAGGGGAGGGATGGCCGGTTGCGCCAGCCAGTTGTTGAACTCGATGGCGCCGTACTGCTTGAGCAGGACCCCGACCCAGAAGATGGGCAGGGAGAAGGCGACGAAGGCACCGAAGGTCACCGAGTGGTCGAACCCGCTGTACTGGCGCAGCGCGGACACGACACCGATGGCGATGCCGATGATGATCGCGAGGAGGGTGGCGGCCACCACCAGCTGCATCGTGGCCGAGACGGCGTCGGTGAGCAGGACGTTGACGTCCTGGCCCTGCCGGTTCACCCCGAAGTCACCGGTGAGGGCGCCACCGAGCCAGAGGAAGTAGCGGGAGTAGACGGGGAGGTCGAGGCGCATCCGCTCGATCCGCTCCGCCATTGCGGCCTCGCGGGCGTTCTCCGGCAGTTCGCGGAGGTCGGCGAGCGGGTCCCCGGTGTTGGTCGCGAGGACGAACATCACGAAGGTCGCGGCGAAGAGCACGAAGACCGAGACGACGAGTCTTCGCGCGATGAAGACGAGCACGGGTGCTGACTCCTGGAGGCAGGGGGACGTTCACGCGCGGCCGACGGGTCGGCCCTCCCGGCCGGGCCGGGGCCCGTGCCGTCCGGGTGGGGACCGGACGGCACGGGTGTTCGCGCGCGTTGGGTGCGGTGCGGCCTACTGGACCGACCAGTCCCACACGTTCCAGACGATGTCGGTCTGTGCGGGGTTGGGGATGACGTTCTCCAGGTTGTCGCTCCACGCGGCGGTGCCGGGGTGGCTGAAGAGCGGGATCGTCACCAGGTCGTCCCAGAGGATCGTCTCGATCTCGTTGATGATCTCCAGCTGGGCGTCGGGGTCGGCCTCCTGGAGGACGTCGGCCAGCAGCCCGTCCAGTTCGTCGTTGGCGTAGCAGCCGTTGTTGTTGCCCTTGGCCTCGCCGGTGCACTCGTCGGGGGAGCGGAAGGTGGAGTTCCAGCTGCTCACCTGGGCCGAGCCGGACCACGCGTACATGGCCACGTCGTAGGTGTTCTGCGACAGTCCGCCGTCGGTGTCGAAGAACGTGTCCTCACCGTTGATCTGGACGTCGAACCCGGCCTGGTCGCAGGAGTCCTTGATCAGCTCCGCGGTCTGCTGGCGGCGGGGGTTGCCGCCGATGAAGCCGAGCCGCACCTCCTGGCCGACCATGTCGAGCTCCTCGAGGAGCTCCCGGGAGCGGTCGAGGTCGACCTCGGCCCACTGGTCGCCGCCGCTGGCGGCAACGGCCTCCGCGTAGCCCGGGTCGAAGGGCGCGATGTTGCGGACGTCCATGGTCTCGGCGTCGGGCTGGACCGGCTTGATGAGGTTGTCCACGATCAGCTGACGCGGCACGCACTCGGTGAAGGCCTCGCGCAGCTCGTACTCCTCGAAGGGGCTGGAGTCGAAGTTGAAGTCGAGGTGCTCGTAGATGTACTCGTCGTAGACCTGGTACTCCACGCCCTCCAGGGCCTCGACCTGGTTGATCAGGTCGACCGTGGGCTGGGGCCGCATGATGTTGATCTCGCGGTTCTCCAGGGCCTGGGTCTGCTCGTCGGAGGCGATCCAGCGCACGACGATGTTGGACGTGGCGGGGGCCTCACCCCACCAGCTCTCGTTCGGCTCCAGGGTCAGCGACTGCCCCGCCTCGTAACCGGCGAGCTGGTAGGGACCGGAGGAGGGGGTGAGGGAGGAGTCCGGCAGAGCGCCGCTGATGGTCCAGCCCTCGTTGAAGAACTCGACTGAGTCGGCGAGGGCGTCGTGGTCCTCGTCGCGGATGGCCTCCACGAGCTCCTCGACGGTGAGTCCGCCCTGCTCGGCGACCACGTGCGCGGGCATGAGGGTGTTGTTGCCGTTGCCCGGGCCGTTGCTCGCCCAGTCCGAGAAGGGGACCTCGTACTCCAGCGCGAAGTCCTTGTCACCGATCTCGCACTCGGGCATGAGGGTGTCCTCGACGCCCGCCGTGCCGTTGGAGGAGAACTCGAAGCGGCCGCTCTGCTGCGCCCACCAGAGCAGCGCGTCGGAGCAGTCGATGACCTCCCCGTCGGACCACACGGCGTCCGGGTGGATCGAGTACTCGACGATCTGCGGGTCGTCGGAGACCTGGTCGTAGGTCCCGAAGTCGGTGTTGGGGGCGACCGCGCCGCCTTCGCCGAAGTACCAGAAGCCGCTGGTCAACTGGTGGTTGATGATCGCGTTCTTGCTGGAGTTGGCTCCGGCGGTGGTGTTGTTGAAGCTGTCGTACTCCTGGTCCCACGCCAAGGTGATGGTGGAGGAGCCGGAGGAGGCGTCGCCGCCGTCGCCGGAGTCTGACGTCGAGCAGGCGGAGAGCACGAGCGCTCCCGCCGCGACCACAGCCGTGGCCTTGGTGATCTTCCCGGTGATTCTCACGCAGTGGTTCCTCTGCCGTTGGGGGACGAATCCAGGATCGAAGTAGAACGGATTCTGGGCAGAGCGTGAGCCCGTGGCAATAGTCCGCAACGGGCTGTTATCCACCTGAGGCGTATTTGGCCCCAAAGCTAGCCAAAAAAGGAACTTTGAGTAGGAAAGCGGACTTTGTGCCATCCTCTGGTCCGTTGATCACCTGCGCCTTCGCTGGGTCTCGGGCCCGCCACGTCATGGAGAAGGCCCATCGTCACGTCATCCCATGAAGGGATTCACGGATCGGATCGGAGGCGGCTGCTTTTCCCTTCGTGTTGGCCGGGTTGCGTGCGGGGTCGAAGTGAAGAAAGGAAACTCGGAGGCAATCAATCGAAACACGCGTGCGAGATTCCCGAAACAACACGTGCACCACCCCCGAGCCCCGTCCGCTGACGCCACACAGTCCCCCAGCACCATCCGTCGCCCGGCCCGAGGCCCGCACACCGGACGGGGCTGGCGGAGCCGCGACCCACCTCCCCGGTTAGCCTGTGGCCCATGACACCAGGCAACGGCGCCCCCACCCTCACCATCCCGGCGGCCTTCAACGGCCCGGACGGCTCTGGCAACGGCGGCTACAGTGCGGGACTGCTCGCCGCGCGGCTGACCGCCCCGGGCGGCCCCGCCGTCCAGGTCACCCTGCGCACCCCGCCGCCCCTGGACCGGCCGCTCGCGGTGGAGGAGTCCGCTGAGGGCCTGCGCCTGGTCGACCCCGCGGCCGAGGACCGCGCCCGCCTCGTGGCCGAGGCCGTCACCGCAGACCCCCTCGACCCCGGGCTGATCCCCGGCGGACCTGTGGGCGTCACCGAGGCCGAGGAGGCCCGCGGACGCTACGCCGGGTTGGACGACCACCCCTTTCCGCGTTGCTACAGCTGCGGCCCCGAACGCGCCGAGGGCGAGGGCCTGCGCCTGTTCGCGGGGCGGGTCCGCTCCGGCGATAGCCCCAACGGAGTCGGCAACACCGTCGCCTGCACGTGGGAGGTCCGCCCGGAGGTGGACGGCGGCGACGTAACGGCCGCCCTCGCCCAGGTCTGGGCCGCCCTGGACTGCCCCGGCGGCTGGTCCAGCGACATCTCCGGCCGCCCCATCGTCCTGGGCCGACTGACAGCCCAGGTCCTGGCGGTCCCGCCGGTCGGCTCCACACAGGTGGTGATGGGCCACCTGGAGTCCGTGGACGGTCGCAAGGTCCACACCGGCAGTGCCCTGTACGACGGTGACGGCCGCGTGCTCGCCCTGGCACGCGCGACCTGGATCGCCATCCCGACCTGAGGGGCGCGTCCGCGCTCCGGTTCGCGGCGCCGCGCCCTCCAGTACGGTGAACGCTTGTGGCCTTCGAAAACACTCAGCAGACCGCGCCCGACGACGACACTCCCGCAGCGGCACCCCGGCGGGGACGGAGCGGGCGCGGCCGCGACCCCGAGCGGCGGCGGACCATCCTGGACGCCGCCGACAGGGTGATCCAGCGTGACGGCCCCGACGCCTCCATGCTCGCCATCGCCACCGAGGCGGGAATCAGCAAACCCATCCTCTACCGGCACTTCGGCGACAAGGGCGGTCTCTACCAGGCGCTGGCCCAGCGCCACGTGGACCCGCTCATCGAGGCCATCCGCTCCGAGCTGTACCAGCACGCCGACTTCGACGTGCGCGCGCGGGCCACCGTCGGCGCGTACCTGTCGATGATCTCGCAGAACCTCAACCTCTACCGGTTCCTCATGGACCGCGCCACCTCCGAGGACGTGCGCACCCGCAGCGACCTCGGACTGATGGTGCGCCGCCTGGGGGAGGAGCTCGCGGACCTGTTGCTCACCGAGGGCCGGATCAGGGATCGGCTGCGGGCCCAGATCGCCGCGCACGCCGTCGTGGGCATGGTCCAGGCGGCGGGGGAGTGGTGGCTCGAACACCCCGAGGTGAGCGAACAGGAGATCATCGACGACCTCACCGGCGCCGTGGTCGGCGCCATCCGGGGCAGCGGCACCTGACTCGGCGCCCCGGTCTGGGCCGCCCCGACGAGGCAGCGCCGCTCGACCGCCCCGGGGCGTAGCATTCGGACCCCGTTCCACTCGTCGCTGACTGTTGGCCGCGCCCCGCGCCGCCCGGTCAGGAACAGTCGGCCGGACCGGTCCCCTCGTGGCCCGGCCGTCTCGCGACGTCCGGCCTCCTCCACGTCTCTTCAAGGCCGGTCGGCCGCCCGGGCCGTAACCCGGCCCCCGTTCCACTCGTGGCCGATCGCTGGCCGTGCGCCGCGCAGCCCCGGGCAAAGCTGTCGGCCGCACGGGTCTCCCCGTGGCCGGTCGGTTGTCTGGCGCCGCTCAGCCGGAGCCGTTCGTCCCCACCTGGGGCTCTCGTGGGCCGGTTGGTCATCTCGCGCCGATCGGGCCGGGGCCCTTCGGCCCCACGCGTGTCCTGCGTGGTCGGTCGGTTGCCTCACGCCCCTCCCCGGAGCCGTTCGATCCCACCCGGTGTCCTCGTGGTCGGTCGGCTGACTCGCGCAGCTACCGTTCACCCTCGTCCCTTCACCCCCACCCGTCCCTTTGCTCCCCTCTCCCGAGACGAACTTTCCACCGGTACTTGACCTGGAGCGCACTCCAGGTCCCATGCTTGCGGCATGAAGGACTACTACACCCCCGGTGAGGTCGCCGAGCGCTTCGGTCTCACCCTCGACACCCTGCGCTACTACGAGAGGGCTGGCCTGCTCCGGAGGGTCGAGCGCGCCCCCAGCGGCCACCGCCGCTACCGCACCGACGACGTCGACCTGCTCCACCTCGTCCGGTGTCTGCGCGACACCGACATGCCCATCGCCCGGTTGCGCGACTTCGCCGAGCTGGTCCGCGACGGCGACCACACCATCCCCGAACGCCTGGACGTGCTGCAGAGCCACCAGCGCGACCTGGACGCCCGCATCGCAGAGCTGTGCCAACGCCAGATCACGATCCAGCACAAGATCGACTACTACGCGGGGGTGCTCGCCGACGATGCCTCGGAAGCGGTCTCCGTGACCGGGGAGAGCGCCTGATGCGACACACCACGATCAACGGCCGCACCGTCAGCGCCCTGTGCCTGGGGGCGATGCAGTTCGGCAGCACTACGGACACCGCCACCTCCGCCGCCATCCTCGACCGTTTCGTCGAGGCCGGGGGCACCTTCGTCGACACCGCCGACTGCTACCAGTTCTGGATCGAGGGAGGCCAGGGACACGAGAGCGAGACCTTCCTCGGCCGTTGGCGGCGCGAGCGCGGCGTGACCGACGAGGTCGTGATCGCCACCAAGATCGGCGCACAGCCGACCGTGCCCGGGGCCGGCCTGGAGGCGGCGGAGGGGCTCTCGGCCGAAGCCGTGGCGACGGCCGCCGAGCGCAGCCGCGAACGCCTGGGGGTCGACACCCTCGACCTCCTGTACGCCCACAGGGAGGACCCCGCCACCCCGGTCGAGGAGACCATGGAGGCCTTCGCCCGGCTCGTCGCCGAGGGGACGGTCCGGGAGCTCGGACTCAGCAACCACCGCACCTGGCGGCTGGAGCGGGCCCGTTCCGCGGCGCAGGCCCACGGGTGGCCGCGCCCGCGGGTGCTCCAGTACCGCTACAGCTACCTCCAGCCCCGTGGCGACGTACCCCTGGAGTCCGCGGGTCACATGCACGCCACCCCCGAACTGTTCGACTTCGCCCGCGCCGAGGCGGCCCAGGGGCGCGAACACGTCCTGGTGGCGTACACGTCGCTGTTGAACGGCGCCTACACCCGTCCCGACCGGCCCCTGGAGTACGCCTACGACCACCCCGGCGCCGCCGCCCGCCTTGCCGTCCTGGACGACGTGGCCAAGGAGACCGGAGCGACCCGCAACCAGGTGGTGCTCTCCTGGCTCGCGGGCCACGATCCGGGCGTCATCCCGTTGGTCGGTGTCAGCAGCGTCGCCCAGCTGGACGAGGCGCTGGAGGCCATGGACCTGACCCTCACCTCCGATCAGCACTCCAGGCTCGCCGCCGCGCGCTGATTCGGACCCGACATAGCTCGCACATGTCCCTATAACTCCGCTTTCGCGGTTTCCTGACGCTTCCGGCGGATACCTTCCCTAGGTAGGCGTGCGGCGGATCCGCGCGCACCGCGGATCCGCGAACCAAGGGGGAGGGGCCAGTTGCCCGAGAGCACGACGGCGTTGGAAGCGGACTCCGGTGCCTATCACCAGATCCACTTCGCCTGGGCCGAACCCACCCTCCTCGGTCGCGTCGGCCCCGGACCGGCGGCCACCTCCCTCCCCGACCGGGACCAGCCGGTACTGCGCTCCTGGCGCGACCGCCTGATCCCCGCCCTCACCGCCGACTACCGTTCCGCGCTGCCCGGCACCGACCCGGCGGCCTACCCGGAGACCCTCTGGGCCCACCACTACCCCGACGGCCAGAGCGCCCTCCTCTACCGGTGGCCCGGCGACGTCCGCGAGGCGCACGCCTGGGCGATCGTCGGGCCCACCCGGGGGCTCACCTTCCCCCGTGTCCTCTCCCTGCACGAGAACCCCAACACCCGGCCCGCCGCGAGCAGGCCACCGACACCGGGCTGGGCGACCATGCGCAGCCTGTCCGCCCCGGCTCCCTGGGAGCGCACCGCAGCGCCGGGTGCCCTGCGTACCCGGGACCGGCGCGCCGCTGAGACCCAGATCGACGGCGACCCCATCCTCGTCGGGGCCGTCGCCCACGCGCTCGCGCACCCCGACCGCCCCGTCCACCTGGCTCTGGACCCCGACCGGGCCGATCTGTGGCAGGCCGTCCAGCTGCGCTTCCTGTGGGGCATGCACCGCACCCTGCACGACGTCCTCACTCCGCGCGCCGCCCTGCCCGCCGCAGGGTGGAGCTGGTCCTTCTCCACCTACGACCCGGTCCTGGGCGCGGAGGACGGCCCGCACCTGGCCTTCGCCCCACCCTCCGCGACCCACTCCACGGGGTCGCCCCACCTCTCACCGGTCCCGAGCGACCACCTGCGGATCGCCGAGGGCCTGGTCACCGTCCTGAGGGAGGAGGGCGGCGACGCGCTCGCCGACCACCTCAGGGAGCGCGGGATTCCCGAGGCCACCACCTTCGGCGAACGCCGCGACCTGCTCCGCGACTGGCTGGACCCGGCCCCCCGCTCCGAGCCGCAGGAGGAGCCCGACGAGCCCCAGACGCTGGAGCAGGTCCCCGAGAGCGGGGTGGCCGCCGAGGAGGACACCGCGGCCAACCCCGCCTTCGGCGCCTACCGTGAGCCATGGCCGCTGACTGAGACGGCACCCTCTCCGCGCTGGCCGCTGACCGGGGTCGAGTCCTCCCCGGAGCGCCTGCCGCTGACCGAGGTCGAACCCGCCCCGCGGCCCACACCGCTGCCGGAGGTCGACTCCTCCCCGGTGCGCTCCCAACTGACCGACGTCGATCCCTCCTCGGAGCGCTCGCCGCTGACCGAGCTCCGACAGGGCCCGACGCCTTCGCGGCTGACCGAGGGCGAACCCGCCCGAGGGCCCTCGCCACTGGTTGGAGCCGATTCCGCCCCCGACCCGGCGTCCGACCCCGAGAGTGACCTCGAGGAGGCCCCCGACCCCTTCGCCGACGACGACTCGGACACCGCCGAGCAGGAGACCTGGGCCGGACGCCTCGATGGTTCCACCGGAAGGCGGGGGCACACCTTCCTGGGAGTGGCGCGGCGCCAGCTCCCGCAGGAACCGGAACACGACCCCCTCTCGATCTTCGGCCGACAACCGCGCCTGGGAGAACCCGACACTGACACGGCCCGGCCCACCGAGCTGGAGGCCGCATCCGGCGACACGCGGCTCTCACCCGGGGCGGGTTTCTGGGACGAGGCGCCGCACACGACGGAGCCCGCCCCCGAGACCCCGGGGGCCGATCCCGAGCCCTGGACCATCTCCGCCTCCACGAGCGCCCCCGGACCCGTCCGGGTCGACCGGCCCGAACCACGCTCCCCCGAGGACGCCCCGCCCCTCGCTCTCCCCGAACCCTTCGACTACGCGGCCGAGACCGTGCCCGAGCCGGACGAGGACTTCGACGACCCTGACGACAACTGGCCCACCCAGTACGCGGACCTGCCCCTCTCCCGCCTGGAGCGGTGGCACTCCAAACGCGGCCCCGAGGGGGCGCACACCGACGTCGTCGACGCCCGCGCCGCGGTCCGGGCCGAACGCGCGGAACTCCAACGCGTCCGCGACGAGCGCGACCACTACCACACCGAGGTCCAGGAGCTCCGCAGGGAGATCGCCCGCCTGGACCAGTCATGGATCGACGCGCAACCCTTCTCCGAGACCCCCGAACGGAACCGGCGCTGGCCCCTGATCCTGCTCGTCCTGGGTCTGGCCGTGGCCGCCCTCGTCATCGGTCTGGAGGTCGGCTCCAGCACGGGGACGGGTCTCCTGGGCCTCCTCCCGTTCTGACCGCCCCGTGTGACGGGCAGCACCCACCCCACACGTCCTAACCTGGGAGGATGACCGACATTTCCCCGGCCCCCACGGCGGTCCCGCAGCCGTTGTGGGACGCGATCCGCGACCTCGACCTGCCCAAGCGACACCTCAGGGACCTGACGGCCTTCCCCGACGAGGCCGGTGAGATCCTCCTCGAGGCCGTGGACGTCCTGCGTGAGCGGGACGAACACGCGGCTCGGACGCTCGCCGAGGCCCTGCGCGAGCACGCGCCGAAGAGCGGGCACCGCCAGTTCGCGACCAACCAGATCGTCACGATGCTGCGCGCCGAGGGTCGGACCGACGAGGCCGACGCCCTGCTCAAGGAGCTCATGGACCCCGGCCTGGATCGCGGCGTGGCCGTGCTCCTCGCCGAGGACCTGGCGACGCGGGGCGACTATGACAAGGCCCTGCACTGCTACAACGTCGTCTGCCGGGGGATGCTCGCCCAGCCCCCGGAGACCGTCGCCGAACTCAACCGACTCGGCCTGCTGCCCCTGCTCGGCCGCGCCCGCATGCGCGAGGCGCTCGGCATGGCCCCGGACGCGCACGACCTGGCGACCCGCTCCACCGACGCCTACCTGCCCCCTCTGGAGAACGACCTCCGAGGCGCTCCGAGCGGGCACCTCCCCACGGACGAGCGTCCCGCCCCGTCGCCCGGGCGCAACGAACCGTGCTCCTGCGGGTCCGGGCGCAAGTTCAAGAAGTGCTGCGGTTCGCCCCTGGCCCGCTGACCAGTCACGAACCAGTGAGAACCGGACACCCCTTCCGGGAGTCACATCCCGCATCAGTGCGCGCTCGGCGCACCGGGAGAAGAGGTGTCGGTTTCGTGTTCGGAATCCTGCGGCCCTGTCGTCACAGTCTGTCCGAGGACCTCGCACGGGAGTGGATGTCCCACATGTGCGGGCTGTGCCTCGCCCTTCGGGACGACCACGGCCAGGCCTCCAGGGTCGCCACCAACTACGACGGCCTGGTCGTGTCGGTCCTGACCGCCGCGCAGTCCCGCGACCAGGCCGGAACCCGCGCGGCGGGACGCTGCCTCCTGCGCGGCATGCGCGGGGCCCACGTCGCCGACGGTTCCGGCGCCCACCTGGCCGCGGCGGTCTCCCTGATGCTCGCCTCGGCCAAGATCAGCGACCACATCGAGGACGGCGACGGTGCCTACGCCCGCCCCGGCGTGCGCGCCGTCGCCGGTCGCGTGGCGGCGCGCTGGCAGAACGGCGCCCAGCGGACCGGCAGCGGACTCGGGTTCGAAGGCAGGGCCCTGGCCTCAGTGGTGGACCGCCAACGCGAGGCGGAACTCTCCGCCCGCGAGGGCACGGACGTCCTGACCGTCACCCGGCCCACAGAGGAGGCCACCGGCGAGGCCTTCGCACACACGGCCGCCCTGGCGGGCATTCCCCGCAACGCCGCCCCGCTCCAGGAGGCGGGACGCCTCTTCGGCCGGGTGGCGCACCTGCTGGACGCGGTCGAGGACCGGGCGGAGGACCTGGCCAGCGGCGCCTGGAACCCGCTCACGGCCACCGGTACCCCGGTCAGCCGGGCGCGGGACCTCTGCGACGACGCTGTCCTGGGCGTCGACCTGGCCCTCCGGGAGGCCGTGTTCACCGACGACCGCCTGGTCCGCGTGCTCTTGGTCCAGGAGCTCCACCGCGCCGTCGAGCGCACCTTCGCCCACGGCGGCCACCCCGGGCACGGTCACCACCCGGGTCACGATCACTACCCCGGGCACGGTGACCGCCCGCGCCACGGCGGCCACGTTGACTACCCCGGCGACGGCGGACACCCCCACGACGCCGGACACGGGGACCACTCCGGTCACGGTGGAAAGGGCGCGAAGCGCTCCAGGAAGGGCGGTTGCTGCGGCGCCTGCTCCTGCGGCACCCCCGAACTCCAGGAGCCGCCCCGCAGCCGGGGCCTGCTCACCGGCTGCGCCGCGGCCCTGTTCATGTGCTGCACCTGCCAGTACTGCTGCCGCGACCCCCACCCCGGCCCGTGGTCGGGCGAACCCCAGGATTCCTGGTGCGACGCCTGCACGTGCGTGGCCGACACCTGCTCCACCTGCTGCGACGCGTGCAGCTGCTGTGGCAACTGCTCCTGCTGTGAGAACTGCGACTGCTGCAGTTGCGACTGACCGCGCCCGGGACGGTCTCACGGAGCCCGTCCCGGTGTCCGTCAGCGGTCGCAGCTCCGGCACCGGCGGGTGGCAGAACGCTTGACGTTGCCTCCGGTGGCCTGCAGAGGGGAGGTCTCACTGATCCGCTGCCACAGCCGGGGGTCCGGGTAGTTGATCCAGCCCCACAACGGGGCCCGGACGTCCGACTCGGACTGGTGGGTGCAGCCCAGCCGGTGGGCCACACCCCGCAGGGAGATGAGGATGGCGTCATTGGAGGGGTACGGCTTCACGGTGGAGAACGGAGTCCCCGTCCCACAGCTACCGATGTAGTCCCGGGGCAGCGCACAGGCGCACCCCTCACCGATGGGGAGTTCACAGAAATCGCAGCGCTTCATTCTCTAACAGTGCACCCGCATGGTGACGTTCAGGCAACTTTCGGTGCTCAACGCGCCACCAAATAAAAGAACCTGCCCCCGGGCCCGCTCCAGGCCCCGCCACGCGGGCGGGAACCGGGCCACCGCTTCCATGACCGCAGGGCTGCAGTGGATCGTGCTCCGCTCCTCACCTGATCCCTGCGGGAGCGGCTTCTTTCCGTGTCACCACCGGCCAGGCCCTCCCCAACCCGTATTCGACCCGGGATCGCGGCCTCGTCTGATCATTCGATGGGGAGGAGCCGAAAACACCTGAGCCGTCGAGGAGCAACCCAAGGAAACCAGGCGTAAGCGGGAGACTCGAGCGGTGATTTCGCGGTCATGCGGTCCGTGTCGCCGGTGCCTGGGTAGCGACGGCGCATGACCACGACACAGACCGAGCAGATCACAGAGCCCGTGACGACCCGGATCGTCGACTACTACGACGGCCGGAAACGGGCGTGGGTGAAGGAGGCCGTGCGCCTGCTGCACGCGGACGCCACGCGCTCGGCGGACACGCACGTGTTCCGCTTCCCCCTCCCCACCGACTGGGGCATCGACCTCTACGTCAAGGACGAGTCGGTGCATCCCTCCGGGAGCCTCAAGCACCGCATGGCGCGTGCGCTGTACCTGCACGCCCTGTGCACCGGCTGGATCGAGGCCGACACGCATGTGTTCGAGGCCTCCAGCGGGTCCACGGCGGTCTCCGAGGCCTATTTCGCCCAGCTTCTGGGGCTGAAGTTCACGGCCGTAGTGCCCAAGAACACCAGCGTGGAGAAGGTGGAACTCATCAAGGCCTACGGGGGCGAGGTGGAGAACCCCGGACCCGACGGCGACATCGAGAAGGAAGCCGCGCGGTTGGCCAAGGAGACCCCGAAGGGGCACTTCATGGACCAGTTCACCTACGCGGAGCGCGCCTACGACTACCGGGACGACCACAACGTCGCGGCGACCGTCTTCCAGCAGATCTCCGAGGAGCGCCACCCCGACCCCAAGTGGTTCGTGGTGGGAGCGGGCACCGGCGGCACCGGTGCGACCATCGGCCGACACATCCGCTTCAGTCGTCGCGACGCCCGCGTGTGCGTCGTGGACCCGCAGAACTCCGCGTTCTTCCCCAACTGGGTGGCCAACCAGGGCCACCCCAAGAGCCAGTGGCCAGAGGACCCCTCGACGTGGATCAAGGGGAGCCCCTCGCACATCGAGGGGATCGGGCGCCCTACGGTCGAGCCCTCGTTCCTGCCCGCCGTCGTCGACCGGATGATCTCAGTGCCCGACGCCGCCTCGATCGCCGCCATGCGCCTGCTTCTGTCACGCCTGCGTCACCGTGCGGGCCCCTCCACCGGGACCAACCTGTGGGGTGCGTTGCGGATCGTCGCGGAGATGCTCTCCGACGGTGAGCAGGGCAGCGTGGTCATGCTCATGTGCGACCAGGGCGAGCGGTACATGAAGAGCTACTACGACGACACATGGGTCGAGCAGACGCTCAAGCTGGATCTCGTGCCCTACACGAAGGCGCTGGAGGACTTCCTCGCGACCGGCCGCTGGAACGAGCCGGTGGCCGCCGCCGTGCCCGCCGCGAGGGATGCCTGAGCCGAGGTTCCGTGCGCAAGGCGCCGCGCGCACGGCGGGCGGGCCCTCGCGGTGTTGCGAGGGCCCGCCCGGCCATGGGCGCGGTCCGGGAGGACATCCGAGGAGAAAAGCGACTCCTGCTCTGCGCAGGCCGGTCAAACCGTTCTATTCACGAGCGCGGTGAGAAACTCCTGGGTCTCGGGGTCGGTCGAGTACAGAAGGGTGCCGCGCATGCCCCGGGTCAGCAGGACCTTGTAGGTGTTGCGGATCAACGACTCAGCCTCGGTGTCGGTCGCCTTCTTCCCCATCGCGGGATCCCTGTTGGCTGCACGGTCGATGACGAGGCGACCGCCACGGAACAACAGGTCCGGCCCCAGGATCACCCCAGACCAGTCGTACTCGAAGCCCTGGGCCGTGTACACGCATCCCACCTGGTCGAACCCGCCCGCTTCGGTCGCCCAGAGCGCGCTGGGAGGTACACCCGGCAGCCACCGCTCCAGACGGCTGTTCCAGGGGCGTTCCCACTCCCCGATACGGACGTCGTTCTCCAACGGGCGATCCTTCTCGGCTTTGCTCCAGACCCAGCAGTAGCCAGCGCTCAGGCGCGCTGAGTCCCCCTGCTCCGGAGTCGGTCGCAGGAGCTGCTCCATCTCGGCTGGTGAAGCGGCCGTGCTCAGGGAGAAGTTGTCGTCTCCGGCCCAAGAGACTGGACCGCCCGGGGCCAGGCCCAGAAGGCGGAGAACCCATGCCTCGTACAACTCGCTGCCGCCGCAGCGGAACTGGCCGGACAAGTCGATCTGGTGGACTTCGAGCCCCATGTCCTCGGCGTGCTGTCGGATGGTCTCCGCGGTACCCATTTCCCCTGGGCGAACGACCTGGTGCTCGTCGAGGAGGAATACGGGAACCCTGGCCGCCGACAGCAGTTCATCCACTTGGGGCCTTCCCGTGCGGAGTGTCGCCTTGGTGAACCGGTTCGCGGAGGACTCCCGGATGCGATGCGACTCATCGCAGATCAACACCTCGAACTGGTTCTTCGAGGCTTCCATGAAGCTGTTGAAGTACTTGAACAGCTCTTTCACCCTCGTGCTGCGCCTGCCCGCGACCTTGCGCATGGTCTCGGTGAAGGCCTTGGAGCCGGTGGCGTGCATCGTGCTGACGCCTTTGCGGGAGAGCTCGCCGAGCAGCGACAGGGCGATGACGCTCTTACCGCTTCCAGGTCCGCCTGTGATGATGACGGCGGTCTTGCGATCCTCCTCGTGTGCGCGTTCCACGGCGTGCATGACCATCTGGAAGGCGGTGCGCTGTTCGTCGAGCAAGGTGAACTGGGTCCGCTCCTTCACCTCGGTCGCGGCGACCTTCATGAGCTGCTTACTGGGTCTGGTCCTCCCACCCAGGAGGTGGTCGGCGGACTCGGCTCCCGAGAGCGGAGCGAGCCTTCCGCGGAGGAAGTCAAGGAACTCCCCGCGCCTCTGTGCGGTGAAGAGCCGGCCGTTGTCGTCCTGCGACAGGTCGAAGAGATCACATACTGCGGGGTCGTAGGCGTTGTGCAGGTAGGCGGCGCCCCGGAGCTGCTTCTCGGGATCGGTGACGGTTGAGACGAAGTCACCGATGTAGTCGCAGTAGCCTCGCACCTGCAGAACAGGGTGGAGTTTGGGGCCGCCCGGCTGCTGGGGGACCAGCACCATGGTCGGGTCCTCCTCCCAGGATTCGGCCTCGCTCCACTGCTTGAGCTCGACCACCACGTAACTGTGGTCGTTCGTCTCGGGGTGGTGGCCCGCGAGCAGCACATCCACTCGCTTGCCGGACAGGGGTAGCCGGTACTCCACGAGCATCTCGACCTCACCGAGCCCGGCATCCACCAGGTCGCTCGCGAGCACAGGCAGACTCCGGTTCCATGAACGGACCTCAGAGGGGCTCGCTGAGCGTCCGGTGGTGAAGCGGAGGTGCTCGGAGATGAGTTCGCCGAGCTGCTCCTCGAGCTCGGAGAAACGTGACACGGACGCGGCGGATCGGCGGAAGGCCGTCAAGAACACTCCAGGGCAGCACGATGGGGATCTCGTGCGGGTGGAGGCGTGTCCTACGGGGCGGGAAGCCTGTCGGGCCGCGAGACGTACCGGTCCAGGCTAGCGATGTCCGGCCACGAGGAACGAACCTTCATCGAACACGAGGGGGAGGTCCCGGCGGGCGGGGGATGTCACAGATGCTTTGTACTATAAGCGGCCTTGGTGGCATATATGGCCAAGGCTCCCCTCATGTAGTTCCCTGGTGCGCTGACAGCTGCCCGGGACGCAATTCGTGGAGGTGATTGCTGTTACCACTGCCTTCGTCTACGTCGGCGCCGACGGGAAGCACAACCTGGATATCGCCATCGACCTTTCGGTCTGGGGGTGGAAGGCGTCCACCGCTGAGACACCTCAGAACCAAGGAGTCCTTCAATCCCTCAAGGAGGGAGACCGGCTCATCCTCGGACATCTGGGGCTGGGGAGGATCTCACTGGAAGAGGCGCAGACCAGGACGGTGTCCGAACTGGTGGTGACCCGCCTGACGAGTTCTCCGTACCAGGACACGTCCACCGTGTGGCCCGACGACGACTACCCGTACCGGGTGCGTCTCGACATCCTCGAAATCAGGGAGAACGTCACCAAGGACGACATCGGAGCCGAGTCCATCGAGGCGCTGCGCCAGTCGGCCAGCACCCAAGGTTCTCCGCGTCTGCCTGGAGGCCAGGGGTCCGAGCTGGAGGCCTTCCTGGAGCAGGAGATCGAGAAGTACAAGCAGGAGCTCCCCGATCCGGAGGACCCGGCCGACAGTACGAACCTCGAGCTGCCTCCGGTCCTGGACCTGCCCGCCTACGTTCTCGCTCGCGCGGAACAGAAGAAACTGCGCAAGGCCAAGCTCAAGGGCAGGACCCAGGTCCACTGCGACCTGTGCCACCTGCTTCTTCCGGCACGGCTGGTCCATACGGCGCACGTGAAGAAGCGCAGCAAGAGTTCCTACCAGGAGCGGTGCGATCCCGCCAACCTGATGCTGGCCTGTGTTCTCGGGTGCGACTCCCTGTTCGAGCACGGCTACGTCTACGTTGCCGCCGACGGATCCATTCACCCCTCCGTACATGCGAAGACAGCCTCGGGGCTCGGCGCCGCGGTGGAGCGTGTCGGCCGGACATGCTCTGCCCACACCGACGCCAGCGCCGGGTACTTCGAGTGGCACCGCCACAACATCGCCAGCATGAATGAGAGCTGATGCCGGAAACCTCCCCCAACCCCCTCAGGTACGTCCATGCCGGCCGTGTCGGTGACACGGACAAGGAGGTGAGCCGACCGGACTTCGTCGACCGCTGTGTCCGCGCTTATCAGGCTGCAGGGTTCGGTCAGCCCGGAGAGTCCGAAATCCGGAGCTGGCGCAACAGTTGGCCTCCGCTCTTGCGCTCCCTGGTCCGAGCGGGCCTGCAAGACCTGTGGATCTATCTGGAGTTCAGTGCGGCGGACGGTGCAAGCCGGTTCGATGCGCTGGTGCTTGGAGAGGACCCGGAGACGGGCCTCACCGCGGTTGTCGTTGAGCTGAAGCAGTGGTCGCGCGCCAAGCCGCTCTCCCACCACAGGGCGCGTGTCTCGCTCGGTGGAGAGCTCATGGAAGTGCTGAACCCCGCGGTGCAGGTGAGGGCCTACGTTCAACTCGTTCGCCGACGTCATGCCTCTGAGGATGCCCCGCTCACTGTCAGAGGGGTGTCCTTCCTGCACAACGCCTCCGAGGACCTCGCTCGGAGCCTGAGATTCGACCTGAACGGTGATTACCCCATCATCAGCAGGGGCCAAGTCGAAGCCGCGCGGGACGGATGCGAGCTCGCCCGGCTCATGCGGATGGACGATCTGGAGCTACCATCGGAGGCGCTGGTCCATGCGTTCGAGCACGCGGACTGGTCGATCTCGCAGAGCTTGCTCACCAATCTGGGCGACACCCTGGAGAACAACTCAGACTTCGTGCTCGTGGGAGGCCAGCAGCACGCCTTCGTAAGTATCCGTGACCGCGTCGCCAATGCGCTCTCCGAGAGGCAGCAGCACGTCGTCCTGGTCAAGGGCGGTCCCGGAAGCGGCAAGACCGTACTCGCGGTCCGCCTCCTCGCCCACTACCTGAAACGCGATGGTGCTCGGCCCCGTTACTTCACCCCTTCTGGCACCTTGGTCAAGCAGCTCAGGGAAATGTCGGGGGATAACACCTACCACGACTGCTTCCAAACCCCGGGAAAGGTCGTCAGAGACTCACAGATCGTGTTTCTCGACGAGGCACACCGGCTCAAGCTCAACGGCAACGACTTCGCCACCCTTCTCTCCAACCACTTTCGGGATGTTCCGGTTGTGGTCGTCTTCCTCGACGAACGGCAGGTGATCAGACCTGACGAATGGATCACCGAAGACGAGGTGCGGTCCGTGGCGGAGCGATTCGGAGCTCAGATCGTCGAGCACAGCCTCACCGGCAACTTCCGCTGTGGTGGCTCGCGATCCTTCGGGTCCTGGGTGGACGGCCTCCTCTACGGGGAGCCCCGCGCCTGGGTAGGGTCGGACTACGATCTCGGGGTAGTGGCAAATCCCTCGGAGATGGAGCGCTGGCTCGAGGAGTGCCTGGAGAACCAGAGCGTACCCAGGATCAGTGCCGGTTTCTGCTGGCCATGGAAGAAGACGCGCGTGCGACCTCCGCTGCCCGAGGTCCGGATCGAGTGGGGCCATGGCGACGGTGTTCGACAAGTCTGGCAACGCCCATGGAATCTCAACGCGGCGATAATCGACGAATACGGTGAGGTGGTCGCCCCTGAGAGCCAGATGTGGGCGACTCAGCCAGGAGGCGAGTACCAGGTCGGCTGTGTCTACACCGCGCAGGGCTTGGAGTACGACCACGCTGGTGTGATCCTGGGTCCCGATCTTGTCCGGCGAGGTGGTCGGTGGGTGGCGAATGCCAGTGAGAACAGAGACTGGGTGATGAAGAACATGAAGGACGAGGAGTACCTGCCCTTCGCCCTGAATATCTACCACGTCCTCATGACACGGGGGATGCGTTCATGCCGCCTCTACTCCACGGACGAGGAGACCCAGGCGTTCCTGTCCTCCCTGGTGTCTAGCGACACCAGATAGACGTCGGGTGGCGGTCGTCCACGCCCGCCACCCGGCCCTCGGTGAACCTGATATAGGGGGTTCTCTGCGGTCATCGAGATGGAACCGGTCTCTTTTTCACTGCGGCTAGTTAGTGCTACCAGTTTCTCCTTCTCTTCCACCTGGATTCGAGTTCGTTGAAATCCGGTGAGACCGCTATCTTGGTAGTGTTTATTGGCGGCCATGACTCATCTTTGACAAATGGTGAGAGGCAATAGCGAACGGCGGCTGAGTGGCGCCATAGGTCAGGGCAGGTTGCGGCGCCAACGAGCCGTAGGTAGTCAATTTTTGCAGACGATGATAGATCACGGGTCGTCTCGAACGCTACTGATAGGAGCTGCAGGCCCTGATCTCGGACGCCCTGCAGGGAGCTAGGGTTTCCGCCTCTGCTTTTTCGTGGATAGCAGATGCTCGAAAATGTTGTGGGAGCTGGCGTCGAGACACTGGGCTTGCTGAATCCGGATAGAAACTCTGACACGATGCTGCACCAGACATGTGCCTCAGTGATGCTTTTCAGATCAACGCTTGATCTGACGACGGAGATAGCATCTTCTGTGATCTTCTTGACGAATGCTTCTTGCGCTTTTCTTGTTCCTGCATCACTGTGGATGCTCGCTTTCGCCAACTTGATGAACACGGCGTGTAAAGCCTCGTCGACCAGGAGGGTCTCCAGCCAGGTAGCACCCTTCCTCTTGTCGAGTGGTAGCAGAGATATCTCGTTTTGACTGGGCGCGCTTCGTGCTGGTCGAGCTCGTGTGTGCACATCGCGTGCGTGCTTATGGAATCCCCCGAAGACTGTATAAAGACTTTCGCGTAGAGACTCATATTCTCCGGAGTCTGGGCATTTCGCTGTTCGTTCGATTAGGCCTTTTTGGTGCCCCGCCCCGCGGCAGTGGCAATGGCAGTTCGCCTGCTCGGCGTTCTCGCATGGGGTGTTGTGTTTTGGAAAATTTGGGGAATTATTCTTTGTCATAGTTTCCCTTGTTTTATTCTGGGGGTGATGGGTGTCGGCCGGTGGGCATGAGGGTGTTTCTGTAACGACGCCATGACCCAACGTCCCTTGCTCGCGTTCGATCGTTCTTGGTTATTCACGGGCTTGGGGGTGGGGCGGTGTCCTTCTTGTGGCGGAGTATCCGGCCGCGGAGGTCCTGCACAACGTTGGTGTGGGCTGGGGTGGCCATGGGGAATGGTTGCTGCCCGGGGGTGTGGGCACAGCTTCACCTCATGGGGTTCCGCTTCTGTGGGCGTTGTTGATCTTCCCTCGCGCCCTTCCCCGTGCACGGGAATGGCCGGTAGTGGTCACGCAGAGAAGCCGTCCCTCGTTCTGGAGTGACGGTGTGCCTCTCGTGTTGCTGCTGAGCTCAGAAGAGGCGTGAGTTGCCCGTGGAGCAGGAGTCACCGGAGCGCCCCGTGAGACCGTCGCGAGGTAGAGATGCGTGGATTGTCGGAGTCGTCCAGGACAACCCCTCCTGTCTCACGGGAGTCCTATGCTGGGCGGGCAGTCGCGCGTCGCAGAACTGGACAGGGAGCGGATCGGATGTCGAACCGGTGGTGGGGCAAACCCTCGGAGTTCCCCTGGGAGCAGGCCGCACTCGAACACATCCGGGAACGCTTCCCGACCACCGGCAACTACCGTGCCTGGGCCGGCTTCACCTTCACCGCGCGCAACGAGCGCATCCGCGAGTGTGACCTGTTCGCGGTCACGCCCACCGGTGCCTACCTCATCGAGATCAAGAGCCACCCCGGGCACGCCACCAACCAGGGCAGCGAGTGGACGTTCGTCGACCGCGACCGGCGTCGTCGGACCATCAGCAACCCCCTGCACCTGAACGACCTCAAGGCCAAGGAGCTCAAGAACCGCCTGCAGTGGGCGGTGAACAAGCTCGGTCTGCGCAACGTGCGGATCCCCTTCATCGAGGCCGGGGTCTTCCTCTCCGACCCGGACCTGCGCTGTGAGTTCGACGAGGTCCAGGCCGCCCACGTCTACGGTCGCGACGGACTCGAGAAGCAGACCGGCCTGCCCGGGGTGTCGGACGGACTGATCAACACCCCCCACAGCAGGGTCGACCCGGGTTTCCTCAAACACGTCACGCGGCTGATGGAGACCATCGGCATCACGCCCATGGACCGCGCCCTGAGCCTGGGGGAGTACACCCTGGAGAAGCGGTCCTTCGACAGCGGACCCACCTGGACCGACTTCAAGGCCAAGCACGAGCGCCTGGGCGGACTCAGCCGCGTGCGCCTGTACCACTACGGTGAGGACGCGAGCGAGGACGAACGCCGCTCCGTCGAACGCGCGGCCAAACGCGAGTACATGTCCCTGGAGGGCATCTCGCACGAGGGCATCGTCAAGGCCGAGTATTACGGGCTCATCGAGGAGGGCGGCACTGACCTCGGTCCGGCCATCGCCTTCCGGCACCACAAGTCCTGGCAGCGCCTGGACCACTTCATGGCCGAACACGGCGAGGGCCTGGATGTCGACACCCGCATGGTGATGGTGCGCCAACTCGCGGAGGCGGTCAACCACGCCCACCGCAACCGGCTCTACCACCGGGCGCTGGCGGCCCGTAGCGTGTGGGTGGAGATGGACGGCAGCTATCCCCGCCTGTACATCGCCGACTGGCAGGTGGCCTCCAGAGAGAGTCTTCGCCTACGCGGCAACCGCACCTCGCACGCCGCCTCCAGCACTGGAGCCACCGAGCACCTGGACGCCGCGCTGGGAGGCCGGGCCCTCGCCGCGCACGTGGAGAAGGCCGCTGCCGCGTACCTGGCCCCCGAGTTCCCCGATTATGCGGGCCGGGCCGCCGCCCAGGACCTGTTCGGCCTGGGAGCCCTGACCTACCTCGTCTTCACCGGGCGGCCGCCCGCCAGGGACCGTGCCGAACTCAGCCAGACCATCCAGCAGCACGAGTGCCTCACCCCGGCGGCGGTCAGCGACGACATCGTCCCGCAGCTGGACACCCTGGTGCGTGAGTCGACCCAGCGGTCCCCGAACGACCGGCTGGCGACCGTGCAGGCGTTCCTACGTGGACTCGACGAGGTCGAGGAACGCCTGACCCTGCCCGAGGTCACCACCGACCCGCTCGAAGCTCGGACGGGGGACGAGGTCACCCCGGGGTGGGAGGTCCGCGAGATCCTGGGCAAGGGCGCCACCTCCCGGGCCCTGCTGATGCGCAACCAGGCCGCGGGACGCGAGATCGTCTACAAGGTGGCGCTGAACACCGGGTCCGCGGCGGCCGCTCTGCGCAGTGAGGCCGAGACCCTGCGCGAGGTGGGCGCGCATCCGCGGATCGTGGACATGGCCGCCACCGAGAAGGGGGCCGACCCCGGTCTGGAGGAGATCGGGGAACGCACCGTCCTGGTTCTGGAGCGCGCCGGACAGAAGACGCTTTCCGACTTCCTGGGTGAGGAGGGAGCGCTCACCAGCGGTGAACTCCACACCTTCGGTCAGCACCTGTTCGAGGCGCTGGAGCACCTGGAGGAGAGGGCCGTCCTGCACCGGGACATCAAACCCGCCAACCTGGGGGTGGCGCAGACCCGTAAGAAGGCGCGTGCCCTGGTGCTGTTCGACTTCTCGCTGTCCAAGGCCCCGCTGACCCACACCTCGGCCGGGACCCGGGGCTACCTGGACCCCTTCCTCGGTGAGAGCCGCTCCTACGACGACTACGCCGAGCGCTACGCGGCGGCGGTGACCCTGCACGAGATGGCCACCGGTGAACTGCCGCTCTGGGACGAGGACGGCGTCTCTCCGGAGTTCCTCGGCGAGGACGTCGAGGTCCCCCGTCTCACGGAGGAGGCCTTCCCTAAACAGAGCCGTGCCGCGCTGGTGGACTTCTTCCACCGTGCCCTGCACCGGGACCTCGGCAAGCGCTTCGCCTCCCTCGCGGACATGCGCACCGCCTGGCAGGCCTCCTTTCACGCCGCGCCCCCTCTGAAGCGGCGCAGGACACGGAGGAGACCCGTAGGCGCAACATGGAGAGCGCCACGGTGGAGACCCCCCTCCACCTCGCGGGTCTGACCCCCCCTCGCCGTGGACACCGCCCAGCGGATCCTGCGCTGCGAGACCGTGGGTCAGCTCCTGCGCACCCCGGTTCGGGACATCACGCACATGCGGGGCAGTACCCGGGGGATCCGCAACGAACTCAGCAGTGCGACGGCCTACTGGCGCAAGAGTCTGGACGTGGCTGAGTACGCGGTCCCGGCCAAGGCCAAGCTGCCCAGCGGTGCCGACGACGAGACCAAACGCAACGCCCTGCTCGACCAGGTGATCCGCCAGCTGCTGCCGAACACGACCGAGGCCAACCGCTGGTGGGTCCGGGTTGCGCGCGAGCTGCTGGGCACGCCCGAGGGCAAGAAGGGCCTCCTGGACTGGTGGCCCACCCGGCGCGAGATCGCCAACCGCCTTTCCCTGCCCCAGGAGCGGGTCGAGGAGGCGCTGCAGGAGGCCTTCGCCTACTGGGCGAAGAACGCCTCCCTGATGGGTTCGGTCCGCGACGACGTCACGGACATCCTGGACCGCAACAATCGGCTCCGCGAGGTGCGCCAGATCGCCTCCGAACTGCTGTCCATGCGCGGTTCCACCCTGGAGACCGAGGAGCGCTCGGTGTACGCGCTCGCCGCGGTGCGCGCGGTGGTGGAGTACGAGGAGCAGCGGACCGAACAGCGATTCGTGGCGCGGCGCTACCCCCGCAGGGTGATCGTCGCCCAGGTCATCGACAACGACCCCTTGGTGCCGGTCGAGGGCGACCTGTTCGACTACGCCGAATCGCTCGGCGAGCGCGCTGACGAACTCGTGGCCTTGGGCGGCTCCGATGCCCTGCCCGGTCCCGGAACGGTGCGTGAGGCCCTGCGCGGAACGGAGTCGCCGGAGGGAATGAAGTCCCTGTCGGACACCGCCCTGGTGCAGCTCGCCGCAGCAGCATCGGAACGCGCGGCGGCGACCCCGCGACTGGAGCTGTACCCGGTCGACCTCGATCTCGACCGTGCACTGCGCATCACCCAGGCCATCGGTTACCTGGGCAAACCCGGGATCACCCCGGAGCAGATCAGTGACCGGGTGCGTTCGCGTTTCCCAGCCCTGCCCGCGCCAAGCCGTAAGCAACTCCACGCGCTGCTCAAGGACCGCCACCCCAAGCTCCGGGAGGAGCGGGTCGGCAACACCGTCTGCTGGTACCTGGAGCCGGAGTTCACCACCTACCAGCCCTCGACCCACACCGGACACCACCATGAGTTGGACCAGGTGGGCACCGCCTCCCTGCAGGCATGGCAGCGACTGGAGCAGGCGGTCCAGCGGGGCGGCTACCGGGCGCTCAAGACCTGGCTGCCCGACACCGAGCGCTCCGCTCGGATGCTCACCCGTATGCCCGGCACCGTTCCCTTCGACGTCTCTACCGAATTCGTCCGAGTGGTCGACGAGGTCATGGAGGCCAAGGGCAGGGGCCTGACTTGGGAGCACCTGGCTAAGGCCGACAACAGCGAGCCCCGGCCCCGGCCCTTCGAGACCCTGCTCCAAGAGGTGTTCCAGCGTCTGGGAGAGAGGGTGCGCACCGCGAGCTCGGAGTCGCCCGCCGGTAGCGGTGTGGTGGTGCTGTACCGGGCGACTCCGCTGGCCCGCTACGAGGCGGGCCGGTCCCTACTGGGCCGCCTCATCCAGGAGGCCCGCGAGGCAGATCGTGCCCCGTACGGCCTGTGGCTGCTGTGCCCCATGCGGGGCCCGCAGACCCCCGCCACTCTGGACGGCCAGCCCGCCGGCATCATCGCTGACTCGGAGCAGGTGTTGCTCCCCAGGGGTTTCACCGCCCCGGAGGCCGTGCTGGTGGGGTAAGTGTCCGTGCTGCCCCTCCGACTCCGACCACAGGAGGGGCAGCATGGAAGCCCGTCAACCGGTTACTCACTGGCCAGTCAGCAAGGGCACGTCGTGCGTGAGGTCCAGCCGGGCGCACATCCCGTTGAAGTGCTCAGGGTCCAGCTGCTGGATCAGGGCGAACACGTCGACGAGCGCGTCCCTTCGCTCTTGGTCAAGGAGCTGCCAGTCGTCTCCCTTGGGGCTGCGGTGCGAGTTGTTGTGCACGTACGCCTTCAGTCGATCCCGGCGGAGGGAGTCGAGCTTGTTCTTCTTGTCCTTGAGCGCCTCGTTGAGCCCCGCCGTCACGTCCTCCCCCTGTTTGGGGAACCTGTACTGGAAGAAGTGCTCGAGGATCTTACGCGCGTGGTTGGGCGTGGAGGTGGCCAGCTGAACGTCGTCGTCCACCGACGTCGACGTGAGCGACGCCAGCAGGTCGCGTGCCGCGCGGTGGAAGACGAGTGCGTACTCGGTGCTGAGGGCGTTGAGTTGGGGGCCGTCCAGCTTGATCGGATCAAGTACGGGAACCCTGATACCGCGGCTCGCGTCGCGTGGATCTGTGACACGCCTTGACTTCATGAAGTGCAGCGTGCCCCTCTCCTGCCACTTCTTCCGATCCTTCCCGGCGGTCAGGGAGTCTCGCCAACAGCGGAGGAAGGTCGTGCTGTGCGTGAGCACGAAGAGCTGCCGACACAGGAACCCCGGATCCAGGCGGGTGATCAGGGTGGAGTGGACCGCCTTCATCAGGTCGTCGTCCAGGCTGGAAACCGGATCGTCCACCACGACGATGGTGCGTTCCAACTCGCGCCCCTTCTCTTCCAGACTCTTGAGGAAGTAGAGGAGGGCGATGGCTGTCTTCTCCCCCTCGCTCAGGTGTCGCGCCGGCTCGCCATCCCGTAGGACCCGGTAGTTGCCGTCGACGTGGGCGAAGCTCAGTTCCTTGCGCCTGAGCAGGTGGGCGATGTCGTCGTTGAGCCTCGAAAGGAAGTGTTCGGGGTTCATGCCCTCGACGGGGGATTCCTTGAGGACCTCCCTGCACTCGTGGAGTTCGTCCGCGCAGGCCTTGAGCTGATCGTCGTACGAGGCCCGCTCGTTGCAGTATTCCTGCCAGACTCCCCTGACGTCGTACAGCATCTGGTGGAAGCGGCGTTCGGCGGCCTGAGCACGGTCGCGGTCCTGATTGCTGACCCCTTCGTTGTGCTCGGCGATGAGACTGCTGACCGCACTGAGATCCAGGGAACTCAGGACTTCTGTTCCCAGAGGGGCGAGAGGGAGAACCATCGATCCCTTCTTCTCGTCCAGGCCACCCGCGAGCTGCTCCAGTAGGAGGAGAAACTCCTGGATGTTCCCCCGCACCTGCTTGACCGCGGTCTCGTAGTAGCCCTGCAGGTGCTCGAAGAACTGGACCTCCTGGGGAAGGTCGTTGATGATGCGCTCGGCCCGGCGGCGCAGGTTGGTGATGAGTTCGTGAAGTGCGGTGATCTCCGAGTCGAGGCGGGTGAAGCCCTCGTCGAAGTGTTCCTCCAACCGGCGGATCCGTGCGCTCTCGATCGGTGAGTCGCAGAACAGGCAGCTGTTGCGGCCATCGTGCAGGGTGAGGCCGGTCTGTGCCCATGTGGAGTAGGAGCGGTTGCTGTCCAGCTCTTCGATCACGTTCGAAGTCACTGTGCGCCCACGCACCTCGTTGACCCTCTCCCAGAGGTCCTGTGTGGCCAGACCGGGGTCGGCGAGTTCGGGGACCGGTTTCCACGCCTGACTCACGAGCAGGGTGCGGTCCTGTTCCGCGAACCGCGCCAGCTCATCCCACGGAGTGAGTGCCTCACGCAGCGCCGGTTCCACATGACGTGCGTCAAAGCCCCTCCTGAACCGCGGATTGAACGCGGAGAGTTCGTTCACCGCCCTCGCACCGACCTCCCGGAGGGTCTTTTTGCGTCCGTTTTCGGCCCTGTTGTACTGCTTCTGGAGGTCCTTGCTCCGTGTGGTCAGTTCCTGGATGCGTTCCAGGGTCTGCTCGCGCCGTTGCTTCTGCTCGACGTTCGGTGCACCGAAGTACATCAATGCCGGTGCACCGGTCTCGGCGTCCAACGAGTCGAACCTCAGGTTCCTCCGGACGTAGTCGGCGCCGAAGACGCGCACGTCTTCCCAGATCCAATGACCGGGGGCCGCGACCGCCTCGGGTTTCTCGCTGCCTTCGGGCTGGATGAGCACCTTCAACCCGTGTGACCACTCGGTGTCCTCCGGAACCCCGCTGAGCAGCGTGGCCAGAGTGCTCTTCCCCGTGCCGTTCGGCGCGTAGATGACGTTCAGCCTCTGGAAGTCGATGGCCTGGGGGTGCTGCTTCCAACTCTGGTAGCAGCGAAAGTCCTTGACGTAGGTGATGCGCTTGATCACAGGGGGTCCTTGGTACCAATGGGCAGGGGGTTTCAGCATGCCAGAGCGGTTGGTGAGCTGGGTGGGCTTTGTGTGAGTAAAGGCGTGCTGGAGGCGTCCTCGGAGAGTGGCGGTCAGGTGGACGTGAGCTGGTCCCTCTCATAGTCGGGAGTGAACGCTCTGCGTGCTTTTCAATTGATCTTTGGGAAAAATCCTCCCGGATCCGTGTCGAAAGTTATACGAGTGTGAGGCTCGCGGACTACGTTGGGTAGTGATCTTGTCGGGGTGAGCTGGAGGGGTGGTTGTCGTGCTGCTGCGGTTCCGTGTCGCGAACTGGGCGTCCATTCGGGAAGAGCAGGAGCTGAGCCTGGTAGCCGCGGACGAGCACGATGATCTCGTTATGCGAGACGTCCCCGGCACCGTTTTGAAAGTCCTGCCCGTGGTCGGGGTCCTGGGTACGAACGCCTCGGGCAAGTCCAATCTGATGACGGCGATGGCCTATGCCCGCGACGCCGTCCGGCACTCACACAGTCGGTGGAACCCGCGCGGCGGGACCCTCCGCGTGCCTTTCGCGCTCGACGAGGACTCAGCCTCCGCGCCGTCGGAGTTCGCCTTCGACTTCGTGGAGGACGGCGTTCGCTACGAGTACGGTTTCGCTGTGGACGACAAGTCGGTGACCACCGAGTGGTTGCACAGCTGGCCGCGCGGCCGGGTTCGGACGCTCTTCGAGCGTGTCGGGCCACAGGAAATCGAGCTTGGCCCTGGTTTGCGCAGGGGATTCGGCAATCGCACCCAGATGGTCAAGGAATCCGTGCGGCCCAACAGCCTCTTTGTGTCCGCTGGAGCCGCGGGGAACCATCCGCTGCTCACTCGTGTATACGACTGGGTCAATCGGATGGCGATGGCCTTCGACGAGAACGCGCACGTGCGTCTGGAACTCACCTTGCGGATGCTGGCAGGGGCGCAGCGAGAGCTCTGTACTCTTCTGCTGCGATATGCGGACCTGGGGATCTCCGGCATTCGTTCCGAAGAGCGGGAGATGCCGAAGGAAGCTGCGGCCCATTTCGCGGCGGGCTTCAAGGTGCTGCACCCTGATGGTCTGCCGACAGACCTGGAGGACTGGCGGCGATCAGAGATCGTCGTCGCACACCGAACGGCTGGCGACGACGTGGAACTGCCGTATGAAGCGGAGTCGCACGGAACCCAGACCTGGTTGGCGCTGGTCGGTGTGACGGTTCGGGCTCTGCAGGAGGGCCGGGTGCTCGTCATCGACGAGCTGGACGCTCGGCTGCACCCCAACCTCGCTGGCCAGTTGGTTCGGCTCTTCTCCGAACCGGAGACCAATCCGCATGGTGCTCAACTGGTGTTCAACACGCATGACGTCACACTGCTGAGCCGGCATTCCTACGGATACCTGACCAGGGACCAGACGTGGTTCACGGAGAAGGGCGCGGGTGGAGCCACTGAGCTTACTTCTCTGCGAGAGTACAAGGTGCGCGATGATCGTGATGATGTACTGAAAAAATACCTTTTGGGCGCTTTTTCGGCCGTGCCCGTCTTCGATGACGGTATCAGTGACAAACTGGGCCGTATTCTGTCTGATCGTGCGGTAGCGTTCGAGGGTGGCGCTGAAGAAGGCGAAGGGAAACACATCCCTCAATCCGAAACGGGTCGGCACGAGGAAGCCCAAGCGGAGGTATCTGATCTTCTGTGAGGACACCTACGGCGGCACGACCTATTTCTCCCGGATGAAAGAGGAGCATCGCTTCTCGAACGTGTCGATCAAGGTCGGTGACGAGCACGGGGAGCCGTACAAGCTGGTTCGGGCTGCCCAGAAGCGTCAGAACTCCACACACAGGCGTCGTTCGGACCAGGGCACCGAGTACGACGAGGTGTGGTGTGTGGTCGATGTCGAGGCGCCCAAGTCCCATGAGTCACTGGACCGGGCGGCACAGCTGGCCCGTGACAACGGGATCAAAATCGCCTATGCGAATCCGTGCTTCGAACTCTGGCTCTTACTGCACCAGGGTGACGTCGGCGGGTATCTGACCTCAAGCCAGGCAGCCGCGAAAATGAAGGCGCTGAAGTGCTGTTACACCGAGGGCAAGGACTTCGACCCGTCGCACTTCGTCGGACAACCCCAGCAGGACGCGATAGAGCGTGCTGAACGGTTGGCCAGGCGTCATGAGGGCGCTGCGCAGCCATGGGGCAAGAATCCCTGGACGGATATTCATGTCCTGGTTCGTCAGCTACTGAAGGACGCCTGACTCGCCCAAGGTGTCGGGGCCGCCACTCGATGGATGTCATCTGCTCGTATCACCGAGATGGTCGATGATCGCTTGGCGGAGGCGCTCGGCCCTGGGATCGGTGAAGTCCCGGAGGGCCTCCAACGCCTCGTGCCAGTGAGCCTGGGCGGGTTCGGGGGCGCCATCGTCGGCCATGACTGTGGCCAGGCGGTCCAGGCAGACCGCCAGGTTCCAGTGGGCGCCGTCACGGCGGTAGCCGTTGGCGGCCTGGCGGTAGAAGCGGGCCGCCTCGTCCAGACGGCCGAGGGACTGGTAGACGGCGCCCACGCCCTCGAAGGACTCGGATTCGCGGACGTGTTCACCAATCGATCGGTGCAGGTTGGCCGCCTCATGGAAATGGGCGAGTGCTTCCTCCGGGCGGTCGAGCATCGAGTAGGCGCGGCCGAGCTCCAGGTGAGCGAAACCCTCGTACGTGGTGAGGTCGAGATCGTGGGCGATCGCCAGGGTTCTCTGCGTCAGGGACAGGGCCAGATCGGCCTGACCCGCTTCCCGCCTGGCCGTGCTCAGGGCGGTGAGACAGGCGAACTCACTGGCCCGGTCCCGGGTCTCCCGATGGATCGCAAGAGCGTGGTCGGCCAGCGCCACCGCTTCCTCCCATCGCCCGAGTTCCAGGAGGCAGCGGACCAGGTTCCCCATGGCGATCCCCTCCCACAGCCGGTTTCCGAGTCCTCGGGCCGCATCGAGGGAACGCTCGAAGTTCTCGCGCGCATGGACGAGCCTGCGGCCGCGTTGCTGAGCCAGGGCGAGGGCGTTCAGGGACATGAGAACCCCGTGTTCGTCCCCCAGTTCACGCCTCAGTTCCAGGGCGCGAGTGTGGTGCTCGATACCTGCCTCGAACCGGTTGGCCTGGAGGTGGGCTATGCCGAGGTTCTCCCAGAGGTCGGATTCGGCCCGGGGGTGGTGTTCTGTTCGTAGTGCCCTCAAGCCGTGGTCGAGCATCCTGATCCAGGGTTCGCCGTAGACGGGGAAGTGCCCCAGCACGTGGGGGAACCGCCAAGTGAGGTGAGTGAAGTCGTGCTCGGCAGCCGTCTGTGCCGCAGCTCTCAGGTTCGGTTCCTCCAGCTCGAACCAGCGGAGCGCGTCCGAGTTGTCGGTGAGAACCGGCCCCGAGGACGGAGCGGTGAGGACCTCGTCCGGCTCCGGGCGGCGCAGGTTGGAGTCCACAGTGAGAGCTGCGGAGTAGGCGGTGCGCAGATACCAGGTCAGGAGGCGTTTCAGGGCTGCTGTTCGGTCTTCGGTGGCTTCCTCGTCGCGTACCTGGTCCATCGCGTAGGAGCGAATCAGGTCGTGGAACCGGTAGCGGTCCGTGCCGGTCTGCTCCAGCAGGTGGGCACCGACGAGCGTGTCCAGCGAGCGTCGGGCCCGGCGCACCGGAAGGTCGGCGAGTGCGGCCGCGGCGTCGGTGCCGAAGTCCCTTCCGGGGTGCAGGCCCAGGAGCCGGAACAGGCGTGCCGCGTCCTGGGGCAGGACCCGGTAGGACCAGGCGAAGACGGAACGGACGGTGTCCGCCTCCTCCTCGTCATCGGTGGCCAATGCGTCCCACAGCCCGGACTCGTCGCGCAGGTCCTGGATGAGGTCGGCCAGGGGCATGTGCGGACGGCTAGCCGCGCGTTCGGCTGCGATGCGCAGGGCCAACGGAAGTTGTCCGCACAGGCGTGCGAGTTCGGCGATCTCGCTCGGGTCGTCCTTGGGGCGGTGGTGCACGGTCACGTACTCGAGGAGCTCCACGGCCTGATCCGTGTCCAGGGTGCGTACGGTGAGTCGCCGTGCCCCGTCCCTGGCGACCAGCCCGGACAGCCGGTCCCTGCTGGTGATGACCACCGCGCTGTCGGCGGAGCCGGGCAGGAGCGGTCGCACCTGGGCGGCGTTGGCCGCGTTGTCCAGCAGGATCAGCACCCGCTTCTCAGCCAGGTACGAGCGGTAGAGGGCGGACCGACTGTCAGTGTCGGGTGGGAGTGTGTCTGCGGCGACGCCGAAGGCGCGCAGGAACCGCTCCAACACCTGGTCTGGTGGCAGGGGCAGCCCTGGGCCGTACCCCTGGAGGTCGACGTAGAGCTGTCCGTCGGGAAAACGACCGCGGACCCGGTGTGCCCAGCGCAGTGCCAGGGCGGTCTTGCCCACCCCTGCGGTGCCGACGATGACGTGCATCGTCGCCTCTACTCGCCCGCCGGTCCCCAGACCGGTACCGGGCATGTGGTTGCTGAGCAGTTCGAGCTCACCGGTGCGGTTCACGAATCCGCGCACGTCCGCGGGGAGCTGCCTGGGTACCGGGGCACCGGAGCTCTGCTGGCCCTCCCCGTGGAAGTGCACTCCACCACGGACGTCCCTTGCCTGGATCGCGCGTCCGGAGACATCGGACATTCGTGACCTATTGCCGTAGGGCAACCCCTCCTCGGGTTCCTCGCCCGGAAGGGGTACGTGTTCATCGGGCACGGGACGTTCCCACTTCGGCCACCTCGCGGACGAAGTAGTCCTCCACGGGTTCGGCTTGCTCGTGCAGGGCCGCGATGTCGGCCCGGGACTGTTCGAGGAGAGTGGGGTCGGTGTAGCGAACCGCTCCCTCGGCCTCTCCCTGAGCGTCGTAGAGGATCCGGTAGATCACCTCATCACCGAGGATGACCATCTCCGGGACAGGGTTCTCCCGTTCGAAGGCGGAAAGCGCCTCCGGGGAGATGACCCGGATGTCCTCGCCGCACTGGGCTCGGATCCGTGCGGAGTGGAGCTCCCACAACAGGTAGGTCGACAAGGGCTTCTCGACGACCCGGACCCGCCGGACCTGGCACCCGGCCTGGGCCAGACCTTCGAACATCGTGCGCAGCGCGGGGCGATCAGCCTCCATCAGCCGAAGGGACTCCTCGCAGCGGCCCTGAAGGAAGGCCATCCAGCTCTCGCTCTCCGGCTCGTGGAACACCTGCTGCCGTTCGAGCTTCCAGACGTCGGCGTTGCGGAGCGATCGGAAGCGGTCTCCGAAGTCATCGCCGTACTCGGAGAGACTCAGGTGGTCGCCGGGGAGGGAGCTGACGGAGTCAAGCATCTGCGATGTCCGATTTCGCTGAGACGAGTGTGGAACGGGGGATGATGACCAGCCGTTCGTCTTCTGAAATAGCCACACCCTCAGGGAGGCGCGGAGCGTAGGAATCAGTGAGATCACGACCTATGACCGCGATGTCCCCGTTGTCGAGCTCCCAGATGTCCGGGCATTTGTCGATGTTATTGGAGTTTCCGAGTTCGGCCGGTGACGCTCCGAGCCTGCGCAGCATTTCCGCTGATGAGTCCGCTTCCCAAGGGTCTGCCATGGGTTCCCCTTCCGCGCACTCCGGCATGGGGGGTGAGCGCGCTGTAAGCAAAATAACACGGCTCGGTCGTGGGACAAGAGCGGTCTTGGTGGGGGAGATTCATGGTCGGCTTCCCTGTGGTGGCAGGGCCTGCGGCTCTTAACAGACAGTCGGTCGACTCAGAGAAAGGAGCAGTTCATGGCGGGATACAGGCCTGAATCGGGGATGGTGGATGTCCGATTCCCCTGGGTGGCCTGGCCGAATCAGGCGAGAGAGTGACGGTCTTTGCAGGCCGTCGAGCTCTGCAGAGGAGTGTTCGAGAGTGCGGATCTGAAGCCTTTCCTTCTGAAGTTCGGAAGACGAGCAGTTGCGAGGCTTCCTGCATCGGAGCAAGTGGCAGGAAACCCCGATGCGAGGGGCAATTATATGATCAGTGGGATATGTTCCGATGAAGCAGCAGTGCGAAACATGTGACGACTGCTCTTCACTGCGACCGGTGCCAGGCCGGCCGTGCTTCGGGCCCCTCGCCGGTTCAGCAAGGTCTGCGGTCAGTCACGATCGAGCGCCCGCACCCTCGACTTCGCGGGAGAGTGGCGCTTCACGTCCTCGCTGGTCGCGTGCAGGGCTGAGATCTCTGCGCGGGCATGGGATGGACCCGGTTCGCTGGGATCAAGGTCGAAGGTGGGATGACCAGCCGCTGGCTGATCAGGACTTGTTGTCCGACCCCAGCTTGGGAGCAATGTCGGGCAATGCCATGGGAGTTGCGGCGGGGAAGGGTTTTCATGGGTTCAGAAGCCGGGGAGAGTATCTCGGGCCCGCTCCCGGACTTCGTGCACACGACTTCCCTTGAGGTGAGGAGGCCGCGATGAACGACGACGGAAACAACTGAAGCGATGACCTGACGTGATGAGGGCGGGGTAGGGCGACAAGCGCCCTCCCCGCCCTTCCGCGTGTTCTGGCTGTCCAAGCCGATCAGGGCGAGGCATCCCGGATGCGCTTGGCGACGTTCGCGAGCCAGGTGTCATCGGCGCGTCGGTGGTCGTGTGAGGACAGGTAACCCTGGTAGCGGTCGAAGAAGCCTTCAATGGGCGAGGCAACCTCGTGCCAGCTGTCTCCCGCGTTGCCCGCGGTGCCGTGCATGGGGAAGAGCTTGGCGTGGGCGTGATCGACCCCGTAACCCTCGTACATGATCCCGGTGCGCGCCACGTCGGGGAAAGCAGTGTCGAGGAGGCGGGCGACTTCGCGCGCGGCCAAGTGCAGAGCCGTGTACTCCTGCGGGTTCAGGTCCACCACATAGCTGGTGAGGTGGGCTTTGGGGATGACCACGGAGAAGCCCTCGGTGTTGGGGAAGATCGACAGGAACGCCAGATGCGTTTGGTCCTCCCAGACGCGGTGCGCGGGTGCCTCCCCGGACACGATCTCGCAGAAGACGCATGCGGGGGCGGTCTGTGCGGCGTTCAACGTGCTCCTTGGGGTTCTTGAGTGACGGGTCGGATACTGGCACAGGTGGGGCAGCCGGGGTCGCGTTCCGCGGACTGGGTGTCGAGGGCCAGGTCGTGTGTCCATACACCCATGCGCCGGTTGCGTGAGGCCGGGACACCGAAACCGCCGAGGTGGCGCAGGACGTCCATCACGGCCAGGGAGGAGGCGAGCATGTTCACCGGGCCGTTGGACGGGGCCTGGTAGCGCCCGTTGACACTGCTGATCAGCTCGGCGAGTTCGGGATCGTCCATGGGCGGGCGCGCGGTGAGAGCCTGGCAGTCCCAGCAGCCGGTCTCCCCGGGGATCACCAGTGGCCCCCAGACCGCGATGTCGTTGACGTAGCAGGCGTTCAGCCAGACCTGTCCCGAGTCGACACAGTGCGCGTTCACCAGGCCGGTGATACCCGCAGAGTCGGCCGAGACCAGGATCAGGTCGGCCTCCGGCAGGGCACGGAGGCTTTCCGCGTCGGGGGCGCTCCCGACGATCGTACGAACGCTGCAGCCGGAGGCACGTCGCCGGAGTTCGCGGGCCAGCACCTCGGCCTTGGGCAGACCGACGTCGGCTTCTGTGAACAGGAACTGGCGGGTGAGGTTGCTCAGCTCCACGTGGTCGCCGTCGACCAGGGTCAGTTCCCCCACCCCGGCGGTGGCCAGCGTCGCGGCCAGCAGGTTGCCGATTCCGCCGCAGCCGAGCAGGAGCACGTGGGCCTCGGCGAGACGCCGCTGCACCTGCTCGGCCTGGGCACCGGAGAGTTCGTAGAACAGGGCGTGCCTGCTGTACCGGTCCGCCGGATCGTAGGCGTGCGCGCGGACCAGGCAGTTTCCGCTCTCCAGGGTGAGGAGCAGCGCTTGCGCGACAGGCTCTCGTACTCGGCAGACATCCCGGAGGAAGGTCAGTGCCTCGGCTCGGGTGCGGGGTGCACGAAAGTACGCGGTGAGACGGACCAGAGGACGCCACAGCGTGGGGTCGTTGACGGCCTGCTGGAGGGAACCGAAGCCCAGGTAGAGCGTTTCACCCTGGACACCGATACGCACGTAGGGGGCGAGGACGCGCGGGGCGTCGATGGTCCTGCTTGAGGAGCTCACGGGTACGGCCGCCTTTCCCGTCGCGGCAACGAGTTCGTCGGGGTGTTCGGCGCGAGCGTAGACAGGGGCGCCGCCGAGCGGTGTCGGATTGCGCGAGATTGCGGCTGAAGAGAGGCGGAAGCCTGCTGCTGGAGCGGTTCGGCTCGCCATACTTGGATCCGCGTACCCCCTTACCGAAGGAGAAGAGCTTGAAGCTCCGTATGCTCGGTACCACCTCCCATGGCGGGAACTGTCCGACTCTGTACGAAACCGACTCAGGTGACATCGTCGTGCAGGGTGATCGCCTGACCGACCCCGAGGCTTTGGCCCAGCTGGCTGATGTCCTTCCGCACGAGGACTTCGTTGTGGTGCCCCGTGAGCTCCTGACCCGTTTCGCTCCCAAGGACCCCCAGTAAACGAAGGAGTAGCGTGACCGACCTCGTAACCGGTGAGGGGTTCAACGACCTCTTCCGCGAGTACCGCCACACCGCTTGGCGGTTGGAGACCAGGACTTTCTACGGGGTCCTGGAGGAGAACGAACCGTTCCAGAGGTGGCTGGTCGGCGATGACTCGGACATCAGCTGGTTTCAGCCGTGGCTGCGGATGATGCACAAGGAACTCGCTACCGGTAAACGAATGGAACGGGTCCGGCTGATCGACGACCCGCCCTCGGACTACCTGCGCTGGGAGCTGTGGGGTACCCCCTACAACCTCGGTGTGGGCGAGGACATCCGTTATCTGCCGCGTGACCATCCCATCGTCGCGGAACTGCCCGACTTCGACTTCTGGGTCTTCGACAGTCGCCGGGTCGCTCGCCTCGAGTTCGACGAGCGGGGGGATGTACTCGGCGCCTCACTGAGCGAGGAACCGGAGAGGGTACTCACCGCCTTGCAGGCTCGGGACGCGGCATGGCACCACGCACTGACCTTCACGGAGTACATGGCGTCCAGAGCCGTATGACCGACTACCAGGCAGCCCGTGTCTCCCTCGGAATCCGATTGCGCGAGCTCCGGGGAGAGGCCGGGCTGTCCGGCCGTGAACTGGCGTTACGCGCGGGTTGGCACCCCTCGAAGGTGTCCCGGTTGGAGCGCGGCAATCAGTCCGGGTCGGTGGAGGACCTGCGCACCTGGGCCGACCTGTGTGGACGATCGGAAACGGCCGAAGGGCTGATCGCGCAGCGGCGTTCGCTGGAGACGCACTACACGAGTTGGCGGCGTCGGCTTTCGGGCGGGAACCAGGCACGCCAGCAGAACGCGGTGGACCTGGAACGCCGCAGCAGGAGCTTTCGGATCTTCGAGTCCGTCTGCGTCCCCGGGGTACTACAGACCTCCGCCTACGCCCGGTTCATGATTCAACGAGCGGTCAATCTCTACGGGAGCCCGGCAGACGTGGAGGAGGGCGTCAGCAAGCGTCTGGAGCGGCGCCGCATCCTGGACGACCGGAACCGGGAGTTTCGAACACTGATCTGGGAGCCCGCGTTGAGCATGCGGCAGTGTTCGCCGAGCGTGCTCGTTGAGCAACTGGCAGACCTGACCGATTCCATCAGGAGAGGCCGGGGCGGGGTCGGCGTCATCCCCTTGGCAGCGACACTCACCGTGTCACCGATGCACGGATTCTGGATCTACGACGACAGCCGGGTACTGGTGGAGACGATCGGTGCGGAGCTGTGCCTGACCGATGCCGACGCCGTTGCGCACTACCAGAAGGTATTCGGGGAGCTTGCCCGCTCCGCAGTGTGGGGTGCGGAGGCGGTTCGGCTGGTGGAGGGTGTCCGGCGTGGGCTGGCCGCTGAGGCGGGTTCACGGGGTGAGGGCGCTGGGGGAGGCGCGGGGTCTGGTTTTGGGTGAGGTGGGTTGGGCTTGAAGCCCCCTGAGTTCGATGGGTTCGCGTGACCATGACGCGACGTCAGTTCCCTGCTCAGGGCAGGAGACTGACGTCGGTGAAGATCCTGTGCGGTGGCGGGGTCAGCCGCGCGTTGAGTTGAGGAAGGCGGACCACTCTGCAGCGGGGAAGGGGACGTGGCCCGTGGCGGGGTGCTTCGAATCGCGGACAGCCGCTCCACAAGGCAGGTCAGCGACCTCGACGCAGTTCTCACCAGCTCCGCTGTAGCTGCTCTTGCGAAACACGAGGTCAGTCACGATCAATCCCTTATCGACTCGGCAACGTCATGCACAAAGTCTATGGTTTCGGCCACTGTAAGAGCAGCGCTGCTTGCTTCACGCCACATGGCATCG
This sequence comes from Nocardiopsis sp. B62, assembly GCF_018070675.1. Classification (NCBI taxonomy): domain Bacteria; kingdom Bacillati; phylum Actinomycetota; class Actinomycetes; order Streptosporangiales; family Nocardiopsidaceae; genus Nocardiopsis; species Nocardiopsis sp. B62. Next base: position 338,464 of record NZ_JAGPXK010000004.1, on the reverse strand, counting down.
TATCGACGGATCTCTTCCAGATCCTCCACATAAAGGGTGGATGTGGGTGTTTCGGAGTACCCGATGGTGGGGTCGTTGGACTCCGGGAACTCCATGATCTGGAAGCTGCCCAGGTTGGCAGCGTGTAGCCCCGCGGAGAACGGAAGCACCTGGATCGCGATGTTGGGTCGTGTCGCCATCTCCACGAGGCGGTGCAACTGTTCCCGCATGTTCGAGGCATCACCAGAGTGCCTTCGTAGAGCACCTTCATCGATGACTGCCGCATACTCCGGAGGGTGAAGGCGGTTCAGGATCTCCTGACGCTCCATGCGCGCCTGGATGTGGCGTTCGATGCGCTCCTCTGAGTAGGCGTTGGCACCCAAGAACACACCCCTCGTATACCCGGGGGTCTGCAACAGCCCGGGGATGACCTGCGCCTCGTAGACGCGAATGAACGCGGCCTCCACCTCGAAGGACGGCAGCCCAGCTGGACTAAAGACGTCCTTGTACTTGGACCACCAGCCCGGCTCAAGCGCATCCTTGGCGAGCTGGTGCATACCCTCCCAGACGCTCTTGTCTACCTGGTAGATCTCCGCGAGAGAGTCGATGTAGGCAGTTCGAATGCGCTTGAGTGCGGCCGTCTCCATCTTGCCCAGGGTTGCTCGCGGAACCCCTGATTTCCTGGCAGCGATGTCGAGAGTGTCCCCGGATTCCGCACGAAGGTCACGCAGGATGCGGGCAAGGCGGCGACGCCTGATGGTCGGGCTGAAGGAGGGCTTCATAGAGGCAATCTATCAAAAATATCTGGAGATTCTCCACATCACTTGACTTCAGAGAATCTCCAGAACATGATGGATGTGTAGCCAGTGACCGGAGCCTCACACACAGTTGACAGGATCTCTGACGCTCAGGCTACGTGGTGCCCCTTTCCCTCCGTGGGGAAAACGCGAAGGTCATCGGCCTTGCGGGCGCTCCCTCGACCCACTCACTGCTTCCGCCTGCGTAAGGAGTCTGTTCGTCATGCCCTTGCTCGCTCCCGTACCGCCGATGGCCCAGGTAACCATCGCCCTCCACGAGCTGGTGCCCCACTCCTACCGGCACTACTTCAATGGCCGACCTGACCGCCCCCACTACAGGACCCGCCGCTACGACTTCGGGGCCTCCCCGCTCTTTCTCCCGCTGGTGAGGGCCTTCCTGAACACCTGCGCCGCCGAGCAGAGCCCCGACTACCGCTACCTCTTCACCCTCATCGGCTCCGAACTCGCCAGCAACGCCCTTAAACACTCCCGGTCGGGACTTCCCGGACGCTGCTACCGGCTTCTGTGCGAACGGCACCGGGACGGACTGCGCGTGATCTGCCGCGACGATGGGGTCACCACTGACCGCATGATCGACATCAAGGAGCGCCACCACCTCACCGCCGACCCCGGCGGCCTGGACCCCACCAGCGACTCCGGGCGCGGAGTGGCCATGATCGACGCCCTGGCCACCGACTGGGGCGACAACGGCCGACCCGGCCACCGCGAAGTGTGGGGCTTCCTCGCCTACGACCTCCACGGCAGCGCCTGGCCCCACCTGACCCACTAGCCCCACGCACGAAAAAGGGCCCAGGAAAGCGGTGCAACGCTTCCCGGGCCCCAACACAACCCCGAATTCTAGACCTAGCGAAGTCAGAAAGCAGGATCAGTGACGCATCCTATCCCCGCACCCCGACCCTCCAACGACTCTCTCGGCCGAAACCCGCTCTGGGGCCCGGCCTGCACCAGCTGCGAACACCACTCCTGCCGCAGCCGCCGCGCCCAGCACCTGCCCCGCCTGGGCGGCCACTTGGCCGAATACCGCCCCGAGCACGCCCTCGCCGCCTCACTCCAGGCCCGCAACCCGCACCTGATCATCTGGTTCGGCGAGAGCACCATGTCCTACTGGATGGCCTCCTCCACCGGACTGTCCGAAGTCCCTGACGCTGGAACCCTGCAACGGCTCCTGACGCCGGGACCGGCCCACCGCTGACCCTGGCGACGCAGTCGGTGGCGAACCTGTAGTCCCTGGTCCTGCGCCGCAGGACCAGGGACAGTTTGTGCTGTTGAGGCTCGGTGAGGAGATAGAGCCGATCGGGCCCTCTGTCTACCAGCTGTGGTGCCAGTTGTTTCCCATGCGGGGAGCAGCGCTGTTGGCCTTAAAAGACGGAGAGGTCAGCGATCTTGCGTTCAATCACAGTGATGGCCGTTTTCAAGGCGTCTGTCCCGAGACGCTCGTCGATCAACTGATGGCGGTGGGGGCCATACCGAGGAGGCTGTCCAGGTTCGATCCCATCCTGGGAGAGGGTGGTAGAGAGTGTCTTCCATGTCTGGTGCCTTCTGCACCTGCCGGATCAGGCCGAGGTCCCGGAGCATCGCGCACCCGTCCTCGTAGGCGTCCCGCTTGAGGAAGAATCCCTTCTCTCTGGTGTCCGCATACAAGAACACTCGGGATTCCTCATGTTCTCCTGGGACCTGCCAACGCAAGAAGCGCAGCGTCAACCACGTGGCGATCTCCGAGGGGTGGAGGACATGGATCCATCCCTCGAGGAAGAAGTTGACGGGCATGCCGACGAACCTCTTCTGGCGTGGATCAGGGGTGGTGTACTGGCGGGGCGTGGGGTGGCTGCCACGGCCCATCTCGTCCATGAGTGTGAAGCGCTCGAAGTCCCGATGGCCGTGCGCGTTCTTACGGGGTACTTCGGCGAGCCCTTGCTTTTCCAGCGGCGTCAGTGCGCTATGGATCTGACGGATCTTCGCCGTGTTGGGTGTGCGGTGTTGTTTGACGTCTCTACGGCCGTAGCTGTTGGACCTGGAGCTGTAGAGGGTGTCGACCGCGATCAGATCGGTCCAGCCGTCCCGATCCCCCTCGCCATCGATGGGAAGGGCCTTCGTGAAAAGCGCTCCCGATGTGAGACGGCACTGAGCCTCGAAGAGACCGAGCAGGTAGAAGCGCTGGGCGATGCCGCGGGGGTTCAACAGGCGGGTAGCCGCTGGTCGTCGCAGTAGTTCGTTCTCGGTGTGCGCCTGAATGAACGGGACGCGCACCTGTACGTACGGAGGGCGACGCTGTGTGTCCCAGGTGCGCCAAAGGACCTGCTTGACACGCTCGTACTGCCCGTTCTCGGTATCCAGGGCTCGCACCCTCCGCAGCCGAGTGGCGAGCGCGTCAATATCTTTGCCCACTTTTCCATCTTGATCCCAACGCTTTGAACCGCTTTAGAGGCCAACATCACCGTAAGCGATAAAGGAGACATTAGGTGAAGCTCTGATGCGGATCAAAGCGAGGTCGCTCTCGCCTGCCAGCGTACTCGAGAACAGGGAAGCTGGGTCCATCGGCAGATGAGCCCACGGTATGAGAGCTGGTGTGCCTCGTCTGTGGCTGCGCGATACAGGTGACCCCGGCGGCATCCGGGGTCACCCCATTCTTACCGTTCCGGAGAATCTTGGAGGCAGAATGCCTGATCAGACTACGCCCTCCCACGCCGGATACCCCCAGCCAGGAGAACCGGGCCGCCTGCCGCTGCGCTGGGGGTCATCTTGGCCATGGCCTAGGTGCTGCCGCGATCGGCTTCCTGGCGGAAGGAGCTGTTGCCGCCATCACGCTCGGGGTAGGTACCGGTGGTGCTCTTCACGTGATTCTGGACTGACATGGAGAGTGCCCGGGGCGCCGGGAATCGGCGCCCCGGGTCCCGTTCTGAACGGACTGAACCTGACCACGCTGGTGGCGTGTTCACGCTGGACCGTTCTACCGGGGTCAGCTCACTTTGAAGACCTTCATGACCTCGTCGCCGTAGTCGTTGATCACCTTGACCGCGATCTTGCCGGTCTCCGGCTTCGCGAACGGTTGGGAGGTCGTGGAGTACAGCGAGGCCCAGGTGTCAGCGTCGATCTCGGCTTTCAACGCTGTCTTGAGCTGCTTGTAGGGATCGGCGCTGCCGGTGAAGTAGCAGTGCCGTACGAAGAACGACTCCTCGTTGTAGTCGGTGTCCACCATCCACAGCGCGATCTGGCTGGTGTCATTGCTGCGGATCTCGCCTGTGGTGGGGTCGTAGACGTCCACCCCGTTGAGTCGTACGACCACGCCTTCCTCAGTGTCCTCGACATCGATGTCGGGCTCACCGAAGACGGTGAACAGGTTGCCGGCCCCGGTTTTCTTGAGCTCTTCGCCCATGAGCAGGTCCGCGTTCATCCGTACCATGAGCACCGGAATACGCCCGAGCTTGCGAGTGGCCGCCACGTTGGCGAAACCTTCGTCCGAGGCCTCCACGGTCACGCCATCGCCCTCAGTCACTCCGGTGACTTGGGCATCGAACGCAAAGCCGAGAACGCACAGCAGGTCGACCCCGTCGGCGTTAATCGCTTCCCGTGCGGCCTTCTTCACGAACGCAGGGCTCACAGTCCCGTACTGTGGCCCGATCGCCAGCGCCACACGCGTCGCCGTGCCGTCCTCGCCGAGATCGGTCCGTTCACCGATCGCCTGGATGTAGGTTCCCGCGTAGTTCTCGAACGAGGAGAAGGCGATGCGTTCCTTGCGTCGGCCGTTCTGGATGCCTGCCTTGGCCAGGTTGTCCAGGATCGACTGCTCGAAGTTGGGTGCGTCGGCCTCCTTAGCGGCCGAGACTTCACTGATCGACTCTCCCAGTTCACCAGCGAATGCCAGCGAACGGTGAGGGCTTAGCGACTCCACCGTGAACGGACCAGCCACTCGGACCTTCTTCTTGTCCTCGTACGGCTTGTCGTAGAGCAGTTCGTAGTTGGCGTGCCGACGGATCGCCGCGTCGATTTCCTTGCGGCTCATCCCCTCCTGGATATCAGGATTGTTCGCGATCGACTTCAAGGTAACGTGTTGGACCCGCTCATAGACGAAACCGTGTCGGATGTCGTTCGTAAACTCCTGACGCGGGAGCGGTTTCTCAGCGAGCGCTTCTTCCTTCGCGTGGCCCTCGGCGGAGTCGGAGAGGAAATACCAGGGGTACTTCGCTCCCATTACCCGCTGACGTGCCAGGGCCAATGCGACCCGTGAGGTGTCGATGGTGATCCACCGACGGCCCCACTGTTCGGCGACATGTGCGGTGGTGCCGCTACCGCAGGTGGGGTCGAGAACGAGGTCACCTGGGTCCGTGGAAAGAAGGACACAGCGCTCGATGACGCGTGAGGCAGTCTGCACCACGTAAGTCTTCGGTTCGCCAAATCCACTTTGTCGGGTATCGTCCCAGGAAGCAGAAACTGCCTGATATGGAAAATCTTCGAAGTACCGGACGAAGCTCAAAGTCTTGCCAATCGGCATGAGGCGACCGGCATTCCTCAGCTTTTCCATTCCGGTTTTATTTGTTTTCCATCCGCCAGATCCTGGTCGGTAAATTGCTCCGTTTACTTCAATCGGGAAGACTGTTGTCTCGCCGACGCGGACGGTCTGTGAAGTCAGTGGATTGGCGCGGCATATTCGTGCGCCATCTTTGAAAAGTCTGTCTACATTTCGCTGCTCCTCGCGGTTTAGGGTGCGAATTGAACCATCATCTTCAATGTATCGATAGTTGCTATCATCTTCTACTGCGCGAGATTTGTAAGTGGGGCGAAATTTTGCCATTTCTTTGTTCTTGGCAAACCAGATGACGTAATCTGTGACGCCCGCGAGGAAATCTGATGTTTGTCCAGTAGTGGTTTTAAAGGTGATTTGGCTTACAAGGTTTTCTCGACCGAAGACTTCGTCCATTATGGACCGAACCAGGTGTACGTTCTCGTCGCCGATCTGGACGAAGCACGAACCCGACTCCGTGAGCATCTCCCGTGCGACAAGCAGCCTGTCACGCAGATACGACAGGTAGGAATGGATTCCCAGTTCCCAGGTGTCCCGGAACGCCTTGATTTGTTCGGCCTCCCGCGCTGCGTCTTCCAGCTTGCCATCTCGAACAGTGCGCTTCCTCGCCGACACCTGCCAATTGGACCCGAACTTGATCCCGTACGGCGGGTCGATGTAGACCATCTGGACCTTGCCGCGCAGATGCTCCCGATCGGCGAGTGAGGACATGACCTGGAGCGAGTCACCGAGGATCATGCGGTTCGACCAGTTAGCGGTGTGTCGGTAGAAATCCACCTGGTCGAGTTCGTCCAAGCCGTCGAAGTCATCGAAGAGCGTGAGCTCGGGCTCCTCCTCGGACCGCTCGGCGGTGCGGCGAAGGTTCTCGATGAGGACGCGAGGGTCGATCTTCTCCTGGATGTAGATCGGTGGGGCATCCACGACGAGATCATTGTCGTCGCCGCCCTGCTCGTTGGCCTCCGGGTACTTGCCGCGCCAGACGAGTTGGGGGTCCAAGCTCTCGTCGCGCTCGTAGCGCGCCTTGCGGACCGCCTCGACCATCTCTGGATCGACGAAATCGTGGGCGTCTGCGGTGGGGATGTTGGTCCGCTTGTCCTCGTGCCTGATGGCGTCGACGGGGGTCGGGCCCTGGGGGGATTTCTTACGCGCCACCAGCGCTCCTCACATGCATGTCGTAGTCGAGCAGGTCCGGGTCTCCGATGATCGGCTCGTCGCCGTAGAGCAGTTGGATCGCCTCGGACAGGCGGGCCTTGAACGAGAGGGGATCGGTCATCTCGATATAGCCCCACCGGCCGAAACCACCATGGTTATTCACCGCGACGCACCAGGAGTCTCGGGCAGTGGCGGCCTTGGCCCGGGTCGGGCCGGGGCTCTTCTGGCTGCCGGAGACCTCTACGATCAGGTAGCGGTCGAAGTCTTCATCTTCCGGGCGATGTATCCGGACCAGGAAGTCCGGCACGTAGGAGTGGGACCGGCCCTTGTGCACGTACGGGATAGAGAAGCCGAGGTGGTCATTCTTCACGTAGGCCGCGACGTCCTGGTTCAGCTCCAGTTCGCTCGCCAGCAGCTGCTCCCAAGTGTTGCCGAGCCAGCCGTCCAGAGTCACATGCGAGACCTCGGACTTCTCCGCCGGCACCGTGGCCTTGCGGGTATGGAAGTAGACCCCTTCGGTGGATCCTTGGGGATCGAACCTGTTCAGCATTGGCCGTAGGCGGTCTCGCCGGTTGCCGACGTAGCGGGTGATCGCGTTCCAGATATGGTCGGCGGCCTGGACCTGTGCCTGGGTGATGGTCATCAGGTAATCGAGACTGTAGCCCCTGTCGATCGTCACCCGATGATCGATCCACTCACGGCAGATCTCGACGAGCCTGGGGAAAAGCCAGGGACGCTTGTCCTCGGCAGTGTTGAACCGGGAGTCTAGGATGCGTTTGGCGAGTGCGAAGGCCACCTCCTGGCGCCGATAGGTGCGGTCCTCGCTCAGGTCGTGCTCACCTTCGCCGATGACCCCTTGGACCTCCACCCAGCGAGGCACCGTGTCCGGACCGATCGCGAACCTCTCAGCCACATCGAGGTTCAGATCCATCTCCTCGTCCGGCACCTCGACCCGGTAGCCGTCCAGCTTGGGGAAGGTGATCCGGAGGTGCTCCCGACCCTCCAACGAGCGGACCTCCTGGACCGGTTTGGGAGGCAGGGGATCCTTGGTCGGTTTGTCCGAGGGGATGAACTGGAAGGGGATGCCGTAGACGTTGGCGTACTCCGGCTCGAAGAAGCCCTCGTCGTTGACCGCGTAGGAACGACGCCGCAGCCCTCGGCCCACCACCTGCTCGCACAGCAGTTGGCTGCGGAAGGGGCGGACGCCAAGGATGTGGGTGACGGTGTTGGCGTCCCAGCCCTCGGTCAGCATGGACACGCTGACCACGCAGCGGACCTGCTCACCGAGCCGTCCCTTCTTGCCGACGGTGTTCATCACCTCGCGCAGGAGGTCTTCCTCGGTGATCTTCTCGACGTCGGCACCCGGGTAGCGGCGGCGATACTCCGCCTGGAAGGCTGCGATCTCGGCGGCTGCGGCCTGCTTGAAGTCCTTCTTCAGGCCTTCGCCGGATTCGAGCGCCCTGGAGTCGATGAGGATCGTGCGCGGCCGGGCCAACGGCTTGCCGTTGACCACGTTGCTGAGCAGCTCCAGGTTGCCGGGCGTGTGGGCCATGACCGCGTCGTCCTTCACGACCTCTTGGCCTGCGATCCACTCGTATACGAGCCTGCTCACCGTGGTGTTGGGGCAGACCACGATGAACACCGGCGGAGGCTCATCATGCTGTTGCAACGAGGTCTCCCAGTGTTGGAAGGCCTTCGTGTAGCTGCGGTGCAGGCTGTGTAGAGCGCCTTCCAACTCGGGTTCGGGAATCCAATCCTTCACCGTGTTCTTCGGCGTCTTCTTCGGTAGCTTGTCGCCGACGAAGTCCCACAGCCGTAGGTAGGTGACCAGCTCATGGCGCGCGTCGTCGTCCACCGGGGTACGGGGGATCTTGACGATCCCCGACTCAATCGCGTCCATCAGTGAGAAGTCACTGATGGTCCAGGGAAAGATGTAGCCCTCGTTGTAACCGGAGCCCTTGAGGTAGAACGGTGTGGCCGAGAGGTCGATGATCTGTTTGATGCCCGCGTGTTTGGCCACCGCCTGTAGGCCGCGGAACCAGACCCGGGCCTCCTCGTTGGCCGCCTGCTCGTCCTTGTCGAGCTTGGTGCTTCGCCCGGTGGAGGACAGCGGACGGTCCCGGTAGCAGTGGTGGGCCTCGTCATTGAAGACCATGACCTGCTGCTTGTCCGAGCCACCCAGGTCACGGAGCACCCGGCTCACCATAGCCTTCGGGGACTCCTTGAACGAGTCTTCCTTGCGGTCGCCCTTGAGGAGCAGCCGGGTATTGCGGGCTACGCCCTGGATCTCCTTGGCGTCCTTGAGTTGGAAGGCGTGGTAATTGGTGATCGCAATCCGGGCATGGGCCAGACTGCCTTTGAGGTCCGCCGGGATCAGATCGCGCTGGCCGTAGTAGTTCTCCGGCTCCTCGGGGAGCAGCACGCGCAGGCGGTCCCGGATCGTGATCCCAGGTGTGACCACCAGGAACCGACTGGTGAATCGCGCGTCTCGCGGTGACTGCACCTTGTTCAAGGTCTGCCAGGCGATCAACATCGCCATCACGACCGTCTTGCCAGCTCCTGTGGCCATCTTCAGCGCGGCACGAGGCAGCCCTGAGTTGTGCGCCTCGTTCTCCGGTTCCAGACGCCGGCGCCAGTCGGTGTAGCCGTGACGACCGGCGACCTCGGTGAGGAAGATCGCGGTCTCCGCCGCCTCGCGCTGGCAGAACAGGACCCGGTTGTCCCGGTCCGGGTCAGCCCAGTGCTGGAGTAGCTTGCGACTGATCGGAGTGACTCCTGGGTACTCGCCACCGCGCCGCCACCGGGCGACCTCCCGGCGCAGGTCATTGATCAGAGTGTTGCGCTCCCGGCGCTCACCGGTGACGTCGAAGTCGAACTCGATCTGCTCGGCATCCTGCTTGCCCTTCTTGGACACCGCGATCGGGATGAACGACTCGCTCGGGCGCCGTCCCTCCCGGACCTCGCCCGTCGGGCCCTGCGGACCGATCTCGTAGTAGCGATCCGGCTGCTCATACGGTGAGTTGAGGATCGGGTTATCGATCACTTCCGTCATATGCGCGCCGCCCAATCCCTTGACATCGGGGCCATCCTAACGAGATCTGAAGGCTGAGAAGAATCGGTAGTTAGTCCCTCGTCCCAGGACCAACACGAGCAGCTTCATAGCATGGAAACGAGGATCGGTGCGGACCAAACTCTCCAACCGTAGAGCCGTGCGTCCGAGCGGTGCGTTCGCGAAGACCGGATCGCGGTCAGTTCCGCACGGCCTCGGCGATGGCGTCGACCTGGGATAGCAGGAACTCCGGATCGGTATCCAGATCGAGGACGTGCTGGTGCACGGTCACGCCCGGATCGCCGTATAGCTGGTGTCGTTGCGCCGTGGTCCCCGGTCCCGCCGCGTAGACCAGGTGTCCTTCGGAGAGGCCGAGGCGGGTGCAGTAGGCCAGTATCTGGTAGAGCTCACCGGTGTGGCCACCTGCGTCCCGGCTGCGCTTGTACTTGGCGTCGATGACACCGCCGGGCACCCCGGCCCCCGCGAACTCGTAGACGAGGTCGGGGCGGAGCTGAGCGGTTTCCGCATGGTCGAGGTGGAAGCGCCGGTCCTGCAACAGACAGCGTCCGCCGCTGGAGCGCAGGGATTCGGAGAGAGCGCGGGTCACGAAGTCCTCGAACACCTGCCACATGCGCAGGACGAGGCCGTCGGCCACCATGGTCCGGTTCTCCCCGAACTCGTAGGAGCCCGACCTCAGGATGAGCTCGGCCAGGCGGATCGGGTTCTGGAGACGGCTGTTCAAGCGGCTCGGTCTCCAGACGGGCCGACACGGAAGTCGTGGTCCTCGATCCGGCTGTTGAGTTCGTCCAACAGCAGAGCCGGGGTGTCCGGCAGAGCGTGATGTTCCAGCCAGCGTCGCAGGACCGACGACACCGGCGCGGAGCTCGGGTGCAGTTCGGTGAACCAGAAGCGTCGGCGCATCGCCGTGTCGACGAGAGCGATCGAGCGGTCCGCGGTGTTCATCGTGCCGATGATGATGAGGTTCTGGGGGAGGCCGAACCCGGGGTCGCCCTCGGAGCCGTAGAGAAGGCGGACGGATCTGTTCCGGTACTCCAGCAGGAAGTAGAGCTCTCCGAAAACCTTGGCGAGGTTGCCGCGGTTGATCTCGTCGATGATGAGGACGAACGGTTCCGCGGGGTGCCGGCGAGCGGCGCTGGCGAGCGTGCGCAGCGGACCGTGGGTCAGAGTGAAGCCTGCGGATCGTTCCGCGTCACCGGGGTGCGGCCGGTACCCCTCGAAGAAGTCCTCGTAGGAGTAGGACGGATGGAACTGGACGAGTTGGACGTTCTCCGGTCGGTCACCGGTGAGGTGGCGGGCGAGTTCCTGAGCCACGTACGTCTTCCCGGTGCCGGGGGGACCGTAGAGGACGAGTTGGGGTCTGTCGCTCAACAGCGCGACGCACTCCTCGAGCCATTCCCGGTCCATGAACACGCCGCGGGCCAGCTCCTCTGTGGGAGGAGGCAGAACGGCTTTCACCGGTGTCGAGGGACGATGCGAGGCTCCGGAAAGGAGCTCGTCCAGTTCCTTGGAGAAGCCGGTGAGGTCGAGCAGGTCAGTGTTGGGTGTGCCGATTCTGGACGCGAGTTCGGTCGAGAGATCCGCGAACACGTCCAGCGGCGAGGACCGGGTGTGCCAGTCAACGCGACGTACCAGGTGGCCTGGCAGGGACAAGACATCGGTTTCCAGCTCGTTATCGGACACCGTTCCGAGGTGGACCTGCCGACCCACGTTGGTCAGGAGAGTGTCCCCGGCGCGCATCTTGGAGACGAAGCTGTGCAGCGCGTAGCTCAGCTGGTCGTGTTCCCTCACCGACCAGTGCGGCAGTAGCTGCTGCACGGTGTCGCGCACCTCGGCTTCACCCACCCCTGTGCGCAGGGTGTCGGCGCCTGCCGAGGGTACGGCGCAGATGCCGCGCGCCAACCAGAGCGCATCGACGCTCGAGTCACCACCCACGCCTGTGCTGCGGAGCAACCAGGCCCTCGGAGGAACGCTGATCTCCTCCTGCATGTCTCCCTGCGTGGTCGATCGGAGCAGGTCCCGCAACTCCTTGAGGGAGACACGGTGGCTCGTGAGTGTCCACCCTCCGGGCCCGAGGATGGCATCCGCCTCCAACAGCTTGTTGGCCTCGGAGTTCTCCCGCTCGGTGAGATGCGCCGAAGCCGGGAACCTGGCTTCCTCGTCGAGAACGCGGTGCCATCCCTCGGGGCGGACCGCGGAGAGGTGCTGGGCGAAGCACTCCTCCTCCAAGCCCGTCAACGCGGCGAGATCGGGCAGAGCCACCCAACCTTCTTCAGGCAGGGACTGGAGCACGGCGTAGGCGCCTTCGTGCTCGCTCTGCTTCCGCCTCCACATCAGGTACCGAGTTCGGATGAGGCGGAAGAGCTCACTTCCGTCAGTCGTCTCAGAAAGAATGTGCAGGCCCGCTCCTGTCAGCGTCCAAGTGCCGCTGCCGTCCTTGCGTACCCAGCCGGCCTTGACTGCTTCGGTGGCAATCCATCCCATGTGCATGGAGGGGGTGGTCGTGCCTTCCACCACCTTGACCCATTCCGTTTCCAGGCGGGGAATCGAGCCGCGAACACGGTCCTGGACCGAGTTCTTGTGGAGGCCCTCCGGATTCTCACTCAAGACCTCGAACAGGGCACGTGTGATGCGGGCGCTGAGTTCGCTTCGGGACGCCACGTGGTTCGCCTTCCGGGACAGGGGGCACCGCCGGGGAACGAGCGTACAAGTCGCATAGATGCCTGTTGTGCAGTCGTGGCCCTCGCAGCGCGTTCCTGTGTCCTGTGGCCGGTTCCGGTCAGTGGCCGAAAGTCCCTGACGAACGACGGTTCCGGCTGGTAAACCTGCGTGGCGGAGTGTCAGCGGGTCGTGACGGAGCGGCCCCTTGCAGGGGAATCGGGAGAACGCGCGCGTGGAGCCGAGCGAGCTTGTGGCCAGGGTCGACTTCGACGAGGACGTCACGGAGGAAGAGGCGGAGCAGCACACCCGGGACCTGGTGCTCCTGCTGGAGGACCTGGACGTCGACGAGGTGGGTGTGGCGGAGGGCGACTCGGTGACGGGAACCAGGTCCGCCGACCCCGCGCTGCTCGCGGGGGCTGTGGTGCTGGCGGGTGCGTTCCTCAGGCCCGTGCTCGCCGCTCTGGTGACGCTGTTGGGGCAGTGGATCGAACAGAGCGGTCAACGGTCGGTGACGGTGGAGCTCGGCGACGCCAAGGTCACCGTGAAGGGTCGCGTGGGCACGGGGGAAGTCGAGGCCTACGTGCGCGCGCTGAACGAGGGGCGCAAGACCCAGGTGACCGCGAAGGACGGTGACTGATGCGCCGGACAGCGATCCTCATCGGGGTGAACCGTTACGACGACCTGGCGCCGCTCGACTCACCGCACGAGGACGTCCGCGCCATCGAACGGGTCCTCAAGGCCAACGGGCACTACGACCGGGTCCAGCCACTGCTGGACCCCACCCGCAACGAGGCCATGGAAGCCCTGGAGACGGCGCTGTCGGAGGGCAAACCCGACGACCTCCTCCTGGTCTCCTTCTCCGGGCACGGGGTCAAGGACAAGCGGGGGCGGCTGCACCTGGCCCTTCGGGACACGCGCCGCAAGCGCCTGGAGACGACCGCGCTGTCCGCGGAGGTCCTCAAACGGTTGTTGGAGGACTCCCGGATGCGCAGCAAGGTGCTGTTGCTGGACTGCTGCCATGGAGGCGCGTTCGCCGACGGGTTCGCGACCCGGTTCGCCGGTGGAGAGGAGGCCGAACCCCTTGACCTGGAGCGCCAGCTCAGCGATGGAGCGGGGACCTACGTGATCGCGGCCTCGGGCGCCCTGGAGCTGGCTCGGGAGGGTGACAACAGCGCGGGTGTGCGTCCGTCTCCGTTCAGTGCCTCCGTGGTGCGCGGGCTGGCGGGGGCGGCCACCGACTCCAACGGCGACGGGTGGATCGACGCGGTCGACCTCTACCAGCACGTCCACCGCGAGGTCGACCACGTCGAGGGCCAACGCGTCACGGTCTCATCCCTGGGTGTGCGCGGGTCACTGGTGCTGGCCCGGCACACGGGGTCGGCGACCGCCGCTGATTTGCCGAAGGCCCAGGCCGGAACCGGGGAAGCGGGGAGTGCCGGGCAGGAAGGCGCGGAGGCTCCCGCGGGGGAGGCGGGCCGCGGCGGGCACCGTGCGGGCGGTGTGTGGGGCTGGGGTCCCTATCTCGACTACCTGCGGGACTGTCTGATGAGGCAGAGCGTGCTGCAGCAGCTGCCGGACGCGAGCGGGCGGGACGCCGCTGTCTGCGACATGGGCTCGGAGGTGCTCCTGAGCAGGGCGGCGGACCGGTGGAGACTGGCCGGGAGGGCGGAGGGCCTCGCCCGGGAAGCGGTCGACGAGGGCCGCCCCCTGCGCTACGGCTATCCGGCGGTCCTCTTCGATCCGGTGCGCTCCGAGCGCGGCCGTGGTCGCAAGGCCAAACTCGCCCCGCTGTTCGTGATGGACGTGGAGGTCGAGGAGGAGGGCGGCGTGCGCTTCCTGGTTCCCGTCGGTGAGCCGGAGCTCAACCGGGAACTGTTGGTCTCGGCCGCCGACCTGGACGAGGGCGACATCGAGGAACTGGTCACCTGGTTCGAGGTCGACTGGGACGGGGGAGGGGTCTCGGGCCTCGCCGACAAGGCGCGCACGGTCTGCGACCGTCTGAACCTGGCCAGGGTCGACGATCTGATCGCCGGGGAGTTGCGCGCGTCGTTGGACGTCCGGCACGGTGCCCGACGGGGCGCCCAGAACGCCGCCGTCCTCTACCGGGCAGACCCCGCTGGTGCGGCGGTCAAACAGCTGCTCGGCGATCTGGACCGGAGCGGCGGAGGGATCCGCCTGGAGACGATCGACAGGACCGCGCTCGCGACCCTGTCCGGCCCCTCACCGAACACCGGTGGCGAGGATCCGGTGCTGCCCGTCGTGACCGGCCGCAGCAACACCGCGCAGGAGGAGATCCTCGCCTCCGCCATGAGCCGGGTGCTGACCGTGGCCACCGGCGCTCCCGGAACCGGCAAGAGCGAACTCATCACCTCCGTGGTCACCACGGCCGTCGCGGCGGGCCAGTCGGTTCTGGTCGCCTCCACCAACAACACGGCCGTGGACGAGGTGGTCTCGAGGGTCAACAAGCTCGCGCCGGACGCGGATCTGATGGTGCGCACCGGCAAGCAGGAACACCGTGCCCGTGAGTCGGAGATCCTCAACGCCCTGATGGCCGCCGAGTGGGGTGTGGCGGATGCGGCCACCGCGCACGCACGTCTGGTGGTCCACCAGAGGGGGTTGGACGCGGGCCGTCACGAACTGGCGGAGGCGGAGCGGACCGAGCGGCGGCTGGCGCTCCTGGCCGAGGCCCGGAACCGGCTGCGGCGGAGCCTGCCGACGGCGGTCGGTCCGTCCGTGTTCGAGAGGCCCCGGGACCGGAGCCGCTGGACCCGCAGGGTGGAGGCGTCACTGGAGTCACGCTGGACGGGCTGGTGGCACCGGTGGCTGACGCGTCGGGGACTCGGCATCCCGGGGACGGACCAGGAACTGTCCAGCGTCCTGGCCTACCTGACCACGGAGAACGAGTGGTGGGAGCTGCGCGGGCGGGCGGAGCGGGGAACGAGCCCCGAGCAGACGGTGGCCAGGATGCGGGGCCTGAGCGAGCAGCGCCGCGAAGCGAGCACGGAGTACCTGCTGGGCAGGGTCGCGGACTCACTGCGCAGGGGGAGGGCCGTCGTCGAGGCGCGCCTGCGCAACCTCGCCTCGGGGCAGAACGGCTGGAAGGGCATGAAGGCGCTGGTGCGCACCGTGCCCGCCTGGGCCACCACGTCACGTTCGGTGCGCGGGGTCTTCCCTCCCGAACCCGGGTTGTTCGACCTGGTGGTGATCGACGAGGCCAGTCAGTGCACGGTCGCTGACCTGGTGCCGCTGCTCTACCGTTCGCGTCGGGCCCTGGTGATCGGCGATCCCTACCAGCTGCAACCGGTCAATCCCATGACCGCGCAGGACGACCGTCGGATCCTTTCCGTGCATGGGTTGCCAGCGGCGGAGACGGAGGAGCGCTCGCTCTCCTTCGGGGGCTCCTCCGCCTACCACGCGGCAGCGTCAGCGCTGGTCGCGGGCGGTGGCGAGGTTCTGTGGCTCGACGAGCACTACCGCTGTCACCCCGACATCGTCGGGCCGGTGAACCGGCGCTTCTACGGCGAACGCCTGGCGGTGCGCACCAACAGCGCCGCTCTCGCCGCGCCGGGTGACCCCGCTGTGCAGTGGATCGATGTGCGTGGTGCCTGTGAACGTCCCGGAGGACGCTCCTGCCTCAACCGGGAGGAGGCGGAGTCGGTGCTCGACCTGCTCCGTAAGCTGTGGCGATCCCTGCCTCCGGAGGCGAGCATCGGAGTGGTCTCGCCGTTCGCCCCGCAGGTCCGTCTCATCGAGGACAAGCTCGGGGAGGGTGCAGCCGACCGTATCCGCGTGGGCACGGCTCACCGGTTCCAGGGCGGGGAGCGCGACGTCGTTGTCGTCTCACCGGCCGCGGCAGCCGGTGTGCACCGGAGCAGCGGGAACTGGGCGCGCCAGCAGCAGAACCTGTGGAACGTGGCGGTCACCCGCGCCCGCTCGCGCCTGTACGTGGTCGGCGACCGCGAGTACTGGGCCGAACAGGGCGGGCTGTTGGGAGACCTCGCGGCGCAGGAGGAGGCCTCGGGCGTCGGTGCGCTCGACGAGGCTGGCAGCCGGCTGTTCGAGGCGCTCACCGTGCGCGGAAGGGCCCCAAGGGCCAGCCACCGCATCGAGGGGTACTCCTGTGACCTTCTGGTGCCGGGGGAACACGCCGATACGGCGGTGATCGTCGACCGCTCCGGTGTCGGTTCCACGGCCGCTCCCGCTCCGGGGCGGACACTCCAGCGGGTCCTGGACAGGGCGGCCCTGTTCGAGGAGGTCTCCGGTGCGCGCACGGTGCGCGTACCCGCCTGGCGGTGCCTTGCCGAACCCGAGACGGTGGCGGGCGAGCTCATCGGCGGTTGAGCCGGGCCGAGCTCCTGGAATGTCTCGGCCCCCCGCTCTCAACGGGCGAGGGCGGCGATGTCAGGGCTGTTCGGGGTCGCGGTTCCAGTAGTGGCCGCAGACCCCGCCCGCCTCTTCGGAGAGCGTGGTGGTGAGGTCGGGGTCCCAGCCCTGCTCCAGGAGCCAGGCGCGGACGTCGTCGCGTTCCTCGCGGATGCGCCGGTAGGCGTCCCGAACCCCCGCGTACCGGTCCCCGCGTTCGGGGCGTTCGCGCCGGAGGTCGCGGCGGGCCTTGGTGATCGTGCGCCCGTAGTACTCCTCGATCACCGCGGCGGCGTTGAGGTGGCTGAGGAAACCCCGTTCCTGCCAGTCGGACAGTTCCCGGGCGCGCAGGAGCTCCACCTCCCTGCCGGTGCCGCCTGGATCGCCGCCCGAGGCGCGCGCGGCGCGAGCCGCGCCCTGGGTGTTCTCCAGGCGGCCGGTGAGGAACTCCTCGATGGCGGCCAGCGCCGTGGATTGCGTGGCCTGTCCGTCCGACGCCATGGTCGCCTCCGGTCTCGGTCCTGTTCGGTGCGGGTGTGTGACTGCTTGTCACCCACGCCCAGGTTCGCACGGCGGCGGAGACGAGCGGTACGCGGCGGCGGGCCACGGAGTCGGACGGCCGGTGGTCAACTCCCCGTGTTGAGCGACCAGATGGAGAAGTTGAGCGCGGTCGCGAACGCCACCCAGGCCCAGTAGGGGACCAGCAGGACCGCGGCCCAACGGGACACGCGGGCGAACAGGAGGATGGTCACCGCCAGGGCCGCCAACAGCAGCACGATGTCGACCAGGGCGGTTCCCCGGAGTCCGGCGGTGAAGAACAGCGGCGACCACGCCGCGTTCAGGAGCAACTGGACGGCGAACAGGGACAGTTCCGTGCGGGCTCCCTGCCAGCCTCGCTGGCGCCAGACGAGCCAGCCGGAGACGGCGATCATCGCGTACAGCACCGTCCACACCGGGCCGAACAGCCAGGACGGTGGTGCCCACGACGGTTGCTGGAGCGCCGCGTAGTCCCCGGCGGTTCCGGGATTGGAGAGCACACCGACCAGCGCGGCCGCGGTCACGGCGGCGGCGAACACCAGGGCCGTGAGGAGTGCGGACGTGGTCGACGGGGTGAATCTGGGCGTGGCGGTGGTCATGGATTCCCTTCGAGCGCAGGGGCGCTGGCTTGTGGTCGGCTGGCGCCCTGAGGTGGCGGCGCCGACACCGTCGGCTGATTACTCGTATACCGAGTAACTCGTTTTCCAAACATTTATGTGTCAGAGAGTACACGTCCCGGAGCGCAGCGTCCCGCCTCTGTGCCTCCCACTCCCAGGGCGGAGTCGGCCACATACTGTCCCCATGGGCGATGCGGCCGTCGAGGGAGAGCCTGCGGGAGCGGAGGACTCCACCGCTGGTCGGAGCGTGGGCGGAGTCCTCCTGCGCGCGTTCCCCCGAGTGATGGGTGCGATCACCGTCGGGTACGCCCTTCTCGTCCTTGTCAGCCCCGAAGTGATGACCGATGCGATCGGCCTGCCTCACGGGGCGGCCGACCCGGACCTGGCCCTGCTCACCCGCGCCATGCTCCTGCGTGACCTGGCCTGTGGCCTCGCGATGGTGTTCGCACCCGCGAGGTGGCCCCTGCTCACGGCGATCGCCATCCGGGTGGCCTCCGATCTCGGGGACGCCCACGTCATGGGCGCCGGCCTGCCCACCGACGCCGACCGCTGCGCCGCGTTGGTGGTCGCGGGCGGGTTCGGCGTGCTGTGCGCGCTGAGCGCCTTCGGAGCGCGTCGCCCGCAGCGGTCCGGTCGCCAAGCCATGTGAGCGCGTCCCAACACGACCCACGACACCGAAGGAAACGGGTGCACATGACCCAGGACAGGCCTCTGTGGTTGTTCGGCGACCAGCTCGGCGGGCACTTCCACGGCACCCACCGGAACCGGGGCCGGCCGATCCTGCTGATCGAGTCCGAGCTGGCCCTGCGGCGCAGGCCCTACCACCGGCAGAAGCTGCACCTGGTCCTGGCGGCCATGCGGCGGTTGGCGCGGGACCTGGGCACCCGGGTCACCTATGTCCGGGCGGCGACCTACCGGGAGGGACTGCGCCGGTTCGGCCAGGCGGTCGATGTGCACGAACCCGGGTCGCACGCCGCGTTGGCGCTGGTCGAAAGCCTGCGAGACGAGGGGTTGGTCGGCGAGGTCCTGCCCACTCCGGGGTTCGTGTTGGGCAGGGCCGAGTTCGCCGAGTGGGCGCAGGGCCGGTCGGGCTTCCGGATGGAGGACTTCTACAGGGACCAGCGCCGCAGGTTCGGTGTCCTGCTGGAACCCGACGGTGGGCCTGTGGGTGGCGGGTGGAACTTCGACAAGAGCAACCGTGAGGGACCGCCCAGGGCCGCGACGCTGGGGGTGCCAGCACCGTGGCACCCGCGGGAGAACGCCATTGACCAGGGGGTTCGCCGGGACCTGGACGCCCTGTGCGGGGAGACCGGGAGCAGGGTGGTGGGCGAGGACGGTCCCCGCCTGTTCGCGGTGGGCCGCGCGGAGGCCGGGCGGGCGCTGCGCCGGTTCCTCGACGATCGGCTGCCGACGTTCGGCGCCCGCCAGGACGCCATGTTGGAGGGCGACTGGAGCATGTCGCACTCGCTGCTGTCGGTCCCGCTGAACCTGGGTCTGCTGGACCCGCTCAGGGTGGTCGAGGCCGCCGAGCGCCGGTACCGGAAGGGCACCGCACCGCTCGCCTCGGTCGAGGGGTTCGTCCGGCAGATCCTCGGTTGGCGCGAGTGGACCTGGCACCTGTACTGGCATCTGGGTCCCGACTACCTGCGGTCGAACCACTTCGGGGTGCGCACGGAGCTGCCCGGGTGGTGGCGCGAACTCGACTCCGAGGGGATCGGGGCACGGTGTCTGAACCAGACCATGGCGGGGGTGCGGGAGCGCGGCTACGCCCACCACATCGAGCGGTTGATGGTGCTGGGCAGTCACGCCCTCCAGCGGGGCTACCGGCCCGAGCGGCTGAGCGAGTGGTTCGCCACCTCGTTCGTGGACGGTTTCCCCTGGGTGATGGCAACCAACGTCATCGGGATGAGCCAGTACGCCGACGGGGGACAGGTGGCGACCAAGCCCTACACCTCCGGGGGCGCCTACATCCATCGCATGAGCGACCACTGCGGCTCGTGCCGGTTCGACCCCGGGGTGCGGGTGGGGCCCCGGGCCTGTCCGTTCACCGCCGGGTACTGGGCGT
Organism: Nocardiopsis sp. B62; assembly: GCF_018070675.1. Taxonomy (NCBI): domain Bacteria; kingdom Bacillati; phylum Actinomycetota; class Actinomycetes; order Streptosporangiales; family Nocardiopsidaceae; genus Nocardiopsis; species Nocardiopsis sp. B62. The sequence goes on along the minus strand of NZ_JAGPXK010000004.1, from coordinate 318,687 downwards.
GGATGAGGCGCAACGAGGAGGTGCTCTCGGGCAACCACCGGATGGCGCAACCCCTCGCGACGATGCGTCGGTTGCCGGACCTCGAGGCACTCGTCGAGCAGGAGCGGCAACGGGAGTAGTCCTGGGTGTTTTGTGGCTTTGGGGGTGGTTTCTGGGGTGACCGAAAACGCGGGAGTTCGGTGGTCCTGGATGCGAGCTTAATGCGGTCTTCGGGTGGATCTTTGGTCTTTTGTGGGTGCCTTGGGGGATAATGTCTCCGACGTCTTCGGGGGCGGGGGGAAGTTCTGTTGGTGCTGCTCATGCGGCATGTTGGGGCTCTGGGGTGAGGCGATGTGCCTCGAAAGTCCGTTTTGGGAATCGGAGTGTGGTGGGAAGGCCTTCTTGTGTCTGAAAAAGAGGTTCCTGTGATTTCGCGACGGAGTTTCTCGTAAAGTGAGCCGCGGTTTGGGGGACGGTTCGGGAGCGCTCGAGAATGGGCTCCTCCCTGCGTTTCGTGTCCCCTTCGCCCTCTCAGTCCCGCGCGGCCCAACCGCCGCGCGGGTACACGCGACCACCATGAGGAGAGACACCTCCGATGTCGATCGACTCAGCCCCCGAGGTTCGGACCAGCGATCAGCAGAGCCTGGCGACCGCGGCCGCGCGGAACCTGGCCACCACCACCAAGTCCGCTCCGCAGATGCAGGGGAAGAGCTCCCGCTGGCTGCTCAAGACTCTTCCGTGGGTCCAGACCGACGGTGGCGCCTACCGGGTCAACCGTCGCCTGAGCTACACCATCGGCGACGGCCGGATCGACTTCGAGCAGAACGGCTCCGAGGTGCGCGTGATCCCGCGCGAGCTCGGGGAGCTGTCCCTGCTGCGCGGGTACGACGACATCGAGGTCCTGGAGGTGCTGTCCCGGCGCTTCACCCAGCGGGAGTTCGGGCCCGGTGAAGTCCTCGCCCAGCAGGGCTCCTCCGCCGACCACCTGTACCTGCTGGCACACGGCCGCGTGCACAAGACCAGCGAGGGCGCCTACGGGGAGACCAACCGCCTCGGCGTCCTGGCGGACGGCGACAAGTTCGGCGAGCGGTACCTCCTGGAGACCGAACCCACGTGGGACTTCACCGTCAAGGCGGCGACCGCGGGCACCCTCCTGGAGCTTCCGCGCCAGGAGTTCATCGCGCTCCTGGACGACTCTCCCAGCCTCCAGGCCCAGGTCCAGGGCTACCTGTCGGCACCGGGGCACAGCCAGAACAAGTACGGCGAGGCCGAGATCGCCCTCTCCTCCGGGCACTCCGGTGAGGTCGAGCTCCCCGGCACCTTCGTCGACTACGAGCTCAAGCCCCGTGAGTACGAGCTGAGCGTGGCCCAGACCGTGCTGCGCGTGCACACCCGGGTCGCCGACCTCTACAACAAGCCGATGAACCAGACCGAGCAGCAGCTCCGTCTGACCATCGAGGCGCTGCGCGAGCGCCAGGAGCACGAGCTGGTCAACAACCGCGATTTCGGACTGCTGCACAACGCCGACTTCCGCCAGCGCATCCAGACCCACTCGGGCCCGCCCACCCCGGACGACCTCGACGACCTCGTCAGCATGCGGCGCAACACCCAGTTCATGTTCGCCCACCCCCGGGCCATCGCGGCCTTCGGCAAGGAGTGCAACAAGCTGGGCCTCAACATCGGCACGGTCGAGGTCGGCGGGCACCACCTGCCCGCGTGGCGCGGAGTGCCGATCCTGCCCTGCGGCAAGATCCCGATCTCCGACCACCAGACCTCCTCGATCATCGCCGTGCGTACGGGCGAGGACAACGAGGGCGTCATCGGACTGCACCAGACCGGCCTGCCCGACGAGGTCGAGCCCGGCCTCAACGCCCGGTTCATGGGCATCGACGACAGGGCGCTCATCTCCTACCTCGTGAGCACCTACTACTCCGCCGCCGTGCTCGTCCCGGACGCCCTGGGCGTCCTGGAGAACGTCGAGGTCCGCCCCCGTGCCTGAGCCGTCCACACCCTCAGGGAAGGGGGACTGAGTGTCACTGCTGTCCCGGATGTCCTCGACCAGCGCGGGGCACTCGACGGCGGAGCTGGTGCGGTCGCTGCTGCTCGACCCCCAACGCCCCGGGAACGCCGACCTGCTCGCGACGTCCGCGAGACCGGTTCGCGGACCCCGTCTGCCGGGCGGGCCCTCGGGGCTGGGGACCTCCGCCGCCCGGATCCTGCTGCCCGACCGGCCGCCCGTCTCCGAGCCGCGGGGCCAGCGGGCCGCCACCCTGGTTCCGGCCTCGCCCGCGGGTCCCGGACTCCCGCAGGGCGAAGGCGGTTCACCGGTCCCCGTGCTCTACTGCCCTCCCGCCGTCCGGGACGACCCGGCGCTGGGGGAGGAGGTCAACGACCGCCTGGTCGAGTGGGCCGAGGAGGTCGGTGTGTACCCCGGCCAGCTCGACCGCGTGCGCGCCTGCGACTTCGGACGCCTCATCATGCTCGCCCACCCCGAGACCGACGACCCCGAACGGTTGCTGGCCGCGGCCAAGTGCGCGCTGTCCGAGTGGTCGGTGGACGACCACTACATGGACGGTGAGGTGGAGGAGGCCCAGCCCGAACTGCTCGGGCAGCGGCTGGCGATCGCCCACTCGGTGATCGACCAGGCGCACCTGCCGCTGCGCTACGCACCGCAGTTGGAGGAGGTCGTCCAGGCCGACCCGGTCATGGTGGCGCTGCGCGCCGCCCTGGACAACCTGTCCGACTACGCCTCGGCCGCACAGGTACGCCGTCTCCGGCACGAGCTGGCCATCATGTTCGTGGCCTACAACCAGGAGGGGGTCTGGGCGGCGACCGGCCAGCGTCCCCCGGTCTGGGAGTTCCTCATGCACCGGCACGAGAACAGCTTCGTGCCCTGCATGGTGCTCATCGACGCGGTCGCCGGCTACGAACTCTCCCAGGCCGAGTTCGCCGACCCCCGGGTGCGGAGGGTCTTCACCCTGGCAGGGTCGGCGAGCGTGATCGTGAACGACCTCTACTCGATGGGCAAGGAGGACCCCTCGGACTTCAGCGTCCCGCGGCTGATCGCCACCGAGGAGAACTGCTCGGAGCAGGAGGCCATCGAGCGCACCGTCCTCATCCACGACGAGATCATGCACACCTACGAGGCCGAGGCGGCCGCGCTCGCCCTCGCCGGTTCGCCGGAGCTGCGCCGCTTCCTCGCCGGCGTGTGGGCCTGGCTCGGGGGAAGCCGGGAGTGGCACGCGCGGACCGCGCGCTACCACGGCGCCTCCGCCACCTGACCCCACCGCATCCGAGACCCCTCCGAGCGGGGGCGCGTGCCCCCGCTCCGGTTCGGTGTGCGCCGCTGACGCGGTGCGCCCGAACCGAGGACGAACACCACCATGACAAGGAGCAACACGATGACCACGACCATGCCCTCTCACAACCCGGTGCGGAACCAGGGCCAGGTCCTGCGTACCGCCTACCAGCAGTCCGTCGCCGACTACTGGAACGCGGAGAAGGACCCCGTGAACATCCGCCTGGGTGAGGTCGACGGTCTCTTCCACCACCACTACGGGATCGGCGACTACGACCCCTCCGTGCTGGAGGGCCCCGAGGAGACACGCGAACAGCGGATCATCGAGGAGATGCACCGCCTGGAGACCGCGCAGGCGGACGTGCTCCTGGACCACCTCGGTGACATCACCCCGGACGACCGCATCCAGGACACCGGCTCCGGCCGTGGCGGCACCAGCTTCATGGCCAACGCCCGGTTCGGCTGCCACGTGGACGGGGTGAGTATCTCCGAGCAGCAGGTGGAGTTCGCCAACGCCCAGGCCCGTGAGCGGGGTGTGGACGACAAGGTGCGCTTCCACTTCCGCAACATGCTGGACACCGGCTTCGAGACGGGTTCGATGCGGGCCAGCTGGAACAACGAGTCCACCATGTACGTGGACCTGTTCGAGCTGTTCAGCGAGCACTCCCGCCTCCTGGAGTACGGTGGCCGCTACGTCACCATCACCGGTTGCTACAACGACGTGACGGGAGGCCGCTCCAAGGCGGTCAGCCGGATCGACGAGCACTACACCTGCAACATCCACCCCCGGAGCGAGTACTTCCGGGCGATGGCCGCCAACAACCTCGTGCCGATCAACGTCGTCGACCTCACCGCCGCGACCATCCCGTACTGGGAGCTGCGCGCGCAGTCGCAGGTCGCGACCGGCGTGGAGGACCCCTTCCTGGCCGCCTACAAGGAGGGCAGCTTCCACTACCTGCTCATCGCGGCGGACAAGGTCTGACTCCTCCGCACGCACGGCCCGGTGACCGGGGCGCCCCTCCCTCAGGGGGCCCCGGCCCGGGCCGTCGTCACCACGCGGCACGACACAACACCGTCGAACACGAAGGGCGCTCATGACCACCGACACCCATGCCGGAGTCCCCGGGTCCGTGAACGAGACCGTGCGGGACGAGCACCGGCCGATCATGCTCGAACTGGTCGACGAGGACGGGACGACGACGGGCACCGCCGAGAAGCTGTCCGCGCACCGGGCCCCGGGCCAGCTGCACCGCGCCTTCTCGGTCTTCCTCCTGGACGAACGGGGTCGCCTGATGCTCCAGCGCCGGGCACTGTCCAAGTACCACTCGCCGGGCCTGTGGTCCAACACCTGCTGTGGTCACCCGGAACCGGGCGAACTTCCCTTCGTGGCGGCCTCCCGGCGCACGGGCGAGGAGCTGGGGGTGGCCCCGACCCTGATGCGCGCGGCCGGGACGGTGAGCTACCACCACACGGACCCGGTCTCGGGTCTCGTGGAACGCGAGTTCAACCACCTGTTCGTCGGGGTGGTCCGGGGCCAGACCCGGCCGGACCCGGAGGAGGTGGCGCAGACGTGCTACGTGGACGCCGTCGGACTGGAGCGGCTGCGCGGGACGGCGGAGTTCTCGGTGTGGTTCCCGACGGTCCTCGACGCCGTGCGGCCCGCCCTGCGGGATCTGGGTGCCACTGCCGGCTGGTGATCCGGAGGCCGGGGCGGTGGGCCGTGCCCACCGCCCCGCCCGGGGCGGTGGGACCCGGACCGGAGACCGGGGGATCAGACGTCGCAGTCCTTGCAGCGGCTGGTGGCGACCCGGTCGGTGTTGCCGTGGGTGGCCCTCAGGGGCGAGCCCTCGCTGATCCGGCGCCACACGGAGGGATCGGCGTCGAGGACCCATCCCCACTTGGGGGCGCTGACCCCGCTCGGGTACTGGTGCTGGCAGCCGGGAAGGTGCGCCTTTCCGCTGCTGTGGATGTGGATCTCGCTCACGGTGGTCGCCTCGCCGCGACGACGGTCGGTTCTGAGCGCGCAGGCACAGCCGCCGTCCAGGGGGAGTTCGCAGAAATCACAGCGTCTCATCGCACCATCATGCAGAGCCGCTGAACCGTGCGGAAGCCCCCTTCCGCCACCGCGACACGTCCGGGCCGTGTGGACCACCGTCCACCGGCCCGGATCGTCGGGGGGTCAGCAGCGGGAGTTGATGGTGCCCTGGATGGAGGACTTCTCGGTGCTGGTCACGGACAGGCCGTAGCGGTGCTTCACGTTGACCCAGGCCTTGACGTAGTCGCAGTGGATCGCGGTGCGCGGCGGCATCCACGCCGAGGGGTCCCGGTCGCCCTTGGAACGGTTGCTGCTGGCGGAGACCGCCCACAGCTGGGGCGAGGAGACGTCGTTGGCGAAGGCGCGGCGCTGGGCGGCGGACCAGCCGTTGGCGCCCGACCGCCAGGCGTCGTGGAGCGGCACCATGTGGTCGATGTCGAACGAGGACGCGTTGTCGGTCCACACGCCGTCGTACTCGCTGGACCACCGGCCGGAGGTCGGCTGGCAGTTGCCGTCGACCTGGACGGTGTGGCCGTCGCGTCGCAGGACGGTCTCGCGCGCGTCGCAGGGGCTGCTGATGATCACCCAGTGCGGGAAGAGGCTGCGGTCGTAGCCCGCGCCGTTGTTCTTGGCGCGGACGGTCAGGCCGTTGAGCTGTGACTGCGCCGCCGACGCGGAGGGGATGCCGGGCGGCAGGACGTGGTGGGCCAGGGCCGGGGTGGCCCAGCCGAGGACGGCGATGAGCGCGGCGGCGGAGAGCGCGGACAGGGCGCCGACCACCGTCCGGCGCGCGCGGGTGAGGGGGAACGTACGGGGGATCGCGGGCAACGCTGCTCCTTGGGGGAGGAGGGTGTCGGTCGAACCCTCACACCATGGGGCCTCGAGGGCGGTCTGACCAGACCCCTCCAAGTGAAATCCGTTCCGTGGTCCGGTTGCGGCGCGGTGACGGCGCTGGTGGACGCCCGGCGCCCACTGGTGCCGTTGATCGACCGCGCGCCCGATCCATCGCGGCCGCGCCTTCACACACCCTGTTCCAGTTCCCGCAGGGCGACGGTCAGGAACTCGTCGAACTCGGTGTCCGCCTCGTCCAGGGCCTCCCGTGCGCGTTCCCGCGTCACGCGTTCCCGGCACTCGCGGAACTCGCGGAAGTCACCCTCGCACTCGCCCGCGAGCTCTCCGGCGGAGAGGTCCCCGCCCGTGTCCAGGTCCATGCGGATCAGGATGAAGTGGACGTCCTCGATCTGCCCCCAGGCGGTCCACGTCGCCATGTTCAGTCCGTCCGCGGTCATCTCCATGACGAACTTGCCGCCGTCGTCGGGGAGCGCTGGGGAGTCGGACGAGCGCAGGGTGGCCTCCATCTCGACCCCCTCGTTGACCACGGTCATGGTCGAGCAGGTGTCGAGCAACGACTCGTACGCGGACGTGTCGAGGTCCGCCTCGTCGAAGTCCCCGGTGACCAGTACGTAGGTGTAGATCGAGGGCCCGGAGCGGGAGTTCACGGCCACCTGCCCCGCGCCCTCGGCCGACTCCTCGGGGAGATCGGCTGGGCCCTCGTTCATCGCCGCCGCGCACTCGGGGGGCTCGACGGAGTCGAAGTCGGTGCCGGAGGTGCTGGTGCCGTTCAGCTCGGCCATGTCGACGCTCTCCACGTCGTACCCGGCCGGGTAGTCGGATCCGGAGGGCAGGAGGGACTCCAGGCGGTCACTGGCGGTGACGTTGATCTGCTGATCGCAGGCGGTCAGTGGCAGGAGCAGCGCGAGGGGGAGGAGGGGGACGAGGGCGGTCCTCTGGCGCACGGGGAGTCCTTCGGGGTCGGGGGTTCGTTCACCCGTGTCGGACCGCCGTCCCGGCGAGAAGGTTGCGCGTGTGTCCGGACCCGGCCAAGCCGAGGTGAGCCCTCCACCCGGCCGTGGCTCAGGGGAATCGGCGATCGGGGTACCGGGGTGGAGGCGCCGGGTGGGCACTCCGGTCGGTCGCTGTGAGTGGGGTCACGGACACCCACGGTCCCACCAGTCACACCTGTAACTTCCGTCACCTGATCGTTTCTTACCGGGGTTGCGGTAAACGATGCCTTTCACGTGGGTGGATCATGCCTAACCTGTGGGTGTCCCCACGGGACCACCATCCCGATTTCCCCGAAAGGCCTGATCCGTGATCTCTCAGCGCAGCGCGGCCGCACTAGGACTGGTGGGCGGCACGGCACTCCTCCTGTCCGGCTGCGGCTCCCCCCAGGGCGGCGGAGCCTCCTCGGAGCCGGTGACCGGAGGCGAGCTCGTGGTCGCCTCCCTGCCCGCCGTCATCGACCCGCACGCCACCACCTCGCGCTCCAACTGGATGGTCGCCGCCTCGGTGTGTGAGGGCCTGTTCGCCAACGCGGCCGACACCTCGATCCAGGACGGCCTCGTGGACTCCCACGAGTACGACGCCGACGCGGGCGTGTACACGCTGCGCCTGAGGGAGGGCGTCCCGTTCCACGAGGGCGGTCAGCTCACCGCCGCCGACGTCGTGGCCTCACTCGACCGCTACGCCGACTCCGACCCGGGCGAACTCTTCAACAGCCTGGTGGAGGAAATCGTCGAGACCGACGACCTCACGGTCACGATCACCACCGTCAACCCCACCGGCGCGATCCCCGCACTGCTCTCCACGCCCGACACCGGCGCCTACATGATGTCCGCCGCCTCGCTGGAGGCCGCCGGGGACGACGAGCTGTCGTCCCTGGACTGCACCGGCCCCTACAGCCTGGACGAGTTCACGGTGGACCGCCAGGCCACGGCCTCCCGGTTCGACGACTACGCCCCGCGGGACGAGGACCCGGACGGCGCGGCGGGGGCCAAGACCGCCCACGCCGACACCCTGAGGTTCATCCCGTTCAACGAGTCCAACACGCTCAACCAGCTGCGCACCGCCGAGGTGAACGTCGCCCCGCAGTTCCTCGGCGTCGACCAGCTGGACGTCTACGAGGCCGACCCCTCGCTCCAGGCGGTGCTGAGCGAGGACTCCGAGTTCTCCATCATGCAGTTCAACCTGCGCTCCGAGCTGATGGGCGACGTGCTCATGCGCCGCGCCGTGCTCAACGCGCTGGACTTCGCGGAGATCGAGACGCAGTACCTCGGCGGGACCGACTACTTCACCGAGGACTCCAGCTTCTTCCCGCCCGGTTCGCCCTGGTACTCCGACGCCGGATCCGAGGCCTACACGGACCGTTCCGCCGAGGAGGCCGAGCGCCTGCTCGACGAGGCCGGGTACGACGGCACCCCGGTGCGCGTGCTCTACCGTCCCTCCAACGACAACTACGGCCCCATCGTCCAGCAGCAGCTGGAGGCGGTCGGCCTCAACGTCGACCTCCAGGCGATGGACGCCGCCACCTTCGGCTCCACGCGGACCGAGGAGGACACCTGGGAGGTGTTCCTCGGCGGGGGCGCGGCCTACTCCGACCCCCTGACCGTGGTCTTCCTCAACGACGACTTCCCCGGTTGGTGGGCCACCGAGGAGAAGGCCGAGCTCATGGCCGCCGTCACCGAGGGCGAGGACACCGAGAGCCGCAAGCCCGCCTGGGACGAACTCCAGGAACTCATCTGGGACGACGTCCCGTTCATCCGCTTCGGCCACGAACCCCGTCTCGCGGTGACCTCCGCCGACGTCGGCGGTTTCGAGGCCACACAGGGGACCGTCCGGGGCTTCTACAACATCTGGATCGACCAGTAGGACCCCGCCGCCCGGCGGACCGCCGCACGGCCGCCGGGCCCGGAACCCACCGCGCACGAAAGACTCCTCATGAGAACCACCCTGCGGTCCCTCTCCAGGGACCCGAGCGCGATGACGGGCGCCGCGATCGTCGCGGTCATCACGCTGCTGGCACTCCTCGCCCCCGTCCTGGGCGGTGATCCCGACCTGCTCCGACCGAGCGAGCGACTCCAGGCCCCCGGAACCGGCGGCCCCCTGGGCACCGACGAGCAGGGCCGCGACATGTGGACGGTGCTGCTCCACGGAGCCCGCACTTCGCTCGGCATCGCCGCCGCCTGCACCCTGCTCGCCATCGTCGCCGGGTTCCTCACCGGCGTCGTCTGCGGCTACTTCCGCTGGGTGGACGCGATCGTCATGCGCGTCATCGACGGACTGATGTCGTTCCCCAACATCATCCTGGTCATGAGCCTGGTCGGTGTCCTGGGCCGCGGGGTGGGGCCGGTCCTGTTCGGCCTCACCGTGGTCCTGGTGCCGCCGATCGCCCGCGTGGTCCGCGCCGCCGCGCTCACCGCGCGCTCCGCGCCCATGGTGGAGTCGGCCCGCGCGCTGGGCGCCAGGGACTCCTGGATCCTCTTCCGCTACGTGGCACCCGAGTCCGTCTCGGTGCTCATCGTCCAGGCGACCATGGGCTTCGCCGCCACGGTGCTGTCCATCGCGGCCCTGAGCTTCCTCGGTATCGGGCTGCCTCCGGACGTGCCCAGCTGGGGCGCGAGCCTGTCCGCGGCGCAGCAGTACGCGGCGGTGGCCTGGTGGATCGGGGTGTTCCCCGGCGCGGCGATCCTGCTGACCGTCCTCGGGCTCATCCTCCTCGGCGACGGACTGCGCGACGCCATGGACCCGAGGGCCCGGCGCCTGGCCGAGCTGGCGCGCTCCTCCAAGTCCTCCGCCCGGTCCTCGCGACGGGTCGCGGCCACCGCCCGCTCCGACGAGAAGGACGGGTGACCCGTGCTCTCCTACGTGTTCAAACGCCTGCTGGCGCTCATCCCGACCGTCGCCGTGCCGATGGTTCTGCTCTTCGTCCTGCTGCGGCTGACCCCGGGCGACCCCGCCGCCGTCATCCTCGGTGAGAACGCGACGGCGACCGAGATCGCCGAGCTGCGCACCGAGCTGGGACTGGACGCCCCGATGTGGCAGCAGTTCCTGGACTGGCTCGCCAGGATGGCGCGCTTCGACTTCGGGGAGTCCATCTTCCTGCACGCGCCCGTGGCCGAACTGGTCCTGTCGGCCGCGCTCGTGACCGGCCAGCCTGCGCTGATCTCCATGCTCCTCGCGCTGCTCATCGGCCCGGCTCTCGGCGCCGTCGCCGGAGCCACGAGGTCGAGGGCCCTGGACCGGACCATGGTCGTCGGTTCGGCGGTGGGCGTGGCCATGCCCACCTTCTGGCTGGCCATCCTGATGGTGATGCTCTTCGGGGTGACCCTCCAGTGGCTGCCGGTCGCCGGATTCACCCCTATCACCGAGGACCCCGTCCAGTACGTGCGCTACATGGCGCTGCCCTGCCTGGCGCTGGGCACCCTGGAGGCGGCCACGCTGTTCCGGTACTCGCGCAACGGCGTGCTCGACGCCAAGCACCAGCCCTTCGTGGCCACGGCCCGCGCCCAGGGCCTGCCCGAGCGCACCATCACCCGCTCCTACGTCTTCCCGGCCGCGCTCGCGCCCCTGGTCACGGTGGTCGGGCTCTCCCTGGCCTCCATGCTCGGCGGCGCGGTGGTGACCGAGAACGTCTTCTCGTTGCCGGGGCTGGGCAAGCTGCTGCTGACCGCCGTCGAACGGCGCGACTACCCGCTCATCGAGGGCTGCATCTTCTTCATCGCGGTGGCCTTCGTCCTCGTCAACCTGCTGGTCGACGTGGTCGCCGCCACGCTCGACCCGCGCATCAGGCTGGAGGCCAAGGAGTGACCACGAACTCCACCGACGACATCCTGCTGGACGTGCGCGGCCTGGACGTCGACGTCCTGACCCCGGAGGGTCCGCGCCGCGTGGTCCACTCCCTCGACCTCACCCTTCGCCGCCGGGGCACCCTGGGGATCGTGGGGGAGTCCGGTTCGGGCAAGTCCATGACGGCCACCGCCGTCATGGGCATCCTCCCCGAGACCGCGATCGCCTCCGGGAAGGTGCTGTACCGGGGCCGCGACCTGCTGTCGCTGCCCGCGCGGGAACGGCGAGCCATGGCCGGACGCGAGATGGGCTTCGTGTTCCAGGAGCCCATGAGCGCGCTGCACCCCACCAAGACCATCGGGGGGCAGATGGCGGCGCCCCTGCGCCTGCACCTGGGGCTGACCCGGCGCCAGGCCCGTGCGCGCAGCGCCGAACTCCTCGACCTGGTCGGTATCCCGCCCTCCCGGGGCGTCCTCGACGCCTACGTGCACCAGCTCTCCGGCGGTATGCGCCAGCGCGTCATGATCGCCATGAGCATCTCCTGCGAGCCCGACCTGCTGATCGCGGACGAACCCACGACCGCGCTCGACGCGACCATCCAGAAGCAGATCCTCGACCTGCTGGCCGAGCTGCGCGAGGAGCTCGGCCTGTCCGTCCTGCTCATCAGCCACGACCTCGGACTGGTCTCCCGGTACACGGACGACGTCGTGGTCATGCTCGACGGCCACGCCATGGAGTCGGGCCCCACCGACCGCGTGGTCTCCGCCCCGGAGTCCGGGTACACGCGCGGGCTGTTGGAGGCCTCACCACGGCTCGGGCACAGCCCGGACCGCCTCCCCGTCATCGACAAGAGCCGATTCACCAAGGCGGTGCAGTGATGAGCACGACCGACGGCGCAGCGGGGGCCGAACCCGTCCTGCGCATGGAGAACGTGACCAAGAGGTTCCGTCTCGGCGGGATCCTGCGCCGGACCGCGCACGTGGCGGTCCGGGACGCCTCCCTGGAACTGGGCCGCGACGAGGTCCTGGGCCTGGTCGGCGAGTCCGGTTCGGGCAAGTCCACCCTGGGGCGCATGGCCATCGGCCTCATCCGTCCCACCTCGGGCTCGGTGACGGTGCTGGGCCGGGACATCCTGTCCATGCGCGGGGCCGAACTGCGCGCCTACCGGCGCCGCATGCAGATGGTCTTCCAGGACTCGTCCAACTCCCTCAACCCGCGCATGACCCTGCGCGAGCTGCTGGAGGAGCCCTATCGGGTGCAGGGGCTGCACACCCCCGCCGAGCGGGAGGCCCGCGCCCTGGCGCTCGCCGACGAGGTCGGGCTCGCCCGGTCCTGGATGGGGCGCCTGCCCCACGAGTTCTCCGGCGGTCAGCGCCAGCGCGTGTCCATCGCCCGCGCCCTGGCCCTGGAACCCGAACTGATCGTCGCCGACGAGCCGGTCTCGGCACTGGACGTGTCCGTGCAGGCCAAGGTCCTCAACCTGCTCAAGGACATCCGCCGGGCACGCGGGCTCTCCCTGCTCTTCGTCAGCCACGACATGGCCGTCGTCGACTTCATGTGTGACCGCGTCGCCGTCCTGAACGGCGGCCGGGTCGTCGAGTCCGGCCCCACGTCCCGGGTGCTCCGCGCCCCGGAGGACGACTACACGCGCACGCTGCTCGAGGCCGTGCCCCGACTCTGATCGTCCGTTCCCGCACGCCCGCCCCCCTTCCGTTCTGGAAGAAGGAGAACATGACCACCCGACACGCGCAGGCGAAGCATGCTCTGATCCGGGGTCCCGTCCCCGAGACCGACGGGAACCGGGCCGTGGTGCTCGAACCCTACGGGGTCGACCGCATCCCCACCTACGACTACGTCCAGGAGGAGTACCTCGTCTCCGGCACGGCCGCCGGCGACCCCTACAGCACCCGCATCCTCATCCGACGTCCCGCGGACATGTCGCTGTACACGGGGCGGGCGCTCGCCGAGGTGAGCCACATCTGGGGCGGGAACTCGGTGTGGCGGGCCTTCAACCGCCAGATCATGCGCGGGGGCTTCATCTGGGTGGGCATCGACTCCCAGGCCCCGTCCGCGCTCGACCTCATCAAGGGGGTCGACGAGCACCGGTACGCGGACATGACCTTCTCCCCGGGGGAGCTGGCCAAGGACTTCGCGGGCAGCATCCCCTTCACGGAGAACCCCACGCCGGAGGTGCTGGCCCGCGAGTACGACGAGTTCAAGGAGCGGTGGTGGCGCGCCACGCCGCAGTCGTTCGAGATCGTCGCCCAGGTGGCCAACGCCCTGAGGGAGGGTCTCCCCGGCCTGCCCGAGGCCGCCGTGCGCACCCTGCTGTTCGCCGGAATCTCCCAGACCGGCGGGGTCGTGCGCAGGTTCGTCGAACGCCACCACGGCGTCCTGCGGCGCCCGGACGGGGGCCCCGTCTTCGACGGGTACATGCCCTGCGCCTCCGGAGGCCCCGCGCTGCCGGACGTGGACGCCCCGGTCATGGAGGTGCTGGGTGAGGCGGAGTTCCAGTCCGTCCGCTGGGCCTGCGGGGTCTCGGGCCAGGTGCGGGGGCTCACACACCGCAGGCCGGACTCGCCGAACTTCCGGCTGTACGAGGTGGCGGGGATGGCGCACCGGGAGACCCGCCAGATGAGCGACCGGGACCGCGAGCGGCTCCGGGACTGCCCGCTCCCCGAGGGCGCCCGGTGGTCCACCTTCCCCAACTCCCACGTGTACAACGCACTGCTGGAGTCCCTTTCCGCGTGGGCGCGCGGCGAGGCGGCGCCCCCGGCGTCCCGCCTCCTGGAGACGGTGGACGACACCGACACCGTGCTCAGGGACGATGACGGCAACGCCAGGGGCGGGCTGCGCACCACCTACACCGACGCACCGCTGTCGACCCTGGTGGCCGCCACCCCCATGGGCAGGCCCTCCTGGTACCACGGCAGTGAGACGCCGCTCGGCGCCGAACGGCTCGTGGAGCGCTACGGCGACGCGGACGGCTACCGGCGCGAGCACTCGCGGGTCCTGGACCGGATGCTCGCCGAGGGGTTCGTCCTGTCGGAGGACGCCGAGCAGCTGCGGCTGGCCGCGGAGCTGGTCGACTTCTGACCGGCGCGGGTCCCGGTTCCGCGTCACGCGGACCGGGGCCCGCGGCGTTCGGGACCGCGTCGCCGCACGGGGGAGCGGGGCCACGGGGCGGCTCCCGCGTCCCGGCGTTCACTGCACGAGGCGGGTCAGGAACTGGTGTCCCAGCGCGTAGACGGTGCCCAGCCTGATGCGGTGGCGCACCAGCCTGCCGTCGCGCACGGACTCCAGCAGCCCGGCCTCGCGCAGGCGCCGCAGGTGCCGGGAGACCTGGGGTTCGGTCATGCCGACCCGTGCCGCCAGCTCGCCCGTGGTGCAGTGCTCGTTGACCAGGTGTCGGCACAGCACCAGCCTGGCGGGGTCCGAGAGCACGGCCATGCGGTGCTGCAACTCCTTGAGGGGGACGTCGGTGGTACCCATCTCGGTGATGGGAAACTGCACCACGATGGGCAGGTTCGCGCGGGGCTGGGCCTCCTCGAACTTCACCACCAGGTGGGGGCCGGTGAACAGGCTGGGCACCAGGACCAGGTCGCGTCCCGAACAGGAGACGAAGGCGTTCTGCAGCTTGTCGTAGGCGACCTGAGCGGTCTGCGGCAGGTAGTGCCCGCCCGGTGTGAGCGAGGCCAGCACCACTCCGAGCCGGTCCCTGGAGAAGCGCCCCCGCACCTCGCGTTCGGCCGTGGCGAGCTGGGGCAGGGTGGCCTCCCAGCGCGCGCGGAAGAACGTGTCGTGGCAGTGCTGGAGCAGGTCGGACAGGTTGTGGCGAAAGGCCGCGCGGTCGGCCAGGAAGAGTTCGCCCAGCTCCTCGCGCTCCTCGCTCTTGGCCCGGCACACCTCCAGGAACTCCGCCCGGTGTTCGCTGGGGTCGCGCAGGCCGTAGTAGCGCTCCCAGCTCCCGCTCGCGATGGTCTCCGCCACCATGGAGTCGAACACCGACGCGGGCATGGCGTTCATCAACGCCAGTTCGTCCTGGAACGTCGCTGGGTGACTGGTGTCCAGCGGAAGCAGCGCGCGCAGACGGAACCGCGCCCACAGGGGGGCGAAGGTGCGCAGACGCCGATCGGTGGCACGGTCCACGCCGGACCGCACGGCCCGGATGTCCCGGCTCGCGCCGGGGTGGTGGCCCGGTTCGGCGACGCTGTGCAGGAACGCCATCAGCTCGGCGAGTGGCGAGGGGCGCACCACCACACGTGAGGCGTCGGTGCTGACCAGGTCGAACACGATGGGCATGCCCAGATCCTAGTGACCCCCGGCACCCGGTGATCCCGGGCACCCCCGCCACCGTGGGCCCCGTCCGGCGTGACCCCGAGGACCTCGGGGAGCGTCAGCCCCCGGAGCGCAGACGGTCCAGCTCGATGCGGAGTTCGGCGGCGAGGGCCGCGGCGCGGTCGAGCCCGGAGTACGGTGCTGGAGCCTCCGACGCCGTGGACTCCGGCGTGCCCTCCGGGGGCGGCACGGCCGCCAACGACGGACCCGGAGCGATGCGGATCTGGTCGGCGGCGCCGTCCGCCTCGATGTCGAAGACCACCCGGTCGGAGCGGTGCCAGCTCTCGAACCACTCCAGGGGCAGGCCGTCCTGGTCGAAGGTGCCGCCCTCCAGGAGCAGGAGCGGGGCTCCGTCGGAGACGCCGAGCTCGCGGGCGATGCGCGGGTCGGCGGGGACCGCGCGGATCTGTCTGCGACCGCTGCTGGGCACGGCGTCGAACCGCGTCTCCATGAGCCGGTGCAGGGAGGCGTTGGCCAGCATGGCCGAGTCGAGGTCGGCGAAGCGTCCCGCCGGGAGCCAGGTGCGTACGTAGGACAGCGCCTCGTCGTCGACCGACCGGACGCGCTCCAGGCGCAGCAGGTCCTCGGTCACCAGGTGGTGGACGGCCGAGGGTGGTCCGCTGCGGGTCCGCTCCAGGGAGACCACCGCTGTGCGCAGGCTCAGCCCCTCGGCGGAGAACTGGTCGAAGAGTCCGGTCACCCGCTGCACCAGGCGGTGGTGCTCGGTGGGGACCGCCGCGACCGGGGCCCGGCCCCTGGTCCGGCGGACCGTCCCGTCGTCCTCCAGGGTGGCCAGAGCCTGACGGACCACGCTTCGGGAGACGCCGAAGCGTTCGCGCAGGGCGGCCTCGCTGGGCAGGGCGTCACCGGGCGGGATCGAGCGGTCGCGGATCTCCGCGCGCAGCGCGTCGGCCACCTGGGCGTGCAGGGGCCGGGGGTCGGAGCGGTCGACAGGCATGGCCGTCATTCTAGGGCGTGTGGCGCGGGTGCCACGGAGCGTCGAAGGCGCCCCCGGCCCGCGGGTCGCGCGCGACGGGGCGCGCCCCCGCCTCCCCGGAAACCAGGGGAGACGGGGGCGTCCCGGCCGCCTTGCGGCGGTGCGATCCGTGCCGTCAGGAGGCGGTGGCCTTCCAGACGTGCCCCCAACCGGGAGCGAGCTCGGCGGCCCGGCGCAGCGCCAGGACCAGGCTGGCCTCACGCGCGATGCCCTGCCCCGCGATGTCGAAGGCCGTACCGTGGTCGACCGACACCCGGACCACCGGCAGACCAGCGGTGATGTTGACGCCGTCGTCACCGTAGACGGCCTTGAAGGGCGCGTGCCCCTGGTCGTGGTAGCAGACCGCGACCAGCTTCCACTTGCCCCGGACTGCCGCCGGGATGAGCGCGTCGGCCGGGATCGGCCCGTGGGCGTTGATGCCCTCCGCCCGGGCGCGTTCGATGGCCGGGGCGAGCACGTCGGCGTCCTCGTCGCCGAACAGGCGGTTCTCCCCGGCGTGCGGGTTGAGTCCGGCCACGCCGATGGGCTCGTCCGCCTCCCCCTGGGCACGGGCGAACGCGCTCATCAGCCGCAGGACCTCCAGGGTGCGTTCCTGGGTGACGTCCTCGATGGCGCGGCGAAGCGAGACGTGCGTGGTCAGGTGGAAGAAGGACAGCTCGCCCGCGGACAGCACGAGGCTGTAGTCGCTGACCCCGAACTCGTGCGCCAGCAGTTCGGTGTGTCCGGGCCACAGGTGCCCGCCCAGGTGCATGGCGGCCTTGTTCAGCGGCGGGGTGACGATCCCGTCGACCAGACCCCGCTTGGCCAGGTCCACGGCCGCGATGACGAAGCGGGCCGCGCCGTCGCCCGCCTCGGCGCTCAGTTCGCCGTAGGGGACGTGGCCGAGCGAGGGGCCGGTCTGGACGACGTCGATCACGCCGGGGGCGTCGGCCGCGTCGGCGGGGGAGTCGATCGGGTTCACCGCCGACGCGTCCCCGCCCACGGCGGTGACGGCCCTGCGCAGGGCGTCGGCGTCGCCGACGACCACGGGCCTGGCCAGCTCACGGACCTCCGGGTGGTGAAGGAGCGCCTTGGCGGTGATCTCCGGACCGATACCCGCTACGTCACCGAGGGTGACCGCGAGGGTGGGGCGGCTCATACGTTGCTGCCTTTCGTGTTGCGGACCGCGTCAGCGGCCTCGATGAGGGCGGTGGGGGAGCCGAAGCCCCCGGCCTTGGTGACGATGGCGAGACCCTCGCGGGGGCCGCCCGCAAGGGAGCCCAACGGGATGCCCGGGGCGACCTCGCCGGTCAGGACGATGGCCCTGGCCTGGAGGGACGCGGTCAGGGCGCGTGCCCCGTCGCCGCCGGTGACGACGAACCCGGACAGTGGGTACCGCTGGGCGACGCGCGCTGCCAGCTCCCCGAAGCGTCGGGCGACCAGGGCGGGGTCCAGCCCGCTGGTGCGGTCGTCGGGAGCGACGAGGGCGGTGTGCGGGCAGGCGGGGTCGAAGGTGTCCAGTACCCGCTGCGACCACTCCCGCCATGCGGCGTCGTCGGCCAGCGCGTGGGCGTCGGGCTGCTCCACCCGAGTCCACTCGTCGGCCATCAGCTCGGCCACCTGACCACGTGCGGCCTGGTGGAGGGAGGTCACCACCACCAGGGTCGGGTCCGGTTCCAGGACGGGGCGCCAGGACTCGGCCAGCCGTGTGGCCAGACCGGCCGAACCCACGGGGACGGCTCGGTCTCCCAGGGCTGTGACGGCGGCGGCGACCCGGGCTAGGTCGGCGTCGCTCTCCGCGTCGACGACGGCCACCGGGGCGGCGGCGCGCAGCAGCTCCGCGTTGGCCTCGGCGTCGTCACCGGTCAGCCGGACGTACCGGGCGCCCAGGAGTTCGGCGATCCGGCTCTCGGTCACCGGGGAGACCGGGTCGTCGCCGACGGCGGTCCGGTGCACCTCGACCCCGTCCACCAGCAGGACCCCGTCGCGTACGACGCGTCCGTTGGCGGGGAAGGCCGGGCAGACCACGGCCA
Source organism: Nocardiopsis sp. B62 (assembly GCF_018070675.1). Classification (NCBI taxonomy): domain Bacteria; kingdom Bacillati; phylum Actinomycetota; class Actinomycetes; order Streptosporangiales; family Nocardiopsidaceae; genus Nocardiopsis; species Nocardiopsis sp. B62. Next base: position 300,403 of record NZ_JAGPXK010000004.1, on the reverse strand, counting down.
CGGTTCCGGGCGGGGACACGGAGAGGACGCCGTCGATCTCCGCGCGGATGGGTCCGCGCAGGGTCGAGTCGACCTTCTTGTAGATCAGGTCGAGGCCCGCGTCACGGAGTCCGCGCACGGCCTCGGCGGCCACGGTGGCGGCCCGCTCCGGTGAGAGGGCCCGTGAGTCGGTGGTGACGGCGACCACGTCGGAGGTGGACTCCGCCGCGCTGAGCTGGAGCTCGGTGCGCCAGCCGGCGCGCACGAACTGCACGGCGGTGTCACCGGCGCCGGTGAGGTCGTCCGCGACCACGGCCACCCGTGGTGTGCGTGTGTGGGTCATGACCGGGTCTCCTCCTGGTCGGGACCGTCAGTGGCGGACCCACTGTCGGCCTTGTGCTGTTCGGCGATCTCAGCGCGCTCCGCCTCGGCGGGCGCGGCTCCGGCACGGCGCAGCACCCAGGTGGTCACCAGCGGTGCGAGCAGGGCGGTGACCAGCACGCTCGCGGCGACCTGGGTGGTGGCGGTGCCCGCGTAGGAGAGGAAGGAGGGGTCGGCGGCCGCGATGATGGCCGGGGTGGCGACGGCGTTGCCCGACGCGGTGCCCGCGGCGAAGCCGATCCCCGACTCCTTGCCGCGCCGCAGCAGGAAGCGGTAGCCGAGGTAGACGAGCCCACCGGTGACGAGGGTGATCGCCACGCCCAGGAGGACGCCGGACAGGCCGCCCCTGGCCACGTCCGCCAGGTTGATTCCGGTGCCGAGCGCGAAGGCGAAGAACGGGATGACGATCGCGGGGACCGGGGTGAGGAGCTCTCGCCACTGGGAGTCGAGGTTGCCGACGAGCACGCCGAGCAGGAACGGGATGATCGCGGCGACCAGGGTCAGGAAGGGGATCTGCCCGAGCCCGGAGGCGCCGATGAACAGCAGGGCGAAGAACGGGCCGTCGTTGATGGCCCCGGCGATGTAGGCGCCGCGGTCCTTCGTCCGTCCGTACTGTCCGGTCAGGGCGAGCCAGAGACCGCCGTTGGCGTTCGTGGCGGCGGCCAGCATCGCCATGATGGAGATGCCCAGGACGCCCTCGGGGCCGGTGACCATCGCCAGGGCGATGATGAGCAGGCCCGGGACGATGCTCTTCCCGAGGAGGACGACACCCGTGGTGGCCAGTACCGGACCGCTGGTGCGGAGGGTGACCTGGGTGCCGGTCGCGAAGATCAGCAGGGCGATCAGCGGCATCGCGCTGTCCTTGAACAGCGCCGTGGTGAAGCTGCCGATGTCCAGCGCGGCCGGTGCGAAGGTGCCCAGGATCGAGCCCAGGACGAGGGGAATGAGCATGGCCCCGCCGGGGACCTTGTTCATCCACTTGAGAAGGGGTACCAGCGACCCCTGGCTGTCACTCATAAGTGTCCGTTCACATGGGACCGGGTTCGTGGACCGACGTCTCACACGGCACCGGTACACGCTTTGTCCGTACAGAGTGTACGTACAATTTCGCGATAGTCCACCGAACAGGCACAGAACTTCACAACACGCCCCCGTCCACGGGCGGGCCTGGGCCTATCCGCGTGTCCGGGTGTGCGGCATGGGCGGGATGGGGCGGTCGATCCGTGCGTTCCTTCCGGCCTGGCGGGGTTCGCGATCCTCCCGGAGACAGTCCACGATCTCGACGGCGGCGCGCCTGCCGGCGATCTCGAAGCTCCGGGGGTTGGAGTCGACCCAGCTCCACGCGGCGTCGCGGAACACGATCCGAGTGGCGTAGGGGGACCTGCCCCGGCCCCGGATCTCCAGGCCCTCGCGGACCCCCGTCTCGAGGGCCCTCCGGTACTCCTCGGGGAGGGGCTCGTCTGGGTGGGGGCAGGTCGCCGGGAGATCATCGACGAACGCGAAGTCGGCGCCGGTGCGCAGGGGTTCCGCGTCGAGCCACACCAGGGCCAGGTAGCCGGGGCACGCGGTCTGGAGGACGTTGCGGACGAAGACGCCGGTGACCGGTCGGGGTAGCGGAGGCAGGGGGTGCGGGGCGGGGGAGTCCGGGGTGTGGGTCATGCTCCCTTTCTAGCCTTTGGGTCCGCGGTGGATCGTGACGCAAGTGTGGCGATCCCGGGCCGTCAGGAGTGAAGAAGGCGGACTAAGTTCTCATTTGCCACATAGAGAACGAAAGTCAGCGTCATGCCCCCACGTATCGCCGCCGCCCCCTGGGCGACGGTCCTCCTCTTCCTGCCCCTCGTCGGCTGCGCACCGGCCCAGGACCTCCTGGACCGCGCCGTGCCCGGAACCGGGGTTCTCACCCAGCTGGACCCCATCGACCGGGTGGACCGGGACGCCCCCTTCGCGGGCAGCCCCGCCGAGGACTACGGGCTGGGTTTCCCCGTACCCGAGGCCGAGGCGGTCGGCCCCTACTCCCAGGAGCAGGTCGAACGCTCCTACGCCCACACCCAGGAGCTGCTGGAGGCGGTCTACCTCAACGAGGACGCCGTGTTCGGTGAGGACAACAGCGAACTCACCGGACTCCTCACCGGACAGACCCTGGAGTGGTACCTGGACAACCTCGGTAACAAGGACCACGAGCTCAACAGCCGCCACCTGCCCTTCAACCTCACCCACGGCACCGCCGAGCCGATCGGGGACGAGGTGCGCGTGGACGGCGGGATGCACGCGGAGGCGACCCGGGACGACCAGGGGTGGGACTACCTCTCGGTGGTCACCGAGTACACGATCGTGCACCCGGTCGCCCGGCCCGGCGGATCGGCCTCCACCCGGCTGGTCACCTCGCACATCGGCGAGGTCGGCTTCTACGACGTGGGCGCGGAGGAGCTGGAGGCGGCGCCGATGTGGTCGCGCGCGGTGGCGCCCGTGCACTGCGTGGAGGAGTACACCTTCACCCCCAGTTTTGGGGACGACCACCCCGAGGGGGATCAGCCCAAGGGGGCGGTCGAGGACGCCTACGACCTGGAGGCCTCACGGGACCTGGAGCGGTGCGGGTCCGTCAGGGACACCTGACCGGCGCCCGTCGGGGCCCCTTCCGGGAGGCTCCCGACGGACGCGTTGTCATCCGGCCAGGCGCTTGAGGAGGTCCGGGAGGTCTGCCTCGTGCGCGACCGTCAGGCGCCTGGTCGCGCGGGTCACCGCCACGTACAGGTCGTTGGCGCCCCGCGGCTGCGCCAGCAGTTCCTCCGGGCGGACCACGATCACGGAGTCGAACTCCAGCCCCTTGGACTGCGTCGCGGACAGCACCACCACGGCGTCCCCCGCTGCGTCGCGCGCGCCCGAGTCCATGCGCAGCGCGCCCGGCAGAGCCTCCCGCACTCCGGCCAGGGAGGCATCGGAGGTGACGACCGCGACGCGGCCCTCTCGGACGGCCCTTCGCTCCTCGGCGACCAGCGCGGGCAGGTCGCCGAGGCCCGCGATCCGAGCGGCGCGGGGGGCGTCGCCCTCCTCGCGAACGGACTCGGGGACCTTCTGGTCGGGGGCGGCCTCGCGCAGCACGTCGGCGGCGACGGCCATGATCGGCGCGGGGGTCCGGTAGTTGACCCTCAGGTGCTCCACGTGCACCTTGCCCGGGGCGTACGACTGCAGGGCAGCGTCCCACGAGTCGGTCCCCGCCGCGCTGCCGGTCTGGGCGACGTCGCCGACGACGGTCAGGGACCGGGTCGGCACCCGGCGCATCACCGTGCGCCAGGCCATCGGGGACAGTTCCTGGGCCTCGTCCACGATCACGTGCCCGTAGGCCCAGTCGCGGTCCGCGCCGGCCCGGTCCGCGGTGCTCAGGACCGGTCCGGAGTCGTGGTGGCGGTCGGCGAGCAGGTGCGCGTCCAGCCCCTCCTGCGGATCCTCGGTCAGTCCGGTGAGGTCCAGGACGCCCTGCGCGTACCGGACCCGCTCCTCGTGCTCCGCGTGCTCCCGCCGTTGACGGGCCCGCAGGCGGCTGTCGTCCCGGCCGAGGAGGTCGGCCGTCTCGTCCAGCATCGGTACGTCCTCGACGGTCCAGGGCGCCCCGGCCGGGCGCGCCAGGCGCTCGGCTTCCGCGACCCCGGCCCGCGCCCCCACCCTGAGCAGGGCCTCGGGGTCGGCGTACAGGTCGCGTAGCAGCTGTTCCGGGGTGAGGTCGGGCCACAGGGCGTCCAGCGCCCGCTGGACGGGTTCCTCCTGCCAGAGCCGTGCTCCCACGTGCGGGAGGTCCTCGTCCGAGACCGGTCGGCTGAGCGCCTGGGACTCGACCCGCGCGAGCTCGCCGAGCAGCGTGTTCACCAGGTACTTGCGGGCGGTGTTGTGCGGCAGCGGCAGGTTCCGGGTGGTCTCCAGCACGTGTTCGCACACGTGGGCGGGCACGACGAGGGTGCCCGCGTCGGTCTCCACGCGCAGGTCCGCCTCACCCAAGGCGTGCCGGGGTGTGCGCTGCCGGTCCGCCACCGCCGCGCCCAGGAGCGCCACCATCCGGGGGGATCCCTTGATCGCGGCGATCGCGTGGGGGTCGTGCTCGGAGGCCTCCACGCCGGGGAACAGCTCGCCGACCGTGCGCATCACCACGTCGGTCTCCCCGAGGGAGGGCAGGACGTCGCCGACGTAGCGCAGGAACGCCGGGTTGGGGCCCACCACCAGGACACCTCGGCGTTCCAGGACCCGGCGGTGCGTGTAGAGGAGGTAGGCGGCGCGGTGCAGGGCCGCGACGGTCTTTCCGGTGCCCGGGCCGCCCTGGACGACCAGGACTCCGGCCAACTGTGCGCGGATGACCCGGTCCTGCTCGGCCTGGATGGTGGAGACGATGTCGGCCATGCGTCCGGTGCGGCCCCGCTGGAGGGAGGCGAGCAGGGCCGCCTCCCCGACCAGCTGACGGCGGTCGCCCTCGGTGAGGCCGTCGGCGTCGAAGACCTCGTCGTCCAGCCCGACGACCCGCCTGCCGCGAACCCTGAGGTGACGCCGCCGGGTGATCCCCTCCGGGGCGCTGGGTGTGGCCGCGTAGAAGGGGCGGGCGGCCGGGGCCCGCCAGTCCACGAGGATGGTGTCGTACTCGGCGTCGCGCAGGCCGATCCGTCCCACGTAGCGCGCCTCGGTGTCACCGGGGCCGTGGGAGACGTCGATCCGGCCGAAGCACAGGCCCTCCTCGACCGAACCGAGCTGGGCACTGCGGCGCGCGTGCTCGTAGGAACGGGTCTCGCGTTCCACGATGGCGGCGTACCCGGAGCGTTCCTGGAGGTGGGCGTCGGCCAGCCGCTGGCCGGTCCGTGCGCGCAGGGCGTCGAGGCGTTCGTACATGGCGCTGACGCGGGCCTGCTCGACCGTGACCGCGGCCTCCTCAGCGGAGGGCGTCGAACGGTCGTATTGACAGGAGTCCATCTGGTGGCTATCCTTGCGATTAGGAAGTGCTGTGATGGTGTGTTGAAGAGGCACGGCTGCCGTAGCCTAGCAGACCGTCATCACGCATGCCAGTCCGCCCTCGCGCGGACGAGGACCGAACCCTCTCCCGGAACCGGGTGGGGGTTTTCGTGTTCGGGCCCACCCGCCGCCGCGTACCCGCTACACTCGGCCCATGCGAACCAGCCCGACCAACCAGGGACAGTGGTGGCGCCGCTCCTAGGCGGCGCACCGACAGTTCGCGTTCCACGAACACCGCAGCGACCGCCCCCAACCGGCGGTCGTTTGTCGTATCCAACGGCCCCGGACGGCGATGACCACCGACCGCAGAGCGCCAAAGGACCCCGGCCGTGAAGCCCAGCGACGCACAGACCACCACGTACCGCACCCCGAGCGGCGTGACCGTCCGACGCAACGCCACCCCCTGTGACCCCGAGATCCTCACCGGACTCGTCACCTCCCTGGAGGACCGCCGGGGCGGGGTCCTCTCCTCGGGGATGGAGTACCCGGGCCGCTACGACCGCTGGCACCTGGGGTACGTGGACCCCTGCCTGGAGATCAGCACCCGGGGGCGCCGGGTCACCGCCACCGCCCTCAACGACCGGGGCCGGGTCCTGCTGCCCGTCCTGGCCGACGCGCTCGACACCGTTCCAGGGAGGAGCGACCGCGAGGAGAGCGCCGACCACGTCGCCGTCACGGTCCCCGATCCCGATCCCGACGCCTTCTTCACCGAGGAGGAGCGCAGCCGCCGTCCGAGCGTGTTCACGGCCCTGCGCGCCGTCGTCGCGGCCCTGCGCAGCCCGGAGGACTCCAACCTGGGCCTGTACGGAGCCTTCGGCTACGACCTCGCCTTCCAGTTCGAGCCGGTCCAGCGACACATTGACCGTGACCCCACCGACCGTGACCTGGTCCTGCACCTGCCCGACGCCGTCGTGGTCCGCGACCGCAAGCGCGAGACGTGTGTGCGCTACACCTACGAGTTCACCGTCCCCGCCACCGAGGAGCGCGCGGAGGCCACCACGGAGGGGCTGCCCCGCGAGACCGGCCCGACCCCGCCCGTGGTCGCCGCCGAGGTCCCGCCCGGCCCCCAACCCGGCTCCTACGCCCAGGTGGTGGCCGAGGCCAAGCAGCGCTTCCGTCGCGGTGACCTGTTCGAGGTGGTCCCCGGTCACCGCACCTACGCCCGGTGCACGTCCCCGGCGCGCTTCTACGAACTGCTGCGCGAGCGCAACCCCGCGCCCTACGAGTTCTTCTTCAATCTGGGCGAGGGCGAGTACCTCGTCGGCGCCTCCCCGGAGATGTTCGTGCGGGTCACCGGCGAACCCGGTACCGGCCAGAGGGTGGAGACCTGTCCGATCTCCGGGACCATTCGCCGAGGGGAGGACGCCCTGGGCGACGCCGAGAACATCCAGGAGCTGCTCTCCTCGGTCAAGGAGAAGTCCGAGCTCACCATGTGCACGGACGTGGACCGCAACGACAAGTCACGCGTGTGCGAGCCGGGCAGCGTCAGGGTGATCGGCCGCCGTCAGATCGAGATGTACTCACGACTCATCCACACCGTCGACCACATCGAGGGCACCCTGCGGCGTGACTTCGACGCCCTGGACGCCTTCCTCACCCACATGTGGGCGGTCACCGTCACCGGGGCCCCCAAGACCTGGGCGATGCGGTTCATCGAGCAGCACGAGACCAGCCCCCGCCGCTGGTACGGCGGTGCCGTCGGGGTGGTCAACTTCGACGGCTCCATGAACACCGGCCTCACCCTGCGCACCGCCCACATCCGCGACGGCGTGGCGGCCGTGCGCGTGGGAGCGACGCTCCTCTACGACTCCGACCCCGAGGCGGAGGAGAAGGAGACCTTCCTCAAGGCCCGCGCGCTGCTGGAGACCCTGGCCCTGGGGGAGGAGCTCGCTGACGGCCCGCGGGAGGTCCACCCCGAGCCCGTCACCGCACCGCAGCCCGGGGCGGGCATGAAGGTGTTGCTGGTGGACCACGAGGACTCCTTCGTCAACACCCTCGCCGACTACGTGCGCCGCCACGGCGCGGAGGTCACCACCGTCCGCTACGGGTTCGCCCCCGATCTCCTCGACCGGCTCGCCCCGGACCTCGTGGTCCTCTCGCCCGGGCCCGGTCTGCCGGTGGACTTCGCCATGTCGGACCTGCTGGACACCCTGGCCGCCCGCGGCCTGCCGGTGTTCGGGGTGTGCCTGGGTCTTCAGGGGATGGTCGAGCACGCCGGGGGAGAGCTGCGCACCCTGGCCGCGCCCGTGCACGGAAAGCCCGGCCGCGTCCGGGTGTCCGGCGGGCGGCTGCTGTCCGGCCTGGGTGAGGACGACGCCTTCCCCGCCGCCCGCTACCACTCCACCTACAGCACCCCGGACCTGGTGAAGCACTTCGAGGTCACCGCGGTCCTGGACGGCGAGCCCGGGGAGGACCCCGTGGTCATGGCGATCGAGGACCCGGTGGCGCGCTGGTACGCGGTGCAGTTCCACCCGGAGTCGATCCTCACCGCCAGCGTCGGTGAGGGCGTCGTCGCCCGTGTCCTGGAGCTCGCCCGAGGGTGAAACCCGTGGTGGCGGCGGTACGACCTGTGTCACAGTGACCGCCGCTCACCTGGAACGATGTCGCGCGACAACAATTATCTCAGGGATACTGTTTGATCGGATCGTGACCGGACAGGGGTGGCGTATGGGTATTTTGCTTACGATCCTCGGTATCGTCCTCATCGTCTCCGGCGTCCTCGGTGTGCTGCGCGGTCAGCTCCTCTGGGGCATCGTCGCCATCGTCATCGGCCTGTTCGTCGCGCCGGGCTACTTCTACGGGATCTGACTCACAGGGGGCGTACGCCCCCGCCGGACCGGCGAGGGGCCGGGTGTCCGACCACGCTCAACCGCGTGTCGGTCACCCGGCCCCTCGGCTTGGGCCCCCGACACCGGACCGAACACGGCTGACCAGCGGGACGTGTACCCTCGGGAGAGGTCAATCGGCCCCGCCCCACACACGCTCCCGTGCTCCGGAACATCCCTGGTCGCGGCCATGACGCGTGCCCTGGGCGGGGGAGTTGCTAGGAGAGGGTGCCGTGAAGAAGGTCGAGCCCCAGGTCCGCCTGGTTGCACGTCCGCAGGTGGACTACGACGCGATCGCCGACTACCTCAAGGAGGTCGGCGGCGAGGCGTGGATGGAGCGGTTCGACCGGGGTGACCTGGACGCCCACCTCAACGACCCCCAGAACCTCGCCGAGTTCGCCGGGCGCCTGTGCTACCGCTCGTGGGAGCCGGGCCTGAACCCGAACGTCACGCGGGTGCGCAAGGACCAGGACGCCTACCTGGGCAACATCCTGGCGAGCCTGCACGGTTCGGTCCTCGAGCACGTGAGCTTCAGCTTCGTGCTGCACAACGTCTCGCGGGTGCTCACCCACGAACTCATCCGCCACCGGCCGGGCGTGGCCGTCTCGCAGGAGTCGCTGCGCTTCGTCCGCCTGACCGACCTGCCCTTCTGGTTCCCCGAGTGGGCCGAGGAGGACCCGGAGCTGATGGAGCGCGCCAGCGCCATGCTCCAGCAGATGGAGGACTTCCAGTTCTGGATGGCCGAGCACTTCGGCCTGGACGACGACGGCGTGAAGTTCGCGGAGAAGAAGCACAAGACCTCCTTCATGCGCCGCTTCGCCCCCGAGGGCGTGGCGACCGGGCTGGTGTGGACCGCCAACGTGCGCACGCTGCGGCACACCCTGGAGGCCCGTACGGCTCCTGGCGCGGAGGAGGAGATCCGTCTCCTGTTCAACCTCATCGGCGAGACGCTGAAGGCGGAGGCCCCCGCTCTCTTCGGCGACTACACCGTCGAGGACGGTGTGTGGGTGCCCCAGCACCGCAAGGTCTGACCGTTCCACTCCGAGCGCCCGTCCCTCGCCGAGGGGCGGGCGCCGTGTTGTCCACGGGGTGTGCCACGCGTCAACGGCCGTGCTACGGCTCGTCATCGGGGGTTCATCGGAGTCGCCGCAGGCCAAGTGGGGTTTTATGGTCGGCACTTCCTTGTTCAGGGAGTGACCGAAAGGCCTTTGCGGGCTGTGTGACGGGGTAGGGCCCCGGCGAGTACGGGGCACACGTCCCGTTGCCGTGAACCAGGAGGGGATGCTCCGTGACAGGCGAACTCGTACCAGAGAACCTGGTCGGTCACCGCGTGCTCGACGCCGAGGGCGCCCACGTGGGGAAGATCAACCAGGTGTTCCTCGACGACAGCACCGGGGAAGCGACCTGGGTGTCGGTCCACACCGGAATGTTCGGCATGAGGGAGACCCTCGTGCCGCTCCAGGGGGCTCGTCCCGTGGAGGAGGACATCCAGGTCCCCTACGACAAGGCGGTCGTCAAGGAAGCCCCGCAGGTCGACGCCGAGCGGCACATCACCCCGGAGGACGAGGCCCTCGTCCGCGACTACTTCGCGAGGCAGGGTGGGTTCCCCCGGCAGGCCCAGGGGGAGGGTGACACCCGAATGGCGGACCCGGGCACCGGGACCGCGGAGGGGGCCGCTTCCGGCGCCGCCATGACCGGGGGGACCGGCAGCCACGGTGACTTCGCGGACCGGCGTGAGGGCCGGGGAGACGAGCCGCAGGCCGGTGACCCGTTGGAGCGGTTCCGGCCCGACGAGCGGTTGGGCGGTCCCGGCGCGGGCGACACCGACGACCTCTCCGTCCTCCGTCACGAGGAGCGGGTGGACATCGGGGTCGAGCGCCGCGAGGGCGGGCAGGCGCGCATGCGCAGGCACGTCGAGACCGAGCGCTTCGAGGAGACGGTCCCGCTGCACCACGAGGAGCTGGAGGTGGAGCGGCGACCCATCACCGATCCGTCGCAGGTGCCCGATCCCGGGCACATGGAGGAGGACGAGCGGACCTTCACGCTCTACGAGGAGCGTCCGGTCGTCTCCAAGGAGGAGGTGCCGGTCGAGGAGGTCCACGTCCGCAAGCGGGACGTCACCCACGAGGAGCACATCGAGGGCGAACTCCGCAAGGAGCGCATCGACTTCGAGGACGAGGACGGTATCCCGCCCAGGGGTCCTGACAGCGCTCCGTGACGACGCGCGTACACGCTACCTCCGAGTGGCCCCTTCCAGGAGGGGCCACTTGCTCGTGCGTGCCCCCTTCCTCGCTATTTTTGGTATACCGCTAGCAGGAAGGCTGTCATGACCGAGCAGAAGCCCCCCACGATCTTCCGCGACGTACGCCCCATGGGCGGCGCCCCTGTTGACCTCGTGGTGGTCGAAGGAGCGGTGTCCGACCGCCTCCCCACGGGGGACGCCGAGGTGGTCGACTGCGGCGGGCGCATCGCGTTGCCCACGCTGGTCGACGCGCACATCCACCCGGACAAGACCTCCTGGGGTGAGCCCTGGTACTCGCGCCGCCCCGCAAGGGGGATCGCGGAGCTGGGAGAACAGGACGCCGAGTTCTTCCGGAACTGCCCCAGCCCCGTGGCCGACCGAGCCGAACGCCTCATGGGCCACGCCGTCACCCGCGGCACCCGGGCGATGCGCGCGCACGCGGACGTCGCCCCCGCCTACGGGCTGGACGGTCTGCACGGCGTTCGTGAGGCCGCCCGCCGTCTGGCGCACGCGCTGGACGTGCGGATCGTCGCCTTCCCCCAGCACGGGGTCCGCCGCGCTCCCGGCACGGACGCCCTGTTGGAGGAGGCGCTGCGCACCGGCGCGGCCGACCTGATCGGCGGGATCGACCCCGAGGGCTTCGACGACGACCTTGACGGCCAGCTCGACCTCGTGTTCGGGCTCGCCGACCGGTACCGGGCGGGTGTCGACATCCACCTGCACGACAGCGGCTCCGTGGGCTCTCGCACCATGTGGGCGATCATCGAACGCACCCGGGCGCTGGACATGGGCGGCAGTGTCACGGTCAGCCACGCCTTCGGGGTGACCCCGGCAGCCGAGGACTTCGAGGCCGTGGCCGCCGGTCTCGGCGAGGCGGGGATCGCGCTCACCACCGTGGCCCCGGACCCGTCCCGGGTCCTGCCGGTGGCACGGCTGCGCGAACACGGCGTGCGAGTCGGCGTCGGCTCGGACGGGGTCCGCGACTCCTGGAGCCCGTTCGGCGACGCCGACATGCTGCACCGCGCCCACCTGCTGGCCAGGGCGCTGCGTGCGCGTTCGGACGACCAGCTCTCGGACGCCTTCCTGACCGCCGCGCACGACGGGGCGTCCCTGGTCGACCTGCCCCGGACCGACTTCGCGCCGGGTGCCCCAGCCGACTTCCTCCTGGTGGAAGGCGAGTGCCTGCCGCAGGTTGTGGTGGACCTGCCCCGGCGCCACGCGGTCGTCCGCGCGGGCCGTGTCGTGGCCCGTGAGGGCGGTCTCCTCTGACGGCTCGCCCCTGCCGCGCGGAAGCCGGAAGAAATCTGAAAGCCTTGCGCACTAGGTTTCCTGACTGACGGACACCGGGGCGGCGGTGACGACTCCATGAGCCCCCGGTGAGGACGTGGACCCGGGCTCTGCCACCCGGGTACCCCGGAGCGGTCAGGACGGGACCGCTCGTTCGTTCGGGCCGGTCAGGACGGGACGGGCCCGTGCACGTGGGGGCGGCGGTGGGTGGGAAGAGCGCCGACCGCCGTCCCGCCAGCCCTCCCTCACTTTGTCCCCGCCCCGAGCTAGGGTCGTGGCCCGCGCCCGGAGCGTCCGGGCGTGATGGAGCCAGGGAGGGCCCCATGAACGAGGACCGCCAGGGGAACGAGCGGATCGACCGGGCCGAGAGGGTCGTCGCGGCGCCGCCGGCCACGGTCTACCGCGCGCTGACCGACGGTGAGGCCCTGGAGGCCTGGCTGCCCCCGGAGGGCATGGGGGGCCGGATCGAGAACTTCGACCCCCGGCTCGGGGGCGGGTTCCGCATGGTGCTCACCTACGGCGAGTCCGACGCCGGACACGGCAAGTCCTCGGAGACCACCGACGTCACCGAGGTGCGGTTCGACGAACTCGTGCCGGGAGAGCGGGTCGTGCAGTCCGTCGACTTCACCTCCGACGACCCCGCCTTCCTGGGGACGATGGTCATGGCCTGGCGGATGGAACCCGTCCCCGAGGGCACACGGGTGACCATCGAGGCGACGGACGTGCCCCGGGGCATCCGGCCCGAGGACCACGAGGTCGGTCTGGCCTCGTCACTGGCCAACCTCGCCGGGCACGTCGAACCCTGACCCGTCCGCGTCACGGCCCCGTGCCCGGTCCGGACGTTCCCGCCGTGAGGAAGGGGCGCCCTCGAGGGTGTCGGCGCGTGACCCGCGCCGGGGGTCCCTGGTGTGTCCTCCCTGGTCGGGACAGACCGGGCGCTTAGGGTCGCTCTTGTCGGCCGCCGACACGGAGGGGGAACGCGATGAGCGAGGACGTGGGCGCGGAGATCACCGAGGAGGAGGTCTCCGGCACGGAGGACGGGCACGGGGAGGCCCCCCGCGCCGAGCCCGAACCGCGCGGACGCGAGGCCGCACCCGGACGGGGCCACACCATCGTCGTGGGCGCTGGAATGGCCGGGCTGGCCGCCGCGGACCGCCTCGCGGAGCAGGGCGAACGCGTCACCGTGGTCGAGGCCAGGGACCGCACCGGGGGGCGTATCCACTCGTTGAACGCCTGGGAGGGTGCGACCCTGGACGTGGGGGCCTCCTGGATGCGCGGCGAGGAGAACAACCCGCTCTCCCGACTCGTGGAGGAGGTGGGCGCGCGCACCGCCGTGTTCAACCGCTCCACCGAGACCGCCTACGACCCCAAGGGCCGCAGGCTCCTGTTCGACCGGCACCGCCGCAACCTGGAGGACGTCAACCTCCTCCACGAGCACATGTACTGGGCGACGGTCGGCGCCAGCCCGGAGGAGTCGATGGAGGAGGGCATCGACCACGCCCTCTACGACGCCAACCTCGTGCGCTCCCGGGCCAGGGACGCCGCCGAGATCGTCCACCGGATCGCCGAGGCCGACCACGGGGCGGACGCCGAGGAGGTCGCCTTCGCGGCGGTCGCCTCCCGGCACGAGTTCAGCGGCGACGACGTGGTCTTCCCCGACGGCATGAGCCAGCTCACCGACCACCTCGCCCGTGGGCTGGACGTCCGTCTGGAGCACGTGGTCCTGGCGGTGTCCCACGACGACGAGGGGGTCGGCGTGCGGGTGGACACCCCCGACGGCGAGGAGACCCTGACCGCGGACCGGGTCCTGGTCACCCTGCCCATCGGGGTCCTCCAGTCGGGCCAGGTCGACTTCACCCCGGAACTGCCGGAGGACAAACGCGACGCCGTGGCGCGGCTGGGCAACGGTCTGCTGGAGAAGCTGTTCCTGCGCTTCGACGACGTGTTCTGGGGTGACGCCGAGGTCCTGGTCCACCTGGGCACCGAGGAGGGCACCTGGTTCCACTGGTACGCCGGTCAGAACGTCTACGGCCAACCCATCCTGGTCAGCCGCAACGGCGGCAACGCGGCGCGGTTCCTCTCGGGCATGGGAGACGGGGACGTGGTCGAACACGCCATGGCCTCCCTGCGCGGCATGTTCAAGAAGGCCCCGGACCCGGTGGACCACTACCTCACGCACTGGATGGACGACCCCTTCGCGCGGGGCGGGTTCTCGTTCACCGCCGTCGGCGCCGGGGACGGGGACCGCGTTGCCCTGGGAGACCCGGTCGGCGACCGCCTCTTCTTCGCGGGCGAGGCCACCGAGATCGAGCACACCGCCACCGTGCACGGCGCCCTGCTTTCCGGGCGACGGGAGGCCGACCGCATCCTCGACCTCGGCTGAACCACCACCGGAGCGTGCGTCCGCGCAGGTCGCACCCGGGTCCCGGGCGAAGTCCGTACACGGTACGATCAGCGGGAGGCCGTCCGTCCGGGCACCCGGTTCCGGTGGGGCACGAGGTGGCGGGCAACGACGGCCCCGCCCGTTATCGTTGGCGGTATGGGGCGATCCGGCGAAGAAGGCAGACACGAGGCGGGGGGCAGCGTGGCCAGCCCGGTGGTCAGTGACCGCATCTGGACGGTTCCCAACCTGTTGAGCATGCTCCGGTTGTTGGGTGTGCCGCTGTTCCTCTGGCTCATCCTGGTGCCCCAGGCCGACTGGTGGGCACTGCTCGTGCTCGCCCTGGCCGGGCTCAGCGACTGGCTGGACGGCAAGATCGCCCGGGCCTGGAACCAGGCCACCAAACTCGGACAGATCCTCGACCCGCTCGCCGACCGCCTCTACATCTTCGCGGCCCTGCTCGGACTGGTCCTGCGCGGCATCATCCCCTGGTGGCTGATGGGCATCCTGGTGCTGCGCGACGTCCTCATCCTCGGCGCGCTCCCGCTGCTGCGCCACTTCGGCTACGGGCCGCTGCCGGTCAACTTCGCGGGCAAGGCCGCCACCCTCTGCCTGCTGTACTCCTTCCCTCTGCTGTTCATCGCCGGATACGCGTCCCTCGTCGGAGATGTGGCCCGGATTACAGGTTGGGCCTTCGCGCTGTGGGGAACGGCTCTGTACTGGTGGGCCGGACTGCTCTACGCCGTACAGGGACTGCGTCTGATCGACCAGACCCGCCGCGACGAACGCGCTGATCACACGGGTTCCCCCACGGGTACCCGGGACAGCGACCCCGCACGCGGCAACGGCGTGGACCGTCCCGATCCGTCCGCTCCGGCGTCCGCTGACGGCGCGCCCGGTGCGGAACCCGAGGGCCCGGACGGACCGGGCCTGCCGGACCAGGGCCAGGCCGCGCCCTGATCCACCGAACGAACCGGCGGACCGGCTCACCAGAGTCCTGTCGGATCGAAAGGGAGTGTCGTCTCCGCAATGAGAACATGTCCCACCGCGCACGACCGTGCGCGTTCCGAGAAACCATCCTTCGCTGCGTCTCCTGACGGCCCCGCCGTTCGGAGGTGCGCGCGATGACCGCACCCGACTCCGCGCCCGTTCCCCCGAACGAGGGCGCACCCACCGCACCCCCCATGAAGGCCGTGGTGATGGCGGGGGGCGAGGGCACACGCCTGCGCCCGATGACCGCCAACCAGCCCAAACCGCTCCTCCCGGTCGTCAACCGACCGATCATGGAGCACGTACTTCGCCTGCTGCGCAAGCACGGGTTCACCGAGACCGTGGTCACCGTCCAGTTCCTGGCCACACTCATCCGCAACTACTTCGGTGACGGCGAGGAGCTCGGCATGAAGCTCCACTACGTCGCCGAGGAGGTGCCGCTCGGCACCGCGGGCAGCGTCAAGAACGCCGAGGAGCACCTGCGCGGCGAACCGTTCATCGTCATCTCCGGTGACGCGCTCACCGACATCGACCTCACCGACATGGTCCGGTTCCACAAGGAGCGCGGCGCCAAGGTCACGATCGCCCTCAAGCGGGTGCCCAACCCGCTGGAGTTCGGGATCATCATCGTCGACGAGCAGGGGCGCATCCAGCGCTTCCTGGAGAAACCCACCTGGGGCCAGGTCTTCTCCGACACCGTCAACACCGGCATCTACATCATGGAACCGGAGGTGCTCGACCGCGTCGCCGAGGGCGAGGTGGTCGACTGGTCCGGTGACGTCTTCCCCGAACTGCTGGAGGAGGGCGCACCCCTGTACGGGTACGTCGCCGACGGCTACTGGGAGGACGTGGGCACCCACGAGAGCTACCTCAGCGCGCAGGCGGACGTGCTCTCGGGCAAGGTCGACGTCGAGATCGACGGCTTCGAGGTCTCGCCCGGAGTGTGGATCGGCGAGGGCGCCGAGGTCGACGCCAGCGCCGTGCTCAAGGGTCCCCTGTACGTCGGCGACTACGCCAAGGTCGAGGCCGGGGCGGAGCTGCGCGAGTACACCGTCGTCGGCAGCAACACGGTCGTGCGGGCGGAGGCCTTCTGCCACCGCACCGTGCTGCACGACAACGTCTTCATCGGCCGGGGCGCCAACCTGCGCGGCGCCGTGATCGGCAAGAACACCGACGTGATGGCGGCCGCCCGGATCGAGGAGGGCGCGGTCGTCGGCGAGGACTGCGTCATCGAGTCCGAGGCGTACGTGAGCAACGACGTCAAGGTCTACCCGTTCAAGACCATCGAGGCCGGCGCGGTGGTCAGCACCAACGTCGTCTGGGAGTCGCGCGGGCAGCGCTCGCTGTTCGGCCCCCGGGGCGTGTCCGGGCTGATCAACGTGGAGATCACCCCGGAGCTCGCGGTGCGACTGGCCAACGCCTACGCCACCACGCTCAAGAAGGGCGCGATCGTCACGACCTCCCGTGACGTCTCACGGGCGGCTCGCACGCTCAAACGGGCGGTCATCAGCGCGCTCACCGCGGCCGCCATCGAGGTGCGTGACCTGGAGGTGGTCCCGCTTCCGGTGGCGCGCTTCCACACCTCGCAGAGCGGGATCAGCGGCGGCATCACCGTGCGCACCAGTCCAGGGGACCCCGAGTCCGTGGACATCATCTTCCTGGACGGAGAGGGCGCGGACCTCTCCTCGGGGGCCCAGCGCAAGCTCGACCGGGTCTTCTCCCGGGCCGAGTACCGCCGGGCCTTCCCCGGGGAGATCGGCGAGCTGTCCTTCCCGTCGCGCAACGTGGAGAACTACTCCCACGAGCTGCTGCGATCCGTGGACACCTCAGGGGTGGCCGAGGCCGAACTCAAGGTCGTGGTCGACTGCGCGGGCGGGACGGGATCGCTCATCCTGCCCTCCCTGCTGGGCAGGATCGGCGTGGACGTGCTCACGGTCAACAACCGGCTGGACGAGGCGTCGCCCACCGACACCGTCGCGAAGAAGATGCGGGACCTGGAGAGGTTGGGCGAGCTGGTCGCCAACTCCGGTGCCGACTTCGGCGTGCGCTTCGACCCGGTGGCCGAGCGGCTGTCCATCGTGGACGAGAACGGCGAGCTGGTGGACGGCGACCGCGCGCTCCTGGTGGTCCTGGACCTGGTCGCCGCCGAACGCGGTGGCGGGCGGGTGGCCCTGCCGGTCACCACGACCCGCGTTGCGGAGAAGGTGGCGCGTTCCCACGGTGCCGAGGTGCTCTGGACGGCCACCGCCACGGACGAGCTGACCAAGGCGGTGCGTTCCGAGGGCGCGGAGATCGTCTTCGCCGGAGACGGCCGCGGCGGCTTCGTCGTCCCCGAGTTCAGTCCCACCAGTGACGCGATCGCCGCCTTCGTGCGGCTGCTCGGTCTGGTGGCCCGGACCCGGCGCTCGCTCGGCCAGATCGACCGTGCGATCCCTCAGGCGCACCTCCTGCGCCGTTCGGTACCCACCCCGTGGGCGGTCAAGGGGAGCGTGATGCGCGCGGTCGTGGAGGCCGCCGGAGAGCGCGAGCTGGACACCACGGACGGGGTGCGGGTGATCGAATCCGACGGCAGCTGGGCGCTGGTCCTGCCGGACACGGCGGAGGCCGTCACCCATCTTTGGGCGGAAGGTCCTGATTCGGACACGGTGCAGCGCCTGCTCGACGAGTGGGCCGCGGTGGTGGAGCGGGCCGAGAGCTAGGGCTTGTCCTCGGATGCCTTCGCCGGTGGCGGCGGAGCCGACCTCGATGCGAGCGGCCGTTTCCCCCGCTGTGCGCTGCTACGCGAGTTTCGCGTTCTCGCGCAGCGGGGGCCCCACCCGGGTTCGACTCTCCGAGCCTCATCGGCGCGGTGAGAGGCAGCCTGGTGGTAACGCGGGGACACGGCGCCGCAGGCGCCCGTTGAGGGCGGTGGCGGGCGACGGGGGAAGGAATCATCCGAAGGACACGGCGTGGCGGCCCGGTCCCCGGGGTGTGTGGGCGCGGACGGAAGGGACGTCCGCGCCCACACGGTGTGTCCGCCCGCTGCCCCGGGGTGTTCGCGTCCTTCGTCGGGTCCGGGGATAAAGTGGACGAAGTCGCAGGTCCGGGCAGGGGAGTGAAGTTCGCGGAAATCCACCTCGGGTGACCGAGAACCAAACGCCCGGGAAGGGCATCTGTTCCAGAACAGGTGTCGGTCTCCCACGAGGTCTGTCACCGGCCGTGGCGGGGCCCCAGGTTCCTACGCGGCCGAACCCCGCGTCACGGGCGCCCCAGTGGGGTGTTCGCGGCGGGCCTGGGGGAGCGAAACCCTGTCTGGACAGGGATATGGTTTAAAGTCGAGTGTTCCCTGAGGCACCGTGTCACCACCCGCCACGGGAATCCCGGCAACGGCGGACATCCAACGGGGGTGACAAGGAGTCCTACTTGGGGGATGAGACCTAGCGACCGACCGCGTGAGGCGACCACTGCCGCGACAGTGGACCGACTCACCGTGTTCCGGACGGTGAGTGGGCCCCTGGCCCGCCCGACGCCCGGAACGCGCCACCGATCAGCCGAATCAAGCACCGCCCCGTGCGGTAGGAGGCCGAGCCGACCTATGTCGAGCGTTTACTGCACGCAGTGCGGTCACGCCGTTGCGGATGATGCCCGTTTCTGCTCCCACTGTGGAACACCCGTCCGCAGGGCCGAACAGCAGAGTCCACGGCCCAACGCCGGCGGCGACTCCGCGGGAGATGTCACCTCGACCATCTCCATCTCCGGTATACAGGCGCTGGAGGAGGAGGAACAGGGCGATGAACTCGGCGGCGACGACCCCGCCAGCACCGACGCCCTTCCGCCCGGAACAGCCTTGCTGGTGGTCCGGCGGGGCCCCAACGCAGGGAGCCGGTTCCTGTTGGACAGCGACGTGACCACCGCTGGCCGACACCCCAACAGCGACATCTTCCTCGACGACGTCACCGTCTCCCGACGCCACGTGGAGTTCTTCCGCCGCGGCAACGGCTTCGGGGTCCGGGACGTCGGCAGCCTCAACGGCACCTACGTCAACCGCGAGCCGGTGGACGAGGCCGAACTGGGTGGCGGGGACGAGATCCAGATCGGCAAGTTCCGGATGGTTCTGCTGACCAAGCCGCGCCGATGACGGTGCGCTGACCACGGTCGACGGGGGCGGGTGTGCCGATGAGGTTTGCGGCCCCCCGCCTCCGGACAGCTTTGTAACGAAGGGTGCCGATTTCGCCCTCGGGTCCTGATCCGACGGGGAGCAGGGACGAGCGCCCATCCGGCATGACGACTCGTGGGACGGAGCCGCTGTGAAACACATGGAGGTCGTCGGCGTCCGGGTTGAGATGCCCTCGAACCAACCGATTGTCCTGCTCAAGGAATCCGAGGGGGACCGCTACCTGCCGATCTGGATCGGTGGGGTGGAGGCCTCCGCGATCGCGCTCGCCCAGCAGGGTGTCTCGCCCGCGCGCCCGCTCACCCACGACCTGTTCCGCGACGTCCTGGACGCGCTGGACACGGCGCTGGAGACGGTGAACATCACCGGCCTGAGTGATGGCATCTTCTATGCCGAGCTGGTCTTCAGCAACGGTGTGGAGGTCAGTGCCAGGCCCTCGGACTCCATTGCCCTGGCTCTGAGGACCGGCACCCCGATCTACGCCCACGAGGACGTGATCGAGGAGGCCGGGATGCCGATCCCGGACGAGCAGGAGGACCAGGTCGAGGCGTTTCGGGAGTTTCTGGACAACATCTCGCCGGAGGATTTCGGGCAACGTGGTGCCTGAGGCGGTCGGGGCTCGCCCTTTGCGGGCCCCGCTGCCTTTCTCGCGGCCGTGACCTGCGGGTTCGTCGGTCGCACTGGTGATAGATTAGGTGAACGGAATGGTCGTGGAGGGCGTAGCCGAAAACGGTCCGGCGGGTTTCGGCCCGGCGGGGTCCGGTACCGCGGCTCCATTGGCGTGCACACTTGGCGACGCGCCGCGCGCCTTCGTTGACGCTGCCCTGCGGTCGTCCTACCGTCAGTGCTGTGAAACCCACGGCGCGCCCGTTCCCTGAGTGGACTCCCCTGTCGATGCCGCCGTGGGACGAGAAGCCGGAGGTCGGCGTGGCGGTAGCGAGCGGCAAGCGGGATCACCATGGCAGGCGGTCCGCGCTGCGGCTAGCGGGGCAGCAGGGCCTACTGTGCGAAGAGGACGTGATGGCGCTGCCTACGGACGTCGGGTATCGGGGTCCAGCGGCGTGTACGGCCGCCGGGATCACCTATCGACAGCTGGACTACTGGGCCAGGACCGACCTGGTGGTGCCCAGCGTGCGCACGGGAGCCCACAACGCCCCGCTGTACAGCCTTCCTGACATCCTGATGCTGAAGGTGGCCAAGCGGCTCCTGGACACCGGGATATCGCTCCAGCAGATCCGCACCGCGGTGGACCACCTGCGTGGCCGTCCCGCCGTCGACCTGTCCCGCATCACCCTCATGAGCGACGGCGTCAGCGTCTACGAGTGCACCTCGCCCGAGGAGGTCGTCGATCTCATGCAGCGCGGCCAGGGCATGTTCGGTCTGGCGCTGGCCAACGTCTCCCGCGAACTGGAGGAGGCGCTCGGAGTGGTCCCGGCCGAGGAGAGAGCCGACCTTCCCGCCGCGGCGCCCCAGGCCGTGGACGAACTGGCACTGCGGCGCAGGGAGCGCCGCACCGGGTGAACCCGTGCCGACACTGGTGAGTCGGCCGTGGTGAAAGGTGTGCCCTGACTCGGTGTCACGGGCCCGGATCGAGTACGGTCGTAGTCACAACGGGGATGAAAACCGACATTCGCCCTGCTTGTACACACATACAGAGCGTCAGCAGGCCGCTGATACCGCGCGGGAGAGACCTCGGCAACGGGGCGCCGACGGGGCAATACTCCCCAGTAACCTCTCAGGCACCATGGACCGCGCGGAGGAGGCCGCTCTGAAGCCTGGGCGCGGTCGTGCCCGGTGACAGAGGGGGAGACCGTGAGGAACACCGCCGACCCGATCGGCCCTGTCACCAGGAGGTCTCCGTGCCTGACCCGTCGAACGTCCCCACCCCGGGCGCCCCCGCCCGGGTGTTCGCGGACCGCCACATCGGACCCGCCCCCGCCGAGACCGCCGAGATGCTCAAGACGGTCGGCTACGGCTCCACCGCCGAGCTCATGAACGCCGCCGTGCCCGCGTCCATTCTCAGCTCCCCGGGGCGGAGCGCCACGCTCGACCTGCCCGAGGCGATCGGCGAGGCCGAGGCACTGGCGGAACTGCGCGAGCTGGCCTCGCGCAACAGGCTCGCCACGCCGATGATCGGCCGCGGCTACTACGGCACGCTCACGCCCCCCGTCATCCTTCGCAACATCATGGAGAACCCGGCCTGGTACACGGCGTACACGCCCTACCAGCCCGAGATCTCGCAGGGCCGCCTCGAGGCCCTCATCAACTTCCAGACCATGGTCTCCGACCTCACGGGCCTGCCCATCACGGGCGCGTCCCTGCTGGACGAGTCCACCGCCGCCGCCGAGGCCATGACCCTGGCCCGCCGCGTCAGCAAGGTCAAGAGCGACGTCTTCGTGGTCGACGCCGACGTCTTCCCGCAGACCCTCCAGGTCCTGCGCACCCGCGCCGAGCCCCTCGGCATTGAGGTCGTCGTCGCCGACCTCACCCGGGGCCTGCCCGAGGGCGACGTCTACGGTGTCCTGGTCCAGTACCCGGCCTCCAGCGGCGCGGTGCGCGACCCCAGCGCCGTCATCGCCGAGGCGCACGAGCGCGGCGCCCTGGCCGTGGTGGCCGCCGACATCCTCGCCCTGACCCTGCTGCGCAGCCCCGGTGACCTGGGGGCCGACATCGCGGTGGGCTCCACCCAGCGCTTCGGTGTCCCGCTCGGCTTCGGTGGCCCGCACGCCGGATACATGTCGGTGGGGGAGAAACTCCGCCGCCAGCTGCCCGGCCGCCTGGTCGGCGTCTCGGTGGACGACGCGGGCAAGCCCGCCTACCGTCTGGCCCTCCAGACCCGTGAACAGCACATCCGCCGCGAGAAGGCCACGAGCAACATCTGCACCGCGCAGGTGCTCCTGGCCATCATGGCCGGGATGTACGCCGTCTACCACGGCCCCGACGGACTGCGCGCGATCGCCCGCCAGGTCCACACCCGCACGGCAGCCCTGGCCGACACGCTCACCCGGCGCGGGTTCGAGGTGCTCCACGGGGCCTACTTCGACACCCTGCGCGTGCGCGTGCCCAGCGCCGCCAGAGTGGTCGAGCGTGCCCTGGAGGCCGGGGTCAACCTGCTGGGCGTCGACCAGACCACGGTCGGCCTCAGCGTGGACGAGACCACCACCGTCGCCGACCTGGAGAAGGTCCTGGCCGCCTTCGGGGAGGCCGACCGGGGCGCCGAACGCGGCCCGGTGACCGTGGACGGCGACGCCGACCACCTGCCCGCCGGTCTCGCGCGCGGCGTCGACTACCTCACCCACCAGGTGTTCAACACCCACCGCAGCGAGACCTCCCTGCTGCGCTACATGCGCCGCCTGTCCGACCGCGACCTCGCGCTGGACCGCACGATGATCCCGCTGGGCTCGTGCACCATGAAGCTCAACGCGACCGCCGAGATGGAGTCCATCACCTGGCCGGAGTTCGCGGGCCTGCACCCGTTCGCCCCGCTCGACCAGGCGGCCGGCAGCGTGTCGCTCATCCGCGACCTGGAGGGCTGGCTGGCCGAGGTCACCGGCTACGACGCCGTCTCCCTCCAGCCCAACGCGGGTTCCCAGGGCGAGCTCGCCGGCCTGCTGGCGATCCGCGGCTACCACCGCTCGCGCGGCGACGAGCACCGCGACGTCTGCCTCATCCCCAGCTCCGCGCACGGCACCAACGCCGCGAGCGCGGTCATGGCGGGCATGCGGGTGGCCGTCGTGGCCTGCGCAGAGGACGGCAACGTCGACCTCGACGACCTGCGCGCCAAGATCGCCAAGCACGGCGGCGAACTGGCGGCCATCATGGTCACCTACCCCTCCACCGCCGGTGTGTACGAGGACACCATCACCGAGGTGTGCCGCCTGGTCCACGAGGGGGGCGGTCAGGTCTACGTGGACGGCGCCAACCTGAACGCTCTGGTCGGCTGGGCTAAGCCGGGCGAGTTCGGGGCCGACGTCAGCCACCTCAACCTGCACAAGACCTTCTGCATCCCGCACGGCGGCGGCGGTCCGGGCGTGGGCCCGGTCGCGGTCCGCTCGCACCTGGCGGGCTTCCTGCCCAACCACCCGGGCCAGCCCGAGGCGGGCCCGCACACCGGTGTCGGCCCGGTCTCGGGCGCGCCCTTCGGCTCGGCGGGCATCCTGCCCATCTCCTGGGCCTACGTGCGCATGATGGGTGGCGACGGCCTGCGCGCCGCCACCGAGACCGCCGTGCTCTCCGCCAACTACGTGGCCAAGCGCCTGGAGCCGTACTACCCGGTGCTCTACACGGGTGCCAACGGGTTGGTCGCGCACGAGTGCATCATCGACATCCGGCCCCTCCAGAAGGCCAGCGGCATCAGCAACGAGGACGTCGCCAAGCGCCTGATGGACTACGGTTTCCACGCGCCGACCATGTCCTTCCCGGTCAACGGCACGCTCATGGTGGAGCCCACGGAGAGCGAGAACCTCGCCGAGCTGGAGCGGTTCGTCCAGGCGATGATCTCCATCCGGGGCGAGATCGACCGCGTCGTCAAGGGTGAGTGGGACGTCGAGGACAACCCGCTGCGGGGCGCCCCGCACACCGCCGAGGCGGTCACCGCCGACGAGTGGAACCGCGCCTACACGCGGGCGGAGGCGGTCTACCCGCTGTCGACGCTGCGCCAGGACAAGTACTGGCCGCCGGTCGGCCGGATCGACCAGGCCTACGGTGACCGCAACCTGGTCTGCTCCTGCCCGCCGCCGGAGGCCTTCGAGCTGTAGCCCGCGAGGTTCACGAAGGCACGGAGCCGAGTGCCCGCCTGAGCGTGTCAGGGGCGTCCACCCGAGAGGGTGGGCGCCCCTTGGCGTGTCTCCTGCGGGTCCGGGACGCGGCGGGGAACCGCCGACGAGGGCGACACCCCCACCGGGAGCCCGCGACGGCCGGGAGGGGGCGCGTTAGAGTTTGCACAGCCGCCGCCGAGGCCGGTCGCGGTCACGCCCGCGGCACGCGCTCCCCGTCGCGCGGGCCCGACACCCCCATGGAAAGCGGAACGAATGACCACGACGTCCGGACCTCCCGCGCGCTCTGGCCCCGCAGACCCCGCCGACCCCGCACCCCGGGCCACGGACCCCGACGACGCCGAGGGCACTTCCGTGCCCTCTCCGGAGGGCGCCCCGGACCTGTGCGACCAGGCTCAGGACCTCGCCGAGAGCGGACACCTCAAACGGGCCGCCAAGCTCTACCAGCGGGCCGTCTCTGCCAACCCCCCGCCCCGGGTCCAGGCCAGGGCGCTGCTCGGTCTCGCCGTGGTGCAGGACCAGCGTGGGGACCCGGCCGCCTCGAGGGAGGCCGCGCGTCGCGCCCTGGCCACCGGCGACACCCGTTACGCCCCTCGCGCCGCCTACCACCTGGCGCTCTCGCTGGAACAGGAGGGTGCGCACGGCGAGGCCGTCCGCGTCTGGCACCGTCTGCTGGACCTCGGCGGCCCCGCCTACACGGCCGTGGCCCGCTACGGACTGGCACGCGAGGCGGAGCTGCGCGGCGAGGAGGACGAGGCGGAGGAGCACTGGGAGGCGGCGCTGGAGCTACCGCCCGCAGACGCGGCGATCAGCCGACTGCACGCTGCCACCGTGGTGGAGGCCGCTGGCGACCTGGCCGGCCGACTCCTGGAACGGGGGCGGCCGGATGCCGCCGCCCTCGCGGTCGAGCGCGGCCTGAGCGTGGGTGACGACCCCGGGCTGCGGATGCTGCGCGCCGCCACCCACCTGGAGAGGGCCATCGCGGACGTGGGCACCGTGGTGGGCGCCGGACCGACCGAGGGGGAAGCGGGCACGCGTCCGCGACCGCGCACCTCGGGGGCTGCGGTGGAGCTGCTCGCGGGCCTGCTCTCCCTGAGAGGGGAGCCGGATGTCGCGGAGCGGGTCTGGCGCCTGGGGCTGGACAACCGTGACCGGGACACCGCCGACGCCGTACGGGCCCGGCTGCGGAGCCCCTTCGCCCAGGAGCCGCCGGAGGACGGTGGAGAACAGCCCGAACCGTGGTGGGAGGTCTACCTGGAGGAGGCGGTCGCCACCTCCAGCGCGCCCGCGTTGGCGGGGGAGCTGTTCGCGGTCATCACGCAGATGCACGCCCTGCTGGCCGTCCCGGTCGTCGAGGGCGAGTCCCGCCCGGCGGCCCTGCGCGCCGCCATGGAGACGGCCCTGCGCACACCGAGCGAGCTCGTGTGGGGGAGTTCCGTGCACGCCGACTTCCGGCGCCGACTCAGCGCGGCGATGGGTGAGGACGTCCTGCCGGAGCAGTGGCCGGACGGAGGCTGAGAGGACGGGCCCTGACCGGGCCCGCGTGACGCGCTCTCGGGAGCGTCGGGTCAGGCGGCGACCCGGGGGCGGTGCGGGGCCACGACAGCGCCGTCGGGGAGGAGCTCACCTGTGTCGTCGAAGAGGACGACACCGTTGCAGAGCAGACTCCAGCCCTGCTCCGGGTGACTGGAGACCACCCGCGCGGCCTCGCGGTCGGTGTCCTCGAAGGAAGGGCAGGCGGGTGAATGGCTGCACATGTCAGAGCCTTTCGTCGGGGTGCTCCTCGTTGAGCTGAGGCCAACAATAGTGGCTGACATCACATGATGTTGTCGGTTTAGGCCGACAACGTTCGTCGGCGTGTTTTGTTGACCCTCACCAAGTGGGACACGCCCCACCCCGGATCGGTTCTGTCCGAGGTGATCTCGTCCCGTCAGGCTTCGGCCGCACCGTTCCCGAAGACCGGTGCGGCCCATGGAAGCGCCCCGTCAGTAGCCGCCTCTGGTGCGGCGCGCCGCGGGACGGCCGCGCATCCCGGCCCCCGCCAGACCGCCGCGCTGGAAGGAGCGCACCAGCTCCCCGCCGAGGTTGACCCCGGCACCCAGCGCCAGCGCCACCATGACCGCCTCGGCGATGCTGAGCAGGCCCGAGACCGCCGTCCCCTGAGTGATCTCTATCAGGCCCCGGTACAGGATGCTGCCGGGCAGCAGCGGCGCGATCGACGGGATCAGATAGGGCAGAACCGGCCGTTGGGTACGCCGGGCCAACCAGTGCCCGACCACGCCCACCGCCATCGCGCCCACGATCGTGCCCACCACCGCGGGCACCTCCAACCACAGGCGCATCCCCGCGTAGATCAGCCAGATCATCACGCCCAGGGCACCGATGGTGGGCAGCATGCGCGGGGGCACCGCGAGGGAGATCGCGAAGGCCATGGCGATCCCGGCCGCGCCGATCAGGACCGGGACGTGCATGGCGGTCCCGGCCGAGGGCAGGTTCTCCAGGTCCAGGTCGATGCCCAGACGGGTGGCGGTGTAGGCCACGGAGACCACCCCGGCCACGATCGCGCCCAGGGTGAAGAAGGTCTCCAGCAGCCGCGCGGCCGCCGACACGTAACTGCCGCTGATCCCGTCCTGGAGGCTGGAGACCAGGGGACGCCCGGGAAGCAGCGCCATGATGTTGCCGGTGATGATCGCGCCCGCCTGGAGGCCCAGGTCCAGCTCGGTGCTGGCCCACAGCAGTCCGACACCGATGGAGGAGGCCACCACGGCCGCCGCCGTCATCTGGTAGAACTCGGCGACCCCCCGGTTGGCGAGGAAGACCGAGGTGCGGTCGCCCAGCACCGTGGCGAGGAAGGCGACGGTGGCCACGATCAGGCCACCGCCTACCATGAGGCTGGCGCTGGAGGCGATCAGACCGAAGCCCACGGCGATCAGCCAGTTGGGGTAGGGCATGCGGGCCCGGCGGATCTGCTCCAGGCGCGCGTTGGCGTCCTCCAGCTCCAGGAGTCCCAGTGCCGCCTGCTGCACCAGGGTGTGCAGCTCGTTGACGCGGAAGTAGTCGAGGGTACGGCGGCGGACCACCCGTTCCCCGGTGACCGGCGGGCTGTCTCCGCCGGGGTGGGTGGACAGGGAGATGGTGGTGAAGGTGACCGACACCTCCGAGCGGGGCAGGTCGAAGGCGACCGACAGGCTCAGCATGGCCTCGCTGACGGCCTCGGTGCCCTCACCGCTGGCCAGCATCAACTCGCCCACACGCAGGACGAGGTTGATCGCCCGGGCGTCCGGGAAGTTGACGTCCTCGTCGTCCTCCAGGTTGTCCGGGGTCAGCTCACGTTCGTGCTCCGCGCGCCAGTCGCGCATCCGACTGAGCATGAACTCCTCGCTCGGTGGTCCCGAGCGATCCCGCTTGCTTGGCATGGCTGTACTCCGTTTCCTCCCCGTCGCCCGCACCCCTGATGATCGGCGTACTGCCTCGGCAACCCCAAGGGGGACGCCGCGCCCGTGCGCGCGGTTCGCCCCCCGGCCGCGGTGGCGGCGGTGAGTTCGGTCACCGGATCATCCTGTCAATCGGCGTGCTTCGTCATGGTGGGCGACGCGCCGGGTCTCGGGCGCTCGCGGGGTTCGGTGACGGTGTTCAGGACGGAGGACCCGGGGCCCGCGACGCGCGCGCCCCGTCCTGTTCCGTGTGCTGTCCGGGGCGGACCAGGCCGCTCTCGTACGCGTGCACGACGGCCTGCACACGGTCGCGCAGGCCGAGCTTGGTGAGAATGCTTCCCACATGGGACTTGACGGTGGTCTCGCCGACCACCAGGTGTGCGGCGATCTCGCCGTTGGACCAGCCACGGGCGATGAGCCTGAGCACCTGCCGTTCGCGGACGGTGAGGGGGTCCTCGTCCGGTTCGGGGTCGGCCACGGGGGAGGGCAGGAGGGGGGCGAAGCGGTCAAGGAGGCGGTGCAGGACGGTGGGGGAGACCACTGAGGCGCCCCGGGCCACCACCTCGACGGCCGAGACGAGTTCGGTCGGGGGCGCGTCCTTGAGGAGGAACCCCGAGGCGCCCGCGCGGAGCACCCCGACGACGTACTCGTCCAGGTCGAAGGTGGTCAGGGCGAGGACGTGCACCCGGTGGCCGAGGGGACGGGCCCACTCGACGATCTGGCGGGTGGCCTCGATGCCGTCCATACCGGGCATGCGGACGTCCATGAGGACGACGTCCGGGAGCAGGCTGCGGGCCGAGCGGACGGCCTCGCGGCCGTCGGAGGCCTCGCCGACCACGGACAGGTGGGGGGACGACTCCAGGATCATGCGGAAGCCGGTGCGGACGAGCGGTTGGTCGTCGGCGAGCAGGACGGAGACGGATACGGAGTCGGACACGGCCCGATTCTCCCCCAAGTCGACGGTCCTCGGGGCCGTAAACGCTGTGACTCACCCGTGATCTGGGTCGGGGTTCCATCGCGCTACCCGAGATCGGGGGTCCCACTCCACTGGTCTACCCGTGTTCGGGGTGACCGGCTCCGGAAACCGAGGGGATCGGCAGCGGCGGCGGGGTACCGCCGAACTCCGGGCACAGGGCCTGGTGCTCGCACCACCCGCACAGTTTGCTGCGCCTGGGCTCCCAGGTCCCCGACCGTCCGGCCGCCTCGATCCGCGCCCAGATGGCCCCGATCTCCGCCTCGGCGGCGGCGAGCTCCTCCTCGGTGGGGTCGTACCAGCGCACCGAGCCGTCGCCCAGGTAGACGAGCTGGAGGCGGGCCGGCACCACACCCAGGTCGCGCCAGATCATCACCGCGTAGAAGAAGATCTGGAACTTGGCCTTGTCCTCGAAGCGCGGGTGCGGTGACTTGCCGGTCTTGTAGTCCACCACACGCATCTGCCCGTCGGGCGCCACGTCCAGCCGGTCGACGTAGCCGCGCAGCCGCAGGCCGGTGGGCAGCGAGACCTCCAGGCGCATCTCGCGATCCCGGGGCTCCAGACGCTCGGGGTCCTCCAGATCGAAGTAGCGCCGCACCAGGGCCCGGGCCGACTCCAACCACTCCGCCAGCCCCTCGTCGCCGGGGAAGAGGTGTTCGGCGACCTCGGGCTTGCCCTCCCGGATCCGGGCCCACTGGGGTTCCACCAGGCTCACCGCGGTGCGCGGGGTCCGGGTGTCGGCGGGCAGCTCGTACAGGCGCTCCAGGCACGCGTGCACCAGGGTCCCCCGCAGGGCCGCGGCGCTGGGCGCCTCGGGGAGGCGGTCGATGGTGCGGAACCGGAACAGCAACGGGCACTGGAGGAAGTCCGAGGCCCGGGAGGGCGAGAGGGCGGTCGGAAGGTGCGCGGTGGTCATGCCCCGAGCCTATGAGAGGAGCGCACCCGCCCGGAGCGGTTCGAGGGCGACGGGTACCGGGCGGTACGGCTCAGCCCCCACCTGCCGGGGACTCCGGTGGGACAGGCCCTAGTGTGGAGCCGTGAGCAGAGGCAGTGACCAGTCCCGACCCCGTCCCGACGAGCGTGAACGGAAGAGCCCCGGGTTACTGTTGGGCCGCCCCTTCGGAGTCCCGGTCTACGTCACCGCGTCATGGTGGATCGTCGCCGCACTGATCACCCTCGTCTACGGCGGGATCGTCGAGGCGCGCCTGGCCCTGGGCCCCTCCGCCTACCTCCTGGCGTTCGTCTTCGCGGTCCTGCTCTACGCCTCCGTGCTCGTGCACGAACTGGCGCACTCACTGGTGGCCCGCTGGTACGGACTGCCGGTGCGCCGCATCGTCCTGTACGTGCTGGGCGGGGTCTCGGAGATCGACCGGGAGGCACCCACCCCGGGCCGGGAGTTCTGGATCGCCTTCTCCGGCCCGCTGCTGTCGCTGGTCCTGGCGGCGGTGGCGTTCGTGCTCGCGCACTTCGCCGACCCGTTCAGCGTTCCCGGTGAACTGCTCTTCCAGCTGTGGATCGCCAACCTCCTCGTCGGCGTGTTCAACCTGCTTCCGGGGCTGCCGCTGGACGGTGGCCGCCTGCTGCGCGCCGGGGTGTGGAAGGTGACCGGGCGCCCGCACACCGGCAGCGTGGTCGCGGCCTGGGGCGGCCGCGTGCTCGCCCTCGGCGTGGCGGCGCTGCCGTTCCTCTTCGCCTGGAGCGCGGGCAGCACCCCGGGCCCGTGGGCGATCGTGTGGGGACTGGTCCTGGCCGGGTTCATGTGGATGGGAGCCTCCGAGGCGCTCAACAACGCGCGCGTCCGCGCCCGGGTACCCGGGCTGAGGGCACGCTCGCTGACCCGCCGCGCGGTGACCGTCCCGGCCGACACGCCGCTGGCCCAGGCCGACCTGCGGGCCGAGGAGGCGGGGGCGGAGACGGTCGTGGTCACCGACAGCGCCGGTACGCCCGTCTCCGTGGTGCACCCTGCGGCTGCCGAGGCGATCACCGACGCACGCCGGGCCTGGGTCCCGGTGTCGGACGTGGCGCGGGCGCTGACGGAACACTCGACGGTCTCCGCGGACCTTGAGGGCGAGGAGCTGCTGACGGAGCTCACCCGGTACCCGCTGCCCGAGTACCTGGTGCGGGAGGACGACGGCGCGGTGCTGGGCGTGCTGCGCGCGTCCGACGTCAACGCGGTGATGACCGGACGGGCCGTGGGAGGTCGGTGACACGCGGGCCGCAGGGGCGCGCCGGGGCCGGGCGTCGTTCGCCAGGACCGGGACCGGGATCAGCGGCGGGCCCCCTCGGGCCACAGGACACTGACGGGGCGGCCGATCCGTTGCGCGTAGGCCACCACGTCGGCCGTGCCGCCGGGGCCGCGGGCGGGCTCCCCGTCCCAGACCGCGACCAGCTGGTCGCACCGCTCGACCAGGAGGCGTCCCGCCGCCATGTGGGCGCGGGGGTCGGACTCGCCATGGGGTAGGGCGTGGACCAGGACGGCCTGCCCCAGGAGGCGGTCGTACACGGGGTGGTGCTCGTCCGGCAGCGCCTCCCGGTAGCCGGTCGCGGGGACGATCGCCTCCAGCGGGGCGCCCGTGGCCACGACCGCCTCGGCGAAGACGACGTCGGCGCCGTCCGCGAGGCAGGACAGGCCCACCATCTCGCATCCGTACGGTTCCAGGTGAGTCTTGACCAGATCGGCGACGGCGCCGCTGACGTCAGGGGTCAGGTTGCGGTGTCCGGTGATCCCGATACGAATCACATGCCCTCCCTGCTGCTCGCTTCGCCGACTTTCTACCCACTGATCGGGATACCGGTAACCAGAGAGGAAAGCCTGTCGTCGAGGTCCTCGACGCAGTGCGCCCGGGGCCCCCGATAGCGTCTGCGGAAGGAGCGGACCCGGCCCACCACGCGTTCGGAGTCGAAGCGCACCCCGGTGGTCAGCGCCTCCTGGGCGAGCCGGAAGGCCTCGTCCACGTCACCGGCCTCGGCGTGGGCGGATGCCAGCTCCACCTTGAGCAGCGCCGACTGCTTGACGTTGCGCGGCGCCGGGGCCACGGCCTCGGCGAAGGCGGCGCGGGCGTCGTGCGGGCTGCGCAGCCGGACCCCCACCAGTGCGCGATAGCCTGCGACCTTGGCCTGGTCGAAGGCGAACACCCACGGCCAGGGCGGTTGGGCGTTGTCCGGGCTGTCCACCTCGCGCTCGGCGCGGCGGATCGACCGGGCGGCGGAGACGTGGTCGCCCAGCCCCGCGTGGGCGAGCGCCCCGACGCAGGCCAGCCAGGCCCGGGCGGTGGGGTGGGCGGCGGGGCCCAGCACGTGTTCGGCCTCCCGGACCAGGCCGAGGCCGAGCTCGGGGTCCTCCGCGACGTCGATCTCGAAGGCGGCCAGGGAACCGAGCATGTAGACGTCCAGCAGACGCATCCCGGCCTGGCGGGCGCGGACCACGGCGGTCCGGTAGTGCATGCGCGCCGAACCCATGTCGCCCAGGTCGGCGCTGAGCCAGGCGGCGAACCCCGAGGCCTCGCTGGCGGCCGCGCTGAGCTCGGTGTGGAAGGTGGTCCCGCGCGCGTTGCCGAGCATCTGTTCGGCCAGATGGACGTGCGCGACGGCGCCGGGCAGCAGGTGCCGTGCCGGGGAGGTGGCGTCCATACGGCGCTGGCTGCCGGTGATGGAGCGCAGCGCGGGGGCGGTGGTCTCGTTGATGCCGTGGTACCCCTCGTACCCGCCCGGGGGACGTCCGCCGGTGATGCCGGAGGGGGCCATGGTGACGCTCCGTGCCGGATCCCGGCGTCTGGAGGGGTTGCGCCCCGTACCCGGCGGCTCCTCCCGCTCTCCCAGACCGAGCCCCCGAGTCCCCACGTCGTCCGGTTCCCTCGCGCCGTCCAGCGTCCCGGATCCGCGCACGGCGCCCGAGGTCCCTGCGCTCCCCGCCCCGCCGAAGCGCAGCAGGTGGAGGGGGATGTCCAGGCGCCGGGCGAGGTCGTGGACCTGGCTGACGGTGAGGGACTGCTGGCCGTTGACGACACGGGAGACCCAGCTCTGCGAGTAGGTCAGGGCCTGCGCCAGCTCGCCCTGGGACCACCCTCGCGCCGAGCGCACGCCCTCGATGACCGTCGGCATGTCACAGGTGGCCAGGGCGGCGGCCATCCGCGGGCGGGTCCACAGGTCCTGGGGCAGTTCACCGTCTCGTTGGGGCATGCAGCTTAGATTAGGGATTCCGTGAGCGCTTGGTGGCTATGTGTGAAAAAGAAAGTGTGATGCGTGATCCGCATACGGGTGCCAGTCCCGGCTCAGAGTGCGGCAAAGTTGGTGTGGTCGTTGGTTCGGCGTACGACGTGTCGCGCCGGACCCGGGAGGAAGGCAGGGAAGCGCACGTGACCGTTGAGACACCACCGGCGGGGAGTCCGAGCCTGGCCGGGAGTGGACGGGAGCATCGTGGTACCCCGCCCATGGGCGTGTTCGGCGCGCACACCCCGGTCGATCCGGTGTACCGGGTGGAGCTGGCCACCCTCGCCCTGCGCGGCCTGGCCGCCGAACTGCGGGCGCGCGGGGTCGAGGCCCGTGAGGACGGGGTGTTCGGCGTGGTCGACGCCGGACCGGCCACGCGGCCGCAGCGCGCCCTCCTGCGCCCCCACCGGGGTGACCTCTGGTGGTGGATGCGCTGGCCCTGCCAGGACGGCCTCCCCTCTGAGCTGCGCGGGGTTCCGCTCACCCCGGTGACCCGTACCTCCGACGCGGCCCGAAGGATCGTCGGCGCCCTCACCACCACGGCGGAGGGCGGCTGACGGACACGTCCGGATGCACGGCACGCGGCCGCCGCATCCGGACCCCAGAGCGGGCTGTGCACACGCACGGTCCCGGGTGTCGGAACGGTGTCCTGGGTGTGCCCGTGCCCCAGTCTCCCTCTGCGCGGGCCCCGGCCCCCTTCGACACCCGAAGCGGGAACGCCCCGCTGGTCACGCCTCCCGGCCGGTGCTCCCGGCGGGGGCGGCTGTGTCCACCCCTGAGGGGCCCGGCCTCTGCCCCGGGGCGGGGCCCCTCACCCCCTGATGGTCCGCCGCGGAGGACCCCTAGACCTCCGCGGCGGACAGGGCCGCCCCGACGATCCCGGCCGTGTTGCGCAGTTCTGCGGGCACGATCGGTGTGCGGATGTGCAGGTGGTGGAGGAACTTGTCGGCCTTGCGGCTCACCCCGCCGCCGACGACGATCAGGTCCGGCCACACCAGGTCCTCGATGGTCCGGTAGTAGCGCTGGAGGCGGTGCTTGGCCCAGTCGTGGTAGGAGAGCCCCTCCCGCTCCTTGGCGCCGGAGGAGGCGCGCGACTCCGCGTCGTGGCCGTCGATCTCCAGGTGGCCGAACTCGGTGTTGGGGACCAGGCGGCCGTTCACGACCAGCGCGGTGCCGATCCCGGTGCCCAGGGTGGTGAGCAGGACGGTGCCGCTCACGTCCCGGGCGGCGCCGTAGCGGTTCTCCGCCAGGGCGGCGGCGTCGGCGTCGTTGAGCACTCGCACGGGGCGGCCCGCGGCCTCGGCGAACAGGGCGCTGGCGTCGGTGTCGACCCAGCTCTTGTCCAGGTTCGCGGAGGTACGCACCACCCCGCCCTGGACCACCCCGGGAAAGGTGACGCCCAGGGGAGCTCCCTCGGTCTCGGGAAAGTGCGCGGCGATCTCGCCGACGATCCCGGCCACCGTGGCGGGATCCGCGTGCTCGGGGGTGAGGATCTTCAGGCGGTCCCGCAGGAACTCGCCGGAGACAAGGTCGACCGGTGCGCCCTTGATCCCGCTGCCACCGATGTCGATTCCCAGGCCCGTGGTCTGCTGTGACATGGGTCGTGTCTCCCGAGGTCCTCGTGTTCCGGATGGGCGTGGTGTGTGACCACACGCCTGATACTGCCCAACGGGCGGGCTTTTCGCACGCCCGCCCGACCCGGTCCGTGGGCCCCGGCCGTTCGTCGCGGTGCTCGGGGGCCGATACGCTGGGCGACTGCCCAGACCAAACGCGACGTGGGAAGACGAGAGCGACGTTGACCGGTATCCATGGCCGCCGCGGCCCCTTCACCGACGGCGACACCGTGCAGTTGACCGACCCGAAGGGTCGCATGCACACCATCACACTGCGCGAGGGTGGGACCTTCCACTCGCACAAGGGCAAGGTCGAACACGACGACCTCATCGGTGAGCCCGACGGCAGCGTGGTGCGTTCCAACACCGGCACGGCCTACGTGGCGCTGCGCCCCCTGCTCATCGACTACACGCTCTCCATGAAGCGCGGCGCGACCATCGTCTATCCCAAGGACGCCGCCCAGGTCATGGTCGAGGCCGACATCTTCCCGGGCGCCCGGGTGGTGGAGGCGGGCGCCGGTTCCGGCGCGATGTCCAACTGGCTGCTGCGCGCGGTCGGGGAACAGGGCATGGTCCACTCCTACGAGCGTCGCGAGGACTTCGCGAAGATCGCTCGCAAGAACGTCGAGAACTTCTACGGGGGACCGCACCCGGCGTGGAAGCTCACCGTGGGCGACCTGGTCGAGGAGCTCGACGAGACCGACGTGGACCGGGTCTTCCTGGACATGCTCGCGCCCTGGGAGTGCCTGGACGCTGTCGCCGGGGCGCTGATCCCCGGCGGGCTGGTGTGCTGCTACGTGGCCACGACCACCCAGCTGTCCCGCGTGGTGGAGGAGCTGCGGGCGGACGACCGCTTCTACGAGCCGCGCTCCTGGGAGACCATGCTGCGCACCTGGCACGTGGAGGGTCTGGCCGTGCGTCCGGACCACCGGATGATCGGGCACACCGGCTTCCTCGTGGTCGCGCGCCGTCTGGCCGACGGTGTGGAGGCCCCCGAGCGCCGCCGCCGTCCCGCCAAGGGCGCCTACGGCAAGGACTACGAGGCCGCCAAGGCGGCCGCCGACGCCGGTGCGAGGGCGGCCGCGCCCGCGACCGCCCCGACGGCGGACGCCGAGCCCGGCAAGGTGACCGAGGGCGGCAAGGTGAACGAGCCCGGCGAGGCGACCGAGGGCGGCGAGTAGGGACCGCGCCGCACCCGAGTGTGGAGGGGCCCGTCCGGAGACGATCCGGGCGGGCCCCTTCCGCGTGTTCGAGCGCGTCCGGAAAGGGCGGCGCCCTGTCGCCCGAGGTTGTCGCGACCCCTGGAAGGTGCTTGCCCCGACCCCGCCTCGGAGGTTACTTTCTCATTACGTCGGGCCCTTCGCTACCACTGTGACCTGGACGGACGCAAGATCCCCACATGAGGTCCGCGACACTCGTGCGGGGTTACAGGTTAGGAAACGGGCATGGGTAGGTAGGTTCCCGAGTAGTTCCTACAGGGAGGTGGCGGACGTGGCCGAACGTGAGGACGAGCGTCAGGGCGATCGGGACCGTGAAGTCGCTGAGCTCACGGCCCAGGTGGCCTACATGGAGAAGGAACTCGGCGTGGTCCGGCGCAAGCTCGCCGACTCACCCCGACATGTTCGTCTGCTGGAGGAGCGGCTGCGAGAGGCCCAGGCCAGTCTCGCGGGCGCCAACGGGCAGAACGAACGGCTCGTCTCCACGTTGAAGGAGGCGCGCGAACAGATCGTCGCGCTCAAGGAGGAGGTCGACCGGCTCTCTCAGCCGCCGTCGGGCTTCGGCGTCTACCTCGGCTCGCGCGAGGACGACACCGTCGAGATCTTCACCAACGGCCGCAAGATGCGGGTGAACGTCAGTCCCTCCGTGGACCTGGACCACCTGCGTCCCGGCCAGGAGGTCATGCTCAACGAGGCGTTCAACGTCGTCGAGGTGGAGTCGTTCGAGACGGTCGGCGAGGTCGTCATGCTCAAGGAGCTCCTTGAGGACGGCGAGCGCGCGCTGGTCATCTCGCACCACGACGACGAGAAGATCGTCCGCCTGGCGGAACCGCTGCGCGACGAGCCGATCCGGCCGGGCGACTCCCTGCTGCTGGAGCCCCGTTCCGGCTACGTGTACGAGCGCATTCCCAAGTCGGAGGTCGAGGAACTCATCCTCGAGGAGGTCCCCGACATCTCCTACACCGACATCGGCGGCCTCACCGGTCAGATCGAGATGATCCGCGACGCGGTCGAGCTGCCCTTCCTCCACAAGGACCTCTTCCGCGAGCACCAGCTCACCCCGCCCAAGGGTGTCCTGCTCTACGGTCCGCCCGGCTGCGGAAAGACGCTCATCGCCAAGGCGGTCGCCAACTCGCTGGCCAAGCGGGTCGCCGAGCGCACCGGCAAGGACGTCGGCAAGAGCTTCTTCCTGAACATCAAGGGCCCGGAGCTGCTCAACAAGTACGTGGGTGAGACCGAGCGGCACATCCGCCTGGTCTTCCAGCGCGCACGGGAGAAGGCCTCCGAGGGCACCCCCGTCATCGTCTTCTTCGACGAGATGGACTCGATCTTCCGCGTCCGCGGCTCGGGTGTGTCCTCCGATGTGGAGAACACCATCGTCCCGCAGATGCTCAGCGAGATCGACGGCGTGGAGGGGCT
The DNA here is from genome assembly GCF_018070675.1 of Nocardiopsis sp. B62. Classification (NCBI taxonomy): domain Bacteria; kingdom Bacillati; phylum Actinomycetota; class Actinomycetes; order Streptosporangiales; family Nocardiopsidaceae; genus Nocardiopsis; species Nocardiopsis sp. B62. Next base: position 263,540 of record NZ_JAGPXK010000004.1, on the reverse strand, counting down.
GGAGAACGTCATCGTCATCGGCGCCTCCAACCGGGAGGACATGATCGACCCGGCGATCCTGCGGCCCGGCCGCCTGGACGTCAAGATCAAGGTCGAGCGCCCCGACGCCGAGGGAGCCCGGGACATCTTCGGCAAGTACGTGACCGAGGACCTCCCTCTGCACGAGGACGACCTGGTCGAACACGGTGGTTCGACCCGGGCCACGGTGGACGCCATGATCCAGCGGGTCGTGGAGCGGATGTACACCGAGGGCGAGGAGAACCGCTTCCTGGAGGTCACCTACGCCAACGGTGACAAGGAGGTCCTGTACTTCAAGGACTTCAACTCCGGCGCGATGATCGAGAACATCGTCTCGCGCGCCAAGAAGATGGCTATCAAGGACTACATCGACCAGCAGTCCAAGGGGCTGCGCGTCTCCCACCTGCTCCAGGCCTGCGTCGACGAGTTCAGCGAGAACGAGGACCTGCCCAACACCACCAACCCGGACGACTGGGCGCGGATCTCGGGCAAGAAGGGCGAGAGGATCGTCTACATCCGGACTCTCGTGACCGGGAAGAAGGGGGCCGACTCCGGTCGGTCCATCGACACCGTCGCCAACACCGGCCAGTACCTGTAGCAAATCGTTCGGAGCGGGGCCCGCGCACGATTCGGCGGGTCCCGCTCCGCCGTTGGTGGGGGATTGCCGGACACAATGGGGGAGTGGCCCGGGAACCTCCGATCCGGATCCGGTTTGATTTTTCGAGAAGCCGGGAGAAACCGCCTGAACTGCGATGACACGCCCGTCGAAGCCCGGTGGAAACGCCCGGGAAGACGGCGCTTAGGCCACAATTGGCGCGGAAGCGTTCAAGACAGGTCCGTGGCGGATAACCTCTCATCATGAGTGTGCGGCGGATTATGGGTATCGAGACCGAATACGGGATCTCCGTGCCGGGAAACCCCGGAGCCAACGCGATGGTCACCTCCACACAGGTGGTCAACGCCTACCTGGCCGCCTCGGCGGCACGGGCCAGGAGGGCACGCTGGGACTTCGAGGAGGAGAACCCGCTGCGCGACGCCCGCGGGTTCGACCTGGCGCGCGAGGTCGCCGACCCCACCCAGCTGACCGACGAGGACCTGGGGCTGGCCAACGTCATCCTCACCAACGGCGCGCGCCTTTACGTGGACCACGCGCACCCCGAGTACTCGGCGCCGGAGGTCACCAACCCCCTCGACGCGGTGCTGTGGGACAAGGCGGGCGAGCGGGTGATGGCCGACGCGGCCGCCCGAGCCGGGGCCACCCCGGGGATCGAGCCGATCCAGCTGTACAAGAACAACACCGACAACAAGGGCGCCTCGTACGGGTGCCACGAGAACTACCTGATGAACCGGTCGACGCCCTTCGGCGACATCGTCCGGCACCTGATCCCGTTCTTCGTCTCGCGGCAGGTGATCTGCGGCGCGGGCAAGGTCGGGATCGGCTCCGACGGCCAGGGCAGCGGTTTCCAGATCTCCCAGCGGGCGGACTTCTTCGAGGTCGAGGTGGGCCTGGAGACCACCCTGAAGCGTCCCATCATCAATACGCGGGACGAACCGCACGCCGACCCGGACCAGTACCGGCGCCTGCACGTCATCATCGGTGACGCCAACATGAGCGAGGTCTCCACCTACCTCAAGCTGGGGACCACCGCGCTGGTGCTGTCGATGATCGAGGACGGCTTCCTCAGCGCGGACCTGTCCCTGGAGACTCCGGTGGCGGACCTGCGGGAGGTCTCCCACGACCCGGGGCTGACCCACCGGGTCCGGCTGCGGGACGGGCGCCGGATGACCGCGCTGGAGCTCCAGGGTGAGTACCTGGACCAGGCGCGCAAGTACGTGGAGGACCGCTTCGGCACCGACGTGGACCCCGACACCGCAGACGTCCTCGACCGCTGGGAGTCGGTCCTGTCGCGGTTGGCCTCCGACCCGATGGACCTGGCCACCGAGCTGGACTGGGTCGCCAAGCTCAAGGTGCTGGAGGGGTACCGGTCCCGTGACGGGCTGGAGTGGTCCCACCCCAGGCTTCAGCTCGTCGACCTCCAGTACTCCGACGTGCGCGGGGACAAGGGCATCTACAACCGCCTGGCCGCGCGGGGACGGATGCGGCGCCTCGTGGAGGAGACCGAGGTGGCCCGGGCCGTCACCGAACCGCCGGAGGACACCCGCGCCTACTTCCGGGGCCGGTGCCTGGCGAAGTACGCCGACGAGGTGGCCGCCGCCTCCTGGGACTCGGTCATCTTCGACCTGCCGGGCTACGACTCCCTCCAGCGCGTGCCCACCCTCGAGCCGCGCAGGGGAACCAAGGAGCACGTGGGCGGGCTCCTGGACGCCTCCGCCACCGCCGCCGAGCTGGTGGCCGTCCTCGCGGGCAACCGCAGGAAGTGATCGCGGCGCGGTGCCCCGGCTGCCCCTCCGGCGCCGGGCACCGCGCCCCGGCGTGACGGCGTCGGAGGCACCGCCCCCGTCGTGCGGGCGCCCGGTCCGTCAGTCGTGCCAGGTACCGTCCGCGCAGCGCATCGGTCGCAGGCTCAGCGCCGTCCACAGCTCCAGCCGCGTACGGGGGTCGCGCAGGTCGCGGCCGAGCACTCGCTCGGCTGTGCGTAGCCTGGCCCGCAGCGTGTTGCGGTGCACTCCGAGCTCCCGGGCCGTCTCCTCCACATGGGCACTGCTGTCCAGGTAGTGGCGCAGGGCGTGCGCCAGTTCCGTCCCGTTGCGCGCGTCATGCTCCACGACGGGTCCCAGCACCGCCTCGGTGAACGCCCTCGACCCGCTCTCGGGAACGGACGACCGCAACAGCGCCCAGGCGTCGGCCTCGTCCATGTGCCGGTACCCCTCGGCCGGGACGGCCCCGCGAGCCCGGGCCACCGCAGAGGCGAGTTCGCCCGGCCCCCGCGCACGGCACGCCCCCGCCGCGGACACGCCCTCGACCAGGGAGAGCAACCGTTCACCCGCGTGCGGACGGCCGGTGTCGGGAAGCACCGCCACCAGCACCTCACCGAGGTGGCACAGCCCGCTCGACCTGGCCGCCTCAGTGTCACCCAGCACGTCGACCAGGGCGTCGGCCGCGTCGTCCAGCGAACGCGGCTCGGAGGTACGCAGGCAGACGACCTCCCACGGTGGGGAGGGCAGCGTCAGCGGTACCCCCACCGTCTGCCCCAGCGCTGCCGCGCGCAGCAGCGGAGCGCGTTCGCCGAACATCGCCCGCCGAGCGTCGCGTGAGTGCAGCAGGTCCACGGCCAGCAGCGACGCGGCGTGGTTGGCCAGCACCCGGACGTTGGGCGAGGGATCGTCGCAGCGCAGCGCCACCCAGCCGAGGGTGCGCCCGCTGGTGCCGAGTGTCTGGAGGAGGATCGACGACCCGTCGTCGGCCAGGACCCGCATGCCCGGGGTGGGCGCCGCCCCCACCACCTCGGAGCGCACCAGCGAGTGCCAGCCCGGTTCGCGCTCGGGGACCGCCCGACTCGTCATCGCGTTGCGGTCGAGCAGCAGGCACTCACCTGAGGTGGCCGACGCCAGTTCGCGCATCACCCCGGCCGGGCCCGAGCGCAGGGCCGCCCGCGCCATGGCGTCCTGGGCCGCCAGGACACGGCCCTGTTCACGGGTGCGTTCGGCGGCGTAGTGGTCGGCGACGGTCTCCACCACGGCGACGAACGACGTCTCGCCCTCGACCCGCAGGACCGGGAAGCCCAGCCGGTCGCCCTCGTCCAGGACCTCGGAGGGGATCTCGCTCAGCCAGATGTCGATGGCGAACGCCAGGCCCGCGCACCCGGCTCCGTGGAGGCGCCGCACGTAGGCGCGGTGCCCCGCGGCGTCACCGCCCAGACCGAGCCCGGCCGTCAGCACGAGTTCACCGCCGCGGAGCCAGCGCACCGGGTCTGGCAGCTCCGTCACGTGCGCCCACCGCACCACGCGGTCCAGCCCGGCGAGCCCGGCCGAGGCGCTGACCTCCAGGTGCGGTGACGCGGTGATGTCGCGAACGGTGATGGCCACGGGCAGCCTCCCGCCTTCCCTCCTGCTGTGCGACCTGCACTTTTGTCACGTTACAACCTGTGCGAACCAACCCGACGTCGGTGGCCGGGGGGTGTCTACGGTCACAACAACACACCGGATCACATCGGTCGTGGTCGCCGACGACCACGCCAAGCGCCATCGGAGTTCCCATGTCAGAGCGGACCGCCCCCACGTCACCGCACCCCGCACGTGCGGCTGTGGCGGCCTTCGTCGGCACCACCATCGAGTGGTTCGACTTCTACATCTACGCGACCGCGGCCAGCCTGGTCTTCGCGACCCTGTTCTTCCCGGCCGACATCGACCCCATGGTCGGGTTGATGGCGTCCTTCGCCACCTTCTCGGTGGGCTTCTTCGCCCGCCCGCTGGGCGGCCTCCTGTTCGGCCACTACGGTGACCGGCTCGGCCGCAAGTCGGCGCTGGTCATCACCCTGCTGATGATGGGCGTGGCCACGTTCAGCGTGGGCCTGCTGCCCACCTACGAACAGGTCGGGTTCCTCGCCCCGCTGCTGCTGGTGGTGCTGCGGTTCGTGCAGGGCATCGCCGTGGGTGGTGAATGGGGCGGCGCGGTGCTCATGGCCGTGGAGCACGCCCCGGAGAACCGTAAGACCTTCTACGGTGCCTTCGCCCAGCTCGGCAACCCGGCGGGGGCGCTGCTGGCAACCGGCTCCTTCGGCCTCATCGCCGCCTGGGACACCGAGATCCTCTACGACTGGGGATGGCGCCTGCCCTTCCTCGCCTCGGTCCTGCTCGTGGTCGTCGGCATGGTCATCCGCTTCAAGGTGGAGGAGTCCCCGGTCTTCGACGCCGTGCAGGACGACCAGCCCCGGGGCCTCCCGCTCGGCTACGCCCTGCGCACCTCCTGGCGCACCCTCCTGCTTGGCGTGGGTGTCCTGCCGGTGGCCGTGGGCGGCTACTACATCGTCACCACGTTCCTCCAAGCCTACGGGGTCACCGAGGTCGGGATCAGCGAACAGGTCATCCTCACGGGTCTGAGCATCGCGGCCTTCGTGGAGCTGGTGGTCACCCTCGGGGTCTCCTGGCTGGGGGACCGCTACGGCACCGTCCGGGTCGTCACCATCGGCCTGGTGGGCGTGGGCGTGCTGGCCCTGCCGCAGTTCCTGATCCTGGAGACCGGCAGCACACTGCTCATCGTCCTCATGCTCTGCGTGATGCGCGTCGCCATGGCCACCGTCTACGGTCCCATCGCCCGCGTGCTCGCCCAGATGTACCCGCCCCAGGCCCGCTACACCAGCATCTCGATCGCCTACCAGACGGCGGGCGCGATCTTCGGTGGTCTGGCCCCGCTGGCCTGCACCGCCCTGTTCGCCGCCACCGGGAGCATCCTCTCCGTGGTCGGGCTCCTGATCGGCATGGTGGTGCTGAGCGTGGTCTGCCTGGCCCACGCGCCCCGCTACCAGGACTCGGACCTGCTCACCTCGGACTGACCCGTCCCCCCGCTCCCCAACCGCCCCGGTACCGCCGTCCCGCGGGACGGCGGTACCACCCACTCCTGAGGAGGATCCACCCGTGACCGGTCTGCTCATCCACAACGCCCGCGTCCTGACGATGGACGACACCAACCCGACCGCGCCCGCCGTGGCCGTACGTGAGGGCCGGGTCCGTCTGGTCGGCGGCGTCGAGGCTGCCCGGGCCGCGGCCGGACCCGGAGCCGTGGAAGTGGACGCGGGCGGACGGACCGTCCTGCCCGGCTTCATCGACCCGCACAACCACCTGCTCTCCACCGCCGAGTCCCTGGCGGCGGTGGACGCGCGCTACCCCCGGGTGGGCAGCGCCGCCGACCTGGTCGCCGCGATCGCGGCCGAGGCCGAGCGCACTCCGGCGGGCCAGTGGATCCGCGCGTTCTCCATGGACGACGCCAAGTATCCGGGCGGTCGGCCCACCCGTCGCCACCTGGACGAGGCCACCACGGAGCACCCGGTCATCGTCTACCACGTCTCCGGCCACCAGGCCGTGGTGAACTCCGCCGCGCTGGCCTGGAGCGGGATCGGCGAGGACGTGCCCGACCCGGCCGGCGGCTCCTTCGTCCGCGACGAGGGCGGACGGCTGACCGGGATGGTCACGGACGCGGCGATGGAACTCCTGCTGCCGCTGGCCGTGGACATCGGCTGCCACGGACCCAACTTCCACACGGCGCTGCCCACCGAGCACCTGCTCGGCTGGCTGTCCGACGCGGCCGAGCCGTACCTGTCGGCGGGTGTGACCACGGTGTGCGACCCGCAGGTCTCCGCCCGCGAGCTGCGGGTGTACCGGGCGGCGCGCGCCGCCGGAACCCTGCCGCTGCGCACCTTCGGCATGCCGCTCTCGCACCAGCTCGACTCCCTCACCCACGCCGGCCTCGCGAGCCCGTTCGGTGACGACTGGCTCCGCCTGACCGGGATGAAGTTCTACTCGGACGGCACCCTCCTGGGCGGGACCGCGAAATTCAGCGTTCCCTACGGTGAGCACGGCCAGTTCCCCGGGAGCCTCTACCATCACCCCGACCAGCTGGTGGACCTGGTGACCAGGGCCGCCAAGGAGGGGTGGCAGGTCGCGATCCACACGCAGGGCGACGCCGCGATGGAGCACACCCTGGACGCCATCGCCTCGGCTGCGCGGGTGTCGGGCCCGGACCCGCGCCCCCGGATCGAGCACTGCGGCTACCCGACGGTGGAGCAGGCCAAGCGCTTCACCGACCACGGGGTCATCCCGGTCAACCAGCCCAACTTCCTGTACGACAGCGGCGGCGACTTCCTGCGCCGCTTGGGGGACCGCGCGCACCGGCTCCAGCCCATGCGCGAGGAGATCGACCTGGGACTGCGCCCGGTGCTGTCCAGCGACTCCTTCGTCTCCAGCCTGCGTCCGATGGACACCGTGGCCAACGCGGTGTGCCGCACCACCCGGGAGGGGGCCGACATCGGTCGGGAGCAGGGCGTCACCCTGTACGAGGCGCTGCGCGCCCACACCCTGGACGCCGCGCACGCGCTGGGGGTCGAGGACCGTCTGGGCGCGCTGCGCCCGGGCTACCTCGCCGACCTGGTCGTCCTCGACGCGGACGTGGAGTCCCTGCCGCAGGACCGGCTGCGCGAGGTGAACGCCTGGCTGACGGTCCTGGACGGCGAGGTCGTCCACCGGGCGGCCTGAGGGGAGGGGGATCGGAGCCGGTCACGGGTGGGGCCGTGGCCGGTGACCGGTTCCCCGGAGCGGACGCGAGCGTCCCCGCCCGCTGCACGCGGACGGGGACGCCTGGTTTCTCAGGTCAGCGGACCGGTGGTCCGCCGGTAACGGGGATCAGGTGCGCAGACGGACGCCCCAGGAGTTCACCATGGGGGTGACCTCCTGGTAGAAGGTGGTCCCGCCGGTGCGGCAGTTGCCGGAGCCGCCGGAGGTGACGCCCTGGGCCTGGTTGCCGGAGATGTAGGAGCCGCCGGAGTCGCCGGGCTCGGCGCACACGGTGGTCCGCGTCATGTTGGTGACGGTGCCCTCGGGGTAGCTCACCGACTGGCCGCGGGCCTGGATGGTGCCGCAGTGCCAACCGGTGGTGGAGCCGGAGCGGCAGACGGAGGAGCCGATGGGCGCCTGGTTGTGACCGGCGACGGTGGCGTAGCCGCCGGTGTTGTAGCGGCTGACCAGGTTGGTCAGCGTGAAGTTGGACGTTCCGCGGACGAAGGCGGCGTCGTTGCCCGGGAAGATGGACTGCTCGAAGACGCCCCGGCCGTTGCCGATGGTCACCTGGGTGCCCACGCGGCCACAGTGACCGGCGGTGACGAACCCGGGCTGACCGGCGGCGTTGGTGGCCGCGAAGCCGACCGAACAGCGGCCGCCCATGGTGTAGGCCAGACCGCCGATGATGTCGGCGTACAGCTCGGGCTGCTCGGTGGTGGTCACCTCGACCGCCGAGGCGTCCACGCCGGCGTCGGCGAGCAGGCCGCCCACGTCGGCGCCGGAACCCTCCAGGACCTCCAGCACGACGGTGTCACCCGCGACGTCCGGGTACCAGCCGACCACGCCGGGAACGGCGTCGGCGGCGTTGAGCTCCTCGACGATCTCGTCGAGGCCCGTGATGCCGTAGGAGACCAGTTCGGTCCCGGCGCCGGTGGCCTCCACCGCCTCGGCCGCGGCGGAGTCGGTGACCAGGACGGTCAGTTCCAGGGTCTCGGTGTCGAAGACGGAGCCGCCGTAGGCGTCCCCGGCGGCCTCGGCCGCGGCCTCGTCGACCTCGAAGGCGGTGTCCTGGGCGGCCAGCAGTTCATCGGCCTCAAGCGGGGTCAGGCCGAGGTCGCGCTGGAGCGCCTCCTGCATGGAGACGGCGTCGGCCTCCGGGGTGGGTGACTGGGGGAGTGGTCCGGTGGCCGCGAAGGCTCCCGGGGCGGCGGACAGCACCAGGCCGAAGGCCAGGGCTCCCGTTCCGATGGCGGAGACAACGGGGGAGGGTCGCATGAGGTCCCTACTCTCCAGGGGGGATTAACGGGGGATCGGGGTCGAAACACTTCGGCCCCTGTCGTTCACCGAGACATTCGGTAAACAACGCCTAACCATAGGTGCACGTTTTGGTGAGGGAAAGACCGTCAGAACGGTGAAGCATTCAGAACGCGGTGGGGTCAACCGATGATCGGTCACGAGGTCGTCGCAGAACGTGGCGACGCGAGTGGCCACCTCGCGGTTGTCGGAGTCGATGCGCTACCGACCGAATCCGGCCGCGCGTCGCAAGGGGGGCATTCTGGCCACATGCGGACAGCGGTACCGGGTGCCAACCGTGTCCACTCGGACACACAGGCGTAACAGCAGTGGTCACGGCTTCGCTCGCGGCCTCCCGATCGTGCGCACAGCGCCCCCTTGTTCGACAGGCGGCGGTCTCGTGCGCCTCAGGCGGGCGACCGGGCGTGACCACGCGCAAGAGGGTGTAGAGGTCCGTGAACGGCAAACGCCCCCGCCCGCCGAACGGCGGACGAGGGCGCGGTCGCGCGGGAACCACTCGGTTCCCGAACGGGCCTAGCTGGTGACGAGGCTGAGGTTCCAGGTGCTCAGCGCCGGGCCGACCTCCTGGTAGTACGTGGTACCACCGGAGGAGCAGTTGCCGGAGCCGCCCGAGGTCATGCCCTGGGCCTGGTCGTCGGCGATGAACGAACCGCCGGAGTCGCCGGGCTCGGCGCACACGTCGGTACGGGTCATGTCGGTGACGGTGCCCTCCGGGTAGCTCACCGACTGCCCGCGGGCCTCGATGGACCCGCAGTGCCAGCCCGTGGTGGAGCCGGAACGGCAGACGGCCGCGCCGACCGGAGCCTGGCTGGAGCCGCCGACGGACTGGGTGCCACCCGAGCTGTACATGTTGACCAGGTTGGTGACGGTCCAGTTGGACGTCGAACTGACGAAGGCCGCGTCGTTGCCCGGGAAGATGGACTCCTCGAACACACCGGAGCCGCTGCCGTCCTCGCTGTCGGCGGAGGTGCCGACCGTGCCGCAGTGGCCGGCCGTCACGAATCCGTCGTTGCCGGAACTGTCGGTGACCGCGAATCCGACCGAGCAGCGCCCGCCGCCCATGTAGTAGGCGTCACCGCCGACGATGTCGGCGTACAGCTGCGGCGCCTCGTCGGTCTGCTCCACCTGGACGGCGGAGGAGTCCACGCCCGCGGCCTCGACGAAGCTCTGGGCCTCGGAGGTGTCGGTGGCCTCGATGACGACGGTGTCGCCGGCGAGGTCCGGGTACCAGCCGACGACACCCGGCTGGGCGCCGGCTGCGTCGAGCTCGTCCATGATCTCCGCCAGGCCCTCGGTGCCGTACGAGACCAGTTCGGTCCCGGCGCCGGTGGCCTCGACGTCCGACACGGCTCCGGCGTCCGTGAGCAGGACGGTCAGTTCCAGGGTGTCGGTGTCGAACACGGAGCCCGCGTAGGCGTCACCGGCGGCCTTGGCCGCCGCCGTGTCGATCCCGAGAGCGTCATTCTGGGCTTCGAGCAGGTCTTCGGCCTCGAACGGGGTGAGGCCGAAGTCCCTCTCAAGCGCTTCCTGCATGGTGGCCGCCTCGCCCTGGGGCGCGGGCTCGGTGGGTGCGGTGACGGCGGAGGCGCCGGGCGCGACCGAGAGCGCGAGCCCGAAGGCCAGTGCTCCCGTGCCGATCGCGGAGATGACGGGGGAGGGTCGCATTGATCCCTACTCTCCTTGGGGAATTGACGGGGGTCGGGGCTCGGCCACACCTGAGGGCGAGACCGGTCCCCGGGGTGAGTCCTTCCGGCGAGCCGGAGAACTCATTCGTCTACCGAGACGCTCGGTAAACGAATCCAAACCATAAGTGAACATCTTGGGCAGCGAAAGCCCATGAAATGGATAATTCACTCAGCTGACAAGAGGATCATCCGATCATTGGACTCAATAGGGGCATCACTCTGCGTCGCGTGGTGTCTGACCTCCTGTTTTGATGACTGGCTGTACGTGGATCACAAACCCGCCAGTAGAACAAGGGGAGTTGAGTGGCCGGATGCGGACACTGGAACCGGGTGCCATCCGTGATGGCGGCGCTACGTAGACGTACACAGCATGGTCAGGGCATCGCGGAGGGTGAAGATCATGTTCGACAAGTGAACATGTGTGCGCATGTCGTCATTGAGGTGGGAGCGAGGGTGCGACGTAGTGTCACGGGCGCGGTCCGGGCCGCGCTGGTGCCTCCCGACGAGGACACGCCCGGAGCGGAGTCGATCCTCGTGCCCGCGCCGCGCGCGCCCCGGCCGGACGATTCGAGGTAACTAGCGAGTATCGGGCCTGTGGAAGACGGTTGAGGAGGGGACCGTTGGGCCAAGATAAGGGCGAGGGCCCCGAACGGGAGGTAACGACAGATGGCGAATGACAACGGCGGCCAGAAGCACTCCTCGCGGCGTGACGAGGAGGTCGAGGAGACCGAGGCAGCGCCCGAGGCGCAGGAGCGCGACGAACAGCTGGACGAGGACGTCGACGACATCCTGGACGAGATCGACGACGTGCTGGAGAGCAACGCCGAGGACTTCGTGCGCCAGTTCGTACAGAAGGGCGGTCAGTGACCAACCGGTTCGCTGACAGCGCACCCGGCCGTCACCGGCCCCGGGGCGCACGGGACTAGGGTCGATCCCATCGGCCGGTACCACCCCCGGCCACCACGGGAACGACAGACAGACGGACGACAGGCGCCCCACCCGCCCCCGTGACGGGGTGGGGCGCGAGCGGAGGGAGTCGCGTGTTCGAAGGCTTCGAGGGCGGACGGATGTCGGCCGCTTTCATGAGTGCGGGGACCTCGTCCTTCACCGAGTTTCTCCGGGAGGTCAAGCCCGAGCTGCTGCCCGCCCACCACACCGGATCGGCCGGCGCCCCCGGCACGGCCGAGCACCTCACCCCGGACGCGACGACCATCGTCGCGCTCACCTTCCCCGGCGGTGTCCTGCTCGCCGGCGACCGGCGCGCCACCCAGGGCAACGTCATCGCCAACCGGGACATGGACAAGCTGTTCCGGACGGACGAGTTCTCCGCGGTGGCCATCGCCGGTTCGGCGGGGATCGGCATCGAGCTCGCCAAGCTCTACCAGGTGGAGCTCGAACACTACGAGAAGCTTGAGGGGCGCTCCCTCTCGCTCGAGGGCAAGGCGAACAAGCTGGCGCAGATGGTGCGCGGCAACCTCGGCATGGCCATGCAGGGCTTCGTCGTGGTCCCCCTCCTGGTCGGGTTCGACGAGAACACCGAACAGGGGCGGGTGTTCAGCTACGACGCCGTGGGCGGCCGCTACGAGGAACAGCGCTACTACTCGGTCGGATCCGGGTCGGTCTACGCCAAGGGCTCCATCAAGAAGCTCTACCGGGACGACCTGGACCAGACCACGGCGATCAGGGTCGCGCTCGAGGCGCTCTACGACGCCGCGGACGACGACTCCGCCACCGGCGGCCCCGACCTGCACCGCAGGATCTTCCCCCTCGTCGACGTCATCACCGAGGACGGGCACCGGAGGATCGGCGCGGACGAGGTCGCCCGCCTGGCGACGGAGGTCGTCGAAGGACGAGCCGCCGACCCCGACGGTCCGAAGGCCCGCCTGAGCTGAGGCCACCCGGGCCTCCACCCCAGACCTCTCCCGACAAGGTAAGGAACGATCCGCGGTGTCGATGCCGTTCTACGTCGCCCCCGAGCAGCAGATGAAGGACAAGGCGGACTACGCGCGCAAGGGCATCGCGCGCGGCCGCAGCGCCGTCGTCCTTCAGTACGAGGGCGGAATCCTGCTGGTGGCGGACAACATGTCCCGCACACTGCACAAGATCAGCGAGCTCTACGACCGCATCGGCTTCGCCGCGGTCGGGCGTTACCCCGAGTTCGAGAACCTGCGCCTGATGGGCGTGCGCTTCGCCGACGTACGCGGGTACCAGTTCGACCGCCGTGACGTCAGCGGCCGTCAGCTCGCCAACATCTACGCCCAGACCCTGGGCACCGTCTTCAGTGAGAGCCTCAAGCCCTGGGAGGTCGAGATCGTGGTCGCCGAGGTCGGTGACACGGCGGCCGAGGACGAGATCTACCGCATCACCTTCGACGGCTCCATCGTGGACGAACAGGGCTTCGTCGCGGTGGGCGGCTCCTCCGAGCACGTGTCCAGCCAGCTCAAGGACCGGTTCGCCGCGAACGCTCCGCTCAGTGCGGCGCTGAACGCGGCCACCCACGCCCTCGCGCACGAGAACGGCGAGGAGCGCGAACTGGAGGCGGCCAACCTGGAGGTCGCCGTCCTGGAACGCTCCAGGGAGCACCGCAAGTTCCGCCGCATCCACGGTGACCGCCTGACCGCCCTCATCGAGCAGGGCAAACGGGGCACCACCGGGGACGAGGCCGACGAGTGATCTGACAGCACAACGGTGCGGCGCCACCCGGGCGCCGCACCGGCCGGGCTGGTGTGGGCGACGCGGCCCCGTCGTCCACGCCACGGTGACGGAAGTTGGTGAGGCCGCGTGGAACGACGGATCTTCGGGCTGGAGAACGAGTACGGGGTCACGTGCACCTTCCGGGGGCAGCGCCGCCTGTCACCGGACGAGGTCGCCCGGTACCTCTTCCGGAGGGTGGTCTCCTGGGGGCGCAGCAGCAACGTGTTCCTGCGCAACGGCGCCCGCCTGTACCTGGACGTGGGCAGCCACCCCGAGTACGCCACCCCCGAGTGCGACAGCCTCGTGGACCTGGTGGCCCACGACAAGGCCGGTGAGCGCATCCTGGAGGGGCTGCAGGTCGACGCCGAGCAGCGCCTCCACGAGGAGGGCATCGCCGGGGACATCTACCTGTTCAAGAACAACACCGACTCGGCGGGCAACTCCTACGGCTGCCACGAGAACTACCTCGTCGGCCGTCACGGGGAGTTCGGCCGCCTGGCCGACGTGCTCATCCCCTTCCTGGTCACCCGGCAGATCATCTGCGGTGCGGGCAAGGTGCTCCAGACGCCCAGAGGGGCACTGTTCTGCGTCAGCCAGCGCGCCGAGCACATCTGGGAGGGCGTCTCCTCCGCGACCACCCGCTCACGCCCCATCATCAACACCCGCGACGAACCCCACGCGGACGCCGAGCGGTTCCGCCGCCTGCACGTGATCGTGGGCGACTCCAACATGAGCGAGACCACCACCCTGCTCAAGCTCGGCTCCACCGACCTCGTTCTGCGGATGATCGAGGCCGGGGTGGTCATGCGCGACTACACCCTGGAGAACCCGATCCGGGCGATCCGCGAGATCAGCCACGACATGACCGGCCGCCGCAAGGTACGCCTGGCCAACGGCCGCGAGGCCAGCGCCCTGGAGATCCAGCGCGAGTACCTGGAGAAGGTGCAGGGCTACGTCGACCGGCACGGCACCGACGCCGTCGGCAAGCGCGTCCTGGACCTGTGGCAGCGCACCCTGGAGGCGGTGGAGACCCAGAACCTGGAGACGGTCCAGCGCGAGATCGACTGGGTGGCCAAGTACATGCTGCTGGAGCGCTACCGGGAGAAGCACGACCTCACCCTCTCCTCTCCGCGAGTGGCCCAGCTCGACCTCACCTACCACGACATCCACCGCGAGCGCGGCCTGTTCTACCTGATGCAGAAGCGCGGTCAGATGGACCGTGTGGTGGGGGACCTGAAGATCTTCGAGTCCAAGTCGGTGCCCCCGCAGACCACGCGTGCCCGGCTGCGCGGGGAGTTCATCCGCCGGGCACAGGAGCAGCGGCGCGACTTCACCGTGGACTGGGTGCACCTCAAGCTCAACGACCAGGCGCAGCGCACCGTGCTGTGCAAGGACCCCTTCAAGTCGGTGGACGAACGGGTGGAGAAGCTGATCGCCGGGATGTGAGTCCGGCCGGTACCCAAGGCCCCGGAGGTCGGCCGGAGACGGCCACCCCCGGGGCCTTCGGCTTCCCTCCCACCTGCACGTTCGCTTTCGGTGGCCGCCAGTGCCGGTTTCCCGTGGGCCGAAATCCGGAACGGGTTGCTCCCAGGGGCTGGCCACACTCCGACTGTTCGGTAGTGTGACCCTGTCCTGAGCCGGAAATCAGAGGTTGTGACCCATGCACCGACGTGCTGCCGCCCTCGCGGTGCCACTGACCGCCATCGCCTTGGCGGTCTCCAGCTGCTCATCGCTCCCGGAGGACTGGCGTACCCCCGCCTTCCTCCGCATGAACGACGACACGCTCGACTCCCGGTTGCCCCAGGTCACCGGTGACGTCGGCGAGGAGCCCGAGATCGCCTTCCCCGACATCGAGCCTCCGGACGAGGAGATCTCCGGTGTCGTGAGCAAGGGTGCGGGTGAGGACGCCCTGGTCGGGGCGGACGACCTGGTCATCGCCAACGTCGTCCAGTACCAGTGGACCGCTCCGGGAGAGGGCGAGCCGGTTGAGGGCCAGTCCAGCTACGAGAACGGCGCCCCGGACCTGATCCGCATGGACCAGATGCCGGAGTACATCACCGAGACCCTGGTCAGCCAGCCCATCGGCAGCCGCGCGGTCTACGTCTTCCCGGCGCTGACCGAGGAGGAGAAGGCCCAGGCCGAGTCCATGGGGCAGCCCGCCCCCGAGGGCGCGAGCGTCCTGGTGATCGACATGGTCGACCGGTACAGCAAGGGTGCGGTCGTCCCGGGCGAGCAGACCAACGACGGCGGCGGCGACCTGCCCACGGTGACGCAGGAAGGGCACAGCCAGCCCCGGATCGAGGTCCCTGACGCCGAGGCTCCCGACGAACTCGAGGTCACCCCCCTCATCGAGGGTGAGGGCGCCGAGGTCGAGGAGGGCCAGCAGGTCATCGTCCAGTACACGGGCGTGCGCTGGGAGGCCGACGACAACGGCGAGAACGAGGTCTTCGACTCCTCGTGGAACCAGGGCGGCGTCCCCTTCGACACCACCATCGGCGCAGGTGCGGTCATCGAGGGCTGGGACGAGGGCATCGTCGGCCAGAAGGTCGGCAGCCGCGTGATGCTGGTCGTCCCCGGTGACCTGGCCTACGGGGAGTCCGAGGAGGAGGCCATGGGCGCCCCTGCGGGGACCCTGGTGTTCGTGGTCGACGTGCTGGGCGCCTACGACAACCCGCCGCCGCCCGAGCAGGAGCAGACCGAGGAGACCGCGGAGGACGCCGGGGGCGACGAGGTCGCCGAAGACCCGGAGGAGTCCGAGGAGTAGTCACCTCCCCACAGACGAGACGCACCGCCGCCCCCGCGCCCCGAGCCGCGGGAGCGGCGGTGCGTTCGTGTCCGGGGCCGTCCGGTCCCCAGCCTCGGCAGGCCGGTCCGGGCGGCGGAGGAGACACGCAGAGCGGGGCCGGGCTGCGGGGGAGCGGCGGCGGGCATGCGTAGAGTCGGTTGCCCACGGTGCGTATGGGGCGAGGGGGAACCATGCCAGACCAGCGGCGGTACTGCTACGTGTCGGGTCTGCGCCTGGGGGTTCCGGCCCTGGAGGAGCTCTGCGCGCAGGGGCGTCCACCGAGCCTGGTGGTGTCCTACCCGGCGGAGCTGGCGCACCGCTGCGGATACACGGACTTCGAGGAGCTCACCCGTCGCCACGGCCTGCCGCACCTGCGGGCGGCCGACATCAACACCGACGAGGTGCGCGACGCCCTCCGCGCCCACCGGATCGACCTCATGGTGGTCGCTGGCTGGTCGCAGTTGGTGCACGACGAGGTCCTGGCCTCGCTGCCGCTGGGCGGGGTGGGCCTGCACCCCTCCCCGCTCCCGGTCGGCCAGGGCCGCGCGCCCATCCCGTGGACCATCCTGCGTGACATGCGCTCCAGCGCTGTCAGCCTCTTCCACCTGACACGCGAGGCCTTCTCAGGCGACATAGTCGACCGAATCTGGTTCGATGTGGCCGAGGACGTCACCGCCACCGGCCTCTACGAGCGGACCGGGCAACTCCAGTCCGAACTCCTCGTGCGCAACCTGGACGCCCTCCTGACGGGACGCGCCCCCCGGCGCCCCCAGGCGGGCCACGGCTCGGTGTGGCCCCGGCGCCGCCCCAGCGACGGGCACCTCGACCTCTCGGCGGCCGGGCGGGACGTGGACCGGATGGTGCGCGCCCTGGCCGATCCCTACCCCGGAGCCTTCGCGATGTTCGGCGGAGCGCGCATCACCCTGTGCGGAGGCCGACTCTCCGAGGAGGCCGTGGGCGGGGACCCGGGGCAGATCGTCTCCGCCGGTCCGGGCCGTGAGTGGGGTGTGACCTGCGGGGACGGAAGCGTGTTCGTGCCCGAATCACTCCGGGTGGACGAGGGCGTGCGCGCCGAACCGACCTCCCTGGCCATGTTCCGGCCCGGGCGGTACTTCGACGTACCCTCCGAACACATGATGGCCGCGACCCGCCGCACCCCGCTCCCCGGCTCGGAACTGCCCTTCCTGGGAGCCCAGTACCGCGGGGACCACGACTCCGACCACCGGGTCGGTCAGGACGAACCGCGCGGCCTCAACCACCGATGAGCGTCGCGGCGTGGCGCCCGGCGGCGGCCGCGCTGAGGAAGGCCGCCCGGTCCTCGTCCAGCCCGCGCCCCATCGTGGACACCTTCACGGGAAGCGCGCGCACCTCGTCCTCCAAACCGCTCACGGACACCTCCACGAGTGTGTGGCGCTCGCCCAGGTTCCAGGCCTGGTCGCGGACACGCTCGCCGAAGAAGCCCGGCAGCCGGGGCACCACCACGTCGGCCGGGGCCAGGGCCACCCGCCCGTAGGCGGTCAGGCTGTGGTGGGACACCCCCCGGTGCCGCTCGCGGGGGTCGGCCTCGCTGACCCTCAGGCTGGCCACGGGACGACCACCGAGGACGGCGGCGGCGTTGACCGCCTCGCCGCAGGACACACCCGAGAACCCCCACGGGGTGCCGGTGCCCAGGTTGCCCGGGCCCTGGCAGACCACCGCGACCTCCGCGTCCAGCACGTGCCGGGCCGCGAGCAGTCCCGAGTGCACCGTGACCGCCTCCAGGTCACCGCCGAAGGCCTGACCGGTGGTCACACACCCGCTGAGCAGGCCGTCCTCCCTCAGCGCGCCCACGATCCGAGAGAAGGCGGCGGGCAGTGCGCCGCCGTCGAGCATCACGTTGACCACCCGCGTCCCGGGGCGCTCGACGCGCACCCCGGCCAGGACGGCGGGCAGAGCGGAGTGGAGGTCGGCCACGACAACGGGCATCCCGTCGATCCCCTCGGCCGCGCGCAGCGCCTCGTGGTGGGGAGAACCCTGCTCGTCCGCGCCCAGAACGGTGGCCTGGAGAGGCGTGTAGCGGGCCTTCACCAGGTGTCCGGGGCCCTCGCGGTCGTCAGGCAGGCGGTCGGGGACCGCCACCACCAGGGCGTAGCCGCCCGTACCCAGGCCCAGGTCGAGCGCCCCGGTGTTGAGCAGGACCAGATCCCCCACCTCGGGGGCGCCCACGAGGTCGGTGTAGGCCAGGGCCGTGCAGGTCGCGGTCTCTTCGGCTCCGTTCCCTCTGACCGGTACCGAGACCGCGCACACGCGGACCCCGGGCCAGGAGGGCAGGACCTGTAGGACTTCACCGCGGCGCCACCGGATCATGCTGGGCACGGTACCGTCGGACCTGAACCGAAGGTGGGAGGACGCGCCCTCGCGGCCCCGCCCGGTCCACCACAGCGTGCAACACAGCGGGCAAGGGGAGTGCGGACGATGTCGCGCAGGAAGACCGAACGGCAACTGAACCTGGTCATCTGCCTCCTGTCCACGCGGCGCCACCTGACCGCCCAGGAGATCAGGGCGACGGTTCAGGGGTACGCCGAGGCCGACACCGAGTCGGCGTTCAAGCGCATGTTCGAGCGGGACAAACGGGAGCTGCGCGACAGCGGTATCCCCATCCAGGTCGGCACCGGGGACGCCTTCAGCGGCGAGGAGGGTTACCGGATCTCCCCCTCCGACTACGAGCTGCCCGAGATCGAGCTCCTGCCGGACGAAGCGGTCGTGCTGGGTCTGGCCGCCCGCGCCTGGCGCCACGCCTCCCTGGGCGAGGCCGCCGCCAACGCCCTGTTCAAGCTCCGCTCGGCCGGGGTTCCGGTGGACACCGAGGCCGCTCCGGGGCTGACCCCCGCGATGCGCACCGACGAACCGGCCTTCGGTCCCGTGTGGCAGGCCATCCGGGACCGCCGTCCCATCTCCTTCGACTACCGCAAGCCCGGCGACAACGGGGCCCAGCGGCGCGAGGTCGAGCCGTGGGGCATCGTCAACCTGCGCGGCCACTGGTACGTGGTCGGCCACGACCGGCTCCGCGACGCCCGCCGGGTGTTCCGTCTCGGTCGGATGCGGGGCGGGGTCACCGTGGTCCGCACCGGCCCGGACGTCGTCGTTCCCGAGGGGGTGGACCTGCGCTCGGTGGTCTCCCAGCAGAGCGCGGTTCCCGAGCGCACCGCCACGCTGCGGGTGCGTACCGAGGCCGCCCACGACCTGCGCCGTCTCGCGCTGCGCGTGGTTCCGGGAGAACGGGACAGCACGGGCGACGGCTGGGACACCCTCACCCTGCCCTTCACCAGCACCACGGGGCTGGTGCGCAAGGTGGCCTCTCACGGCTCGCGCGCGATGGTGGTGGAACCCGAGCCGGTCCGCGCGGCGATGGCCGACCACCTGGCCGGGGTGGTCGAGGGCACCATCGCGGCGGAGGAGGCCGACACCGCCGAGGGGACGGACGGCACCGACGCGCCGGCGCGCGGTCCACGCTCCGCCGACCAGCTGCGCCGACTCCTCATGCTGGTGCCCTACGCGCTCGGTCGCGACGTGCGCGTGCCGGAGGTGGCCCGGCACTTCGGACTCAGCGAGAAGCAGGTGGTCTCCGACCTGAGCCTGCTGTGGATGTGCGGTCTGCCCGGGTACACCCCCGGCGACCTGATCGACGTCGACCTCGACGCCGCCCGCGAGACCGGCGAGATCATCATCGCCAACGCCGACACCCTGGCCCAGCCGCTGCGCCTGACCGCCGACGAGGCGGCCAGCCTGGTCGTGGGCCTGTCCCTGCTGGAGGCACTGCCCGAGGCGCAGGGGATCGAGGGCGGCGCGCTCAAGCGGGTGGGGGAGAAACTGCGTACGGCCGCGGGTTCTGCCGTGAGCGACCTGGCCGACGCCGTGCAGGTGCGGGTCGAGGTCGACGACCAGGTGGCCATGACCCAGCGGCGCTGCGCCGACGCCCTCAGCGGCGGCCAGCGCCTGCACCTGCGGTACCTGTCGGGGTACCTGGACCAGGTGACCGAGCGTGACGTCGATCCCATGGGCCTGGTGGTCCAGGACGGCCAGACCTTCCTGGAGGGCTACTGCCACCTGCGCGGGGACGTACGGCTGTTCCGCCTGGACCGGGTCCTGGAACTGACCGTGCTGCCCTTCGCGGCCCAGGTGCCCGAGGGGGTGGTCCGCCGCGACCTGTCCGCCGGGGTGCTCCAGCGCTCCGAGCGCGACGCCCTGGTGACGCTGGCACTGGAGCCCTCCGCGCGCTGGGTGACCGAGGACTACGTGTGCGAGTCGGTGACCGAGATGCCCGACGGGGAGGCCCGGGCCACCCTGCGCACCCCGGCGCCCGCGTGGGTGGCCCGACTGGCGTTGTCCCTGGGACGGGAGGGGCGCGTGGTGTCACCGGCAGCCCTCGCCAAGGACGTCCGTGCCGAGGCGGAGCGGGCTCTGGAGCACTACCGTGCTGTTCGAAACCGAACCGAATTGGTCGAGACCACTTCGTCTCCGGAGTGACGCGTACCCGTTCACCGGGGGGTGGGGTACAGGTCATGACGGAAGGGATATGGTGAACTCGTGATCGCCTTCGCTGTCCTCTGCGGCGTGTTCTGCGCAGGAGTGCTCGTCGTCGGCGCCCTCGGACTGAGGGTGCGCCGCGCGGCCTCCGCGCTGTCCGAAGGGGTGACACGGGCGGCGGGCGGGTACCACGCGAGCAGCGCTGACCTGCGTGAGCGCGTGCGCCATGGCGGTGCTGGGACATGACGGCCCCGCGGACGAACGCGCGTACCATCAGAGGCGCTTGGTCGCGCCCCACAGAGAGGTAGAACCATGGGACCGTTCAACGGACCTACCATCGCCATCCTGGTGATCCTGGCCATCCTGCTGTTCGGAGCCAAGAAGCTTCCGGACCTGGCCCGCTCCCTGGGGCGCAGTGCTCGCATCCTCAAGGCCGAGAGCAAGGGCCTGGTCGACGAGGAGAACAAGGAGTCCGAGGGCCAGCAGGGCGAGCAGGCACAGCAGAACCAGCAGCAGCCGCAGCAGCAGGCCCAGCAGAACCCGGCTCCGCAGCAGAACCAGCAGCAGCCGCAGCAGCAGGGTTACCCGCAGCTGCCCCCCGGTCAGCGCATCGTCAACGAGTCCGGTGAGCCGACCAACCAGACCTACAACAACTAGACCGTTTCGGTGGACCGGCGTGGTACCGGCGGGTGCCGCGCCGGTCGGCTGTCGCCAGCGGGGAGCGCCCGCCCCCGCGGCGGGCCCAAGGAGAAGAGAGTGACCGAAAGATGAGGTCCCGAAGCCGGTCGGCGAACCCGGATGCCCGGATGCCGCTCATGGACCACATGCGCGAGCTGCGCAACAGGCTGGCTAAGGCGCTGCTCATCCTGTGCCTGGGAGCTGTGGTCGGCTTCGTCTTCTACGACCAGATCTGGGACTTCCTCACCAGGCCCTACTGCTCGCTTCCCGCCTCCCAGGTGGTCGACGGCGGCGGCTGCTCCCTGATCGTCACCGGACCCTTCGACGCCTTCTTTGTCGCCTTCAAGGTCTGGATCTTCGTCGGTGCCCTGGTCACGGCCCCGCTCTGGCTCTACCAGCTGTGGGCCTTCGTGGCCCCGGCCCTGCACGGCAGCGAGAAGAAGTACGCCTACATCTTCGCCCCGCTGGCCGGGATCCTCTTCGTCTCCGGCGCGGCCCTCGCGTACTCGATCACCGCGCTCGCGCTCCAGATGCTCTTCGGGTTCCTGCCCGACGACGCCGACCCCTACCTCACGATCGGCGAGTACCTCAGCTACATGCTCATCATGATGAGCATGTTCGGCCTGGGCTTCGTCATGCCGCTGCTGGTGGTCCTGCTCAACATCGTCGGCATCGTCACCCACGAGGCCATCGCCAAGTGGCGCCGGGTCATCATCTTCTGCGCCTTCCTGGTCGCCGCGATCATCACCCCGGCCGAGCCGATCTCCATGCTCGCCCTGGCCGTCCCCCTCGTGATCCTCTTCGAGATCGCCGAGGTGTTCTGCTACTTCAACGACCGTCGCAAGAAGCGCCGCGACCCCACCAGCGAGCTGGACGACGACGAGATCTCCGAGCTGGACGACCAGCTCTCGGAGCTGGACCACTCTCCCACCCCGCTCGAGGAGACCGACTCCGACGGCGGTTCCGGCAAGCGTTCCTGAGCAGCTCGGTGACGCGCTAGGGTTCGGCCGGGGGCCTTCGGCCGCCTTCCGGGCCGGGCGCGGCCGCCGCCCGTCCGACACCGACCCGTCTCCCGCTGGGACACCAAGGAGCCTTCCCCCGAACGGGCTCCCGGACTAGGAAGTGCTGATGAGCGAGCAGACTGAGGCCAAGAGGGACCTGCCGCCCGAGGCCATGGGCAACGAGAAGTGGCACGACACCACGCACGCCGTGTGGTTGCGTTCCTCCCTGTCCAAGGAGGAGTCCGAGGCGGTCGTGGAGGTCGCCGAGTTCGACGACGGCTTCCGCGCGGTGCGGGACGGCAAGTCCCCGGAGAAGGGCACCCTGTTCTTCACGCCCGCCGAGTGGGAGGCGTTCGTCCTGGGCGCCCGTGACGGTGAGTTCGACATCCCCGAGGAGTACCTCACCGAGGAGGAGATCGCGATCCAGCGCGGCGAGACCGAGGTCGAGGCGACCTGGGTTCCCTCCCCACTGAACACGCCGGAGGCGATGGAGGAGTACCATCGCCGCCAACGTGAGGAATCCGAGCGGAAGTCCACGACCGAGGACGACTGACCGGAGCACCCACACCCGGGCGCGCGGGTGTACGGGCTCCTCACCTGACCCCGTACACCCTTCGTTCCCAAATGTGGGTAGCTAAGGACCGGCATATGTCCCCTCATATCGCCCTTCTGGTCAACCCGGCCTCAGGCCGTCGTCGCGCCGCCGTCATCGCGGTGAGGCTGAAGGAGGCCCTGCGCGCCCAGGGCGCGCGCGTTCACGTCTACACGGGCCGTTCGGCCGCGGACAGCCGCAGGCTGGCCAGGTTGGCCGCCGCTGACCGCCCCGACGCACTGGTCGCGGTGGGCGGTGACGGCCTGGTACACCAGGTTCTTCAGGGAGTCGTCGGCAGCGGCGTACCCCTCGCGGTCATCCCGGCGGGCAGCGGCAACGACGTGGCCCGCGTCTTCGGAGTCCCCAAGGGTTCTCCCGACGAGGTCGCCGAGGCGATCCTGGCCGGACGCACCCGTGCCAGCGACGTCGTCCGCCTGACCACCGCGGACGGCCGACAGCGGTACTACATGAGCGTTCTGGCCTGCGGTTTCGACGCCCGGGTCAACGAACGGGTGAACAACTTCCGGTTCGGGATGGGCCGGTTCGGCTACCTCATCGGGCTCGTCGCCGAACTCCGTTCGTTCAGGCCCATCGACTTCGAGATCGACGTCGACGACGAGCGGATCGCCGAACCCGGCATGCTCGTCGCCGTCGGCAACACCAGTGCCTACGGCGGCGGCATGCACGTGTGCGCCGAGGCCGTCCCCGACGACGGGCTGCTCGACGTGGTCTTCGTGAAGCACGGGTCGCTCGGGCGTTTCCTGCGCCTGTTCCCCCGGGTCTTCGCCGGCAGTCACCTGGGACTGGAGGAGGTGGTCTTCAAGCGGGGGCGCACCGTCACCATCCGGGGTGAGGCGGGGACCGCCTACGCCGACGGGGAACCGACCGGCGCCCCGACACTCGTGTGCGAGGTGGTGCCGAAGTCGGTCGAGATGCTGGACCTGACCTCATAGGCTGGGAATCCTATGAGTAGTCACTCCGAGCGTTACGCCGCCTTCCGCAGGCGCCAGAGCGCCTCCAGCTCCGCGATCGAGGCCTTCCAGGGGCTGTACGGGTTCGAGTTCGACCCCTTCCAGATCAGGGCCTGCAAGGCCCTGGAGAGCGGACACGGGGTGCTGGTCGCCGCGCCGACCGGCTCCGGCAAGACCGTGGTCGGCGAGTTCGCCGTGCACCAGGCCCTCAACGAGGGCACCAAGTGCTTCTACACCACGCCGATCAAGGCCCTGTCCAACCAGAAGTACAACGACCTGGTCCGGCGCTACGGCGCCGACCAGGTCGGTCTGCTCACCGGTGACAACAGCGTCAACGGCGAGGCGCCCGTGGTCGTGATGACCACCGAGGTGCTGCGCAACATGCTGTACGAGGGTTCGTCCACCCTGGGCGGGCTGGCCTATGTGGTCATGGACGAGGTGCACTACCTCGCCGACCGCTTCCGGGGCGCGGTCTGGGAGGAGGTGATCATCCACCTCCCCGAGTCGGTGCGGATGGTCGCGCTGTCCGCGACCGTCAGCAACGCCGAGGAGTTCGGCGAGTGGCTCCAGCAGGTGCGCGGCGACACCACGGTGATCGTCGACGAGAAGCGCCCCGTCCCGCTGTGGCAGCACGTGATGGTGGGCAGGCGCATCCACGACCTGTTCGTCGACGAGCAGCCGGAGGAGAGCGGCCCGGACGAGGAGGAGGAGGGTGGTGGCCGGAGCAGGCGCAGGCGCGAACGCCGCCGGGCCCAGCACCAGCGTCCGCAGGAGATCCAGGTGGGCGGGCGCAAGCTGCTCATCAACCCGTACCTGAGCCGCACAGCCGAGGACGACGCCCGCACCACCCAGCTGGCCAACCGGCGCAGGCACCCGCAGACCCGCGCCCGGGGCAACGTGCGTCCGCGCACCCGCTTCGCCCCGCCGTCACGGCCGATGATCATCGAGGAGCTGGACGCGGAGGGCCTGCTCCCGGCGATCACCTTCATCTTCAGCCGGGCCGGGTGCGACGACGCCGTGCGCCAGTGCGTGGCCTCCGGGCTGGTGCTCACCACCCCGGACGAGGCCGCCCACATCCGCGAGTACGCGGAGTCGCGGTGCGCGGACATCCCGCGCGCGGACCTGACCGTGCTCGGCTTCGACTCCTGGCTGCGCGCCCTGGAGGCGGGCATCTCCGCGCACCACGCGGGGATGCTGCCCACCTTCAAGGAGATCGTGGAGCACCTGTTCTCGCGCGGGCTGATCCGGGCGGTCTTCGCCACCGAGACCCTGGCACTGGGCATCAACATGCCCGCGCGCACGGTCGTGATCGAGAAGCTCGACAAGTGGAACGGCGAGACCCACGCCTCGCTCACGCCCGGCGAGTACACCCAGCTCACCGGCCGTGCCGGTCGACGCGGTATCGACGTCGAGGGGCACGCGGTCGTCGTGTGGCAGGCGGGGACCGACCCCGAGTCGGTGGCCAGCCTCGCGGGCACCCGCACCTACCCGCTCAACTCCAGCTTCCAGCCCTCCTACAACATGGCGGTGAACCTGGTCGGCCAGGTCGGCCGCCAGCGCAGCCGGAACATGCTGGAGGCCTCCTTCGCCCAGTTCCAGGCCGACCGCGCCGTGGTGGGCCTGGTCAAGCAGCTGCGCAAGCACGAGGAGGCCCTGGAGGGCTACGCCAAGGCGGCAGAGTGCCACCTCGGCGACTTCATGGAGTACGCGGCCCTGCGGAGGGCCCTGAGCGACCGCGAGTCCATGCTGGCCAGGAACCGTTCTGCCCAGCGCCGCGACGAGGCCCTGGAGAGCCTGGAGCGGCTGCGCCCGGGCGACATCATCCGCATCCCGGCCGGGCGCTACTCCGGGCACGCCGTCGTCCTGGACCCGGGGCTGCGCCACGATCTTCCCGCGCCCCTGGTGCTCACCGTCGACAAGCAGGTCAAGCGGGTCAACTCCAGCGACTTCCCGGTTCCGGTGCACCCCTCGGGGCGCATGCGCATCCCCAAGTCGTTCTCCGCGCGCTCACCGCGTTCGCGCCAGGACCTGGCAGCCACCCTGCGAAGCAAGCTCAAGGAGCGGGGCACCGACCCGTCCTTCGAGCGGGGCGGGCGCCGTGGTGCTCAGGAGGATCCGGAGATCCAGCGGCTGCGCGCCGACCTCAAGGACCACCCGTGCCACGGCTGTTCCGACCGCGAGGACCACGCCCGCTGGGCGGAGCGCTACTTCCGCCTCCAGAAGGAGACCGACGCGCTGCGCCGCCGCGTGGAGGGGCGTTCGCACGTCATCTCCCGCACCTTCGACCGGGTGTGCGGTGTGCTGGAGGACCTGGAGTACCTCTCCGGCGACGACGTCTCCGAGGACGGCGGCAAGCTCGCCAAGATCTACTCCGAGCTCGACCTGCTGGTCGCCGAGTGCCTGCGCCGGGGCGTGTGGGACGAACTGAACCCGGTGGAACTGGCGTCCTGCGCGGCCGCACTGGTCTACGAGTCGCGGCGGGGCGACGACGCCTACCCGAGGCTGCCCGAGGGGAAGGTCGAGGAGGCCCTGACCGAGATGACGCGGCTGTGGGGCCAGCTCAACGAGGTCGAGTCCCGCCACCGGGTGTCGTTCCTGCGCCAGCCCGACCTCGGCTTCGTGTGGACCGCGCACCGCTGGGCGCGCGGCGACCGGCTCGACGCGATCCTGCGCCAGTCCGACATGACCGCAGGCGACTTCGTGCGCACCGCGAAGATGCTCGTGGACATGCTCAGCCAGATCGCGGGGGCCGCCGCCGACCCGCATGTGCGCGGCAACGCCCGCAGGGCCGCCGACCTGGTCCGGCGCGGAGTGGTGGCCTACTCCTCGTTCAACTAGGCGTGGGGCGCCCCGGTGGTCGAACCGGGTCATACGGGGCGCCATCATGGGATACGCACGGGACCCCTCCGGGGGCCTGTAGTCCGCGACACATCCTGAAACGAGGCTTCGTCCATGCTGCGCACCCTCATGAACGGCAAGATCCACCGCGCGACGGTCACCCAGGCCGACCTGCACTACGTGGGTTCGGTCACCATCGACGCCGACCTGATGGACGCCGCCGACATCGTCGACGGCGAGCAGGTCCACATCGTCGACATCGACAACGGCGCCCGCCTGGTCACCTACGCCCTGGTCGGTGAGCGGGGGAGTGGCGTCATCGGGATCAACGGCGCCGCCGCGCGCCTGGTGAGCCCCGGCGACCTGGTCATCATCATCGGCTACGCCCAGGTGGACGAGCGGGAGCGGGCCGACCACGTCCAGCACGTCGTGCACGTGGACGGTGAGAACCGGATCGTCGCGCTGGGCAACGACCCGGCCGAGCCCGTCCCCGGCAGCGACACCGTGGCCGGACGCTGACCGACACGCACCACACGACGCCCGTGTGAGCTCACGGGCGTCGTTTGTGCGTGAGGGCGCGGACCGGGCCACCGACTCAGCGGCCAAACGCGCGGAAAGACCCTCAGAATGGCCGGTTCCGGCCTGGTCAGACATGCGGGTCCCGGGTATGTCCAGGGGCGCCATGGACGAACGGGACGAGGAGCGGCGCCGGGTCGCCGAACACATCGAGTGGCAGAAGCAGGGTGCTTGGGTCGTCCTCTGGGGCCCTTACACCCGGCGTTTCTGGGCGTTCGCCTGCTGGCCGGTCATCCCCGCGGGCGGGGTGGTGGTGCACGCCGACGACCCCGACCTGCTCTACGCGGAGATGCGCTACGTCGAGCGCGAGCACGACTTCCTGCGGTGGCGCTACGGGCGGGGCTGATCCACCGCTGGTCGAACGTGACCGCAGACCTGGCCCGAACCGGAGCCGAGGGCTACGATTCATCCGTTGGCCGGATGAATCGGAGAACCCACCTCGTGTCCACACAAACCAGCCGGAACGGGGAGCCCCTCACCGAGTCGGCGCGGTCCCGCCTGCAACGACGCACCGTCCTGGTGCTCATGCTCGCCCAGGTCGTCGGCAGCATCGGGATGGGCGCCATGCTGGCCGTGGGCGCGCTGATCGCCCTCGACCTGAGCGGTTCGGACTCGTGGTCGGGGATGGCCACCACCATGATCACCCTGGGCGCGGCCGCGTTCGCCCTGCCCCTGGCGTCGCTGGCCGCCCGGAGCGGTCGCCGCCCCGGCCTGGCCCTGGGCTGGTTTTTCGGAGCGCTCGGCGGGACCGTGGTCATCGCCGCCACGATCCTGGACCTCTTCGCCCTCTTCCTGCTCGGCATGCTCCTGATCGGCGCCGGGACCGCGACCAACCTCCAGGCCCGGCACGCCGCCGCTGACCTGGCCACGGAACGCACCCGGGGTCGCGACCTGTCCGTGGTGGTGTGGGCGACCACCGTGGGTTCGGTGGTGGGACCCAACCTCATCGGCCCGACCGGAGGCCTGGCCGTCCTTCTGGGCCTTCCGGACCTTTTGGGGCCGGTCCTGCTCACCACGGCCGGGTTCCTCGGCGGGGCCGTGCTCATCCTGGTCCTGTTGCGCCCCGACCCGCTGCTCACCGCGACCGCGGAGGCGGCCAGGGCCGACGCCGACCAGGGGAGGGCGCCCAGGGACGGGGTCGGGCTGGCCGACGCGCTGCGGGCCATCGGCCGCACCCCCTCGGCGCTCCTCGCGGTGGTGGGGGTCGTGGCCAGCCACACCGTGATGGTTTCGGTGATGACCATGACACCGGTGCACCTGACGCACCACGGCGCCGAACTCACGGTGATCGGACTGACCATCTCCCTGCACATCGCCGGGATGTACGGCCTCTCCCCGCTGGTCGGCTGGCTCGCGGACCGCTTCGGCCGCACGCCGACGCTCCTGGCCGGGCAGGTGATCCTGCTGGTGGCCGCAGCCGTCGCCGGAACGGCCGGGCACAGTGAGGCCCTGGTGACCACCGGACTGGTCCTGCTCGGGGTGGGCTGGTCCTTCGGGCTGGTCTCGGCCAGCGCGTTGTTGGCCGAGTCACTGCCCGCCGAGGTCCGCCCCCGTGCGCAGGGGTTCAGCGACCTGGCGATGAACCTGGGGGCCGCCTCGGCCGCCGCCGTGTCCGGCGTGGTCCTGGCGGCGGTGGGGTTCGGAGGGCTGAACCTGTTCGCCGCCCTGTTCACCGTCCCGGTGTTCGTGCTCGCCCTCCGGGCGCGGGGCAAACACTTCCGGACCTTTACCGGAAACGCCCGGTGAGCTCCGCTCCCGCCCTCGTTCGCACGGTTACGGTGCGGTTCTGAAGTGCCCGCCGGTTCGTTCGGCGGGACGGACCGTGCCGCTGGACGAAGGGGTGTTCTGGGTGAGTGATCGGGAGCCCGAGGAGGGTGCCGGTGAGCGGCCGGACCAGGATCCGGTCAACCACCACCCGCCGGAGGAGTGGCGCCCGGGGGACCCCGGCGATCCGATCGAGGGCGGCCCGCAGCCGCCCGGGGAACCCCGTCACGGCCCTGCTCCCGGCGGAGCCCACCGGCAGGGCACCCCGTGGTGGGGACAGCCGTCCTACGAGCCCCCTCCCGGGGGGCCCTATCCGGGCGGGGCACTGCACGGAGGTCCGCCTCCGAACGAGGGACCGCCGCCCCCGGAGGGACCACCCCCGCCTGGGGGGCCGCCTCCGGGCGGCCATCCGCCTGGTGGGCCTCGCTTCGACGGCCCGCCCTCGGTCGGGCAGCCCACGTGGCGGCAACCTCCTGGAGGCCAGGTGCCCGGGGGTTCGGCCTCGGAGGCCCAGTGGGGCGAGGGTCCCCCCTACGGTCCGCCTCCGGGCGAGCCCCGACCGTACGGCGGCGCATCGGACCCGGCGGGCTCCGGTGAGTACTCCCAGGGGCCCAGCGGCCCGGGGAGCGCGGGGTACGAGCACGAGGGGTTCGCGCCCGGCTACGGCAGCTTCCCGAACGAACCGGTCGACTACGGTGCCCAGGGCGGCTACGTTCCCCCTGGCGGTTACGGTCCTCCGGGTCAGGGCGGCTACGGCCCGCCGCCGTCGAAGCCGACTCCCTGGGGCAAGATCATCGGGATCGGCTGCGGGGTCCTTCTCCTCCTGCTGCTCGCACTCGGAAGCTGCGCGGCTGTGGCGCTGGTGCTGGCGGACCGAGGCGCCCCCAGCGGCGGTGGTGACCCGGGTGCCGAACGGAACGAGGACGGCGAGCCGAGCGACGAGGTGCCCTCGGAGGCGGACCTGACCGCCACCGCCACCGAGTTCGAGCCCAGCTCGCTCTACGTGGAGGGCGAGTTCACCAGCGTCGAGGTGACGGTCACCAACACCGGATCGGACGCCCTCGACGTCAATCCGCTCTACTTCCTCGTGGTGGACACCGAGGGGACGGAGCACAGTCCCGGCGACGCGATCGCGATGGACGCCAACGAACTCGGCGTGCAGACCCTGGACCCGGGGCAGACCGCCAACGGCGCGATCACCGTCGTCGGTGAGATCGAGCCGGAACGGGTGCTCTTCGAGCCCTACTTCACGGGCCCCGTGGAGGTCCCGGTGACCTGAGCGGCGGCGCCACGGGCACGCGGAGGGGTCCTGTCAGGGAGCGAGCGCGGGATCGCGCAGCCACTCGGACAGGGCCTCCTTGCGTTCGCTGTCGCACTTGAGCGGGCAGGTGGTGCAGTAGCCGTGCTCGGGATCGCCCTTGTAGTCGAAGCAGCAGGTGCCACGGACCGCCCAGGTGCCCCGGGGGTGGTCGGGAGCGAACGGGAACAGGCGCGGACGCTTGCGGGTGACCGCCCCCGCCTCGACCACCGCGTCGCCCAGCCGGGTGGCCAGCTCCCAGGCCTGTTCGGCGTCCTGGCCGAGGTAGCGGGCCGGGTTGAGCATGTAGAAGTGCATGGTGTCCAGGACCCAGCCCCACAGAGTGCGCTTGCCCGCGCGTGAGTGCGCGTGCAGGGTCTCGACCAGGGGTTCGACGGTGGCGAAGAGGGCCTCGGCGACCAGACGCAGCTGTTCGTCCTCGTCACGGGCGACCACGGTGTCGGGGTGGTCGGCCGCGGGGTCGTCCGGCAGGACCACGGTGCGCGGATCCACCACGGTGGGCGTGCCGAACCTGCTCCGGGCCGTGTCCCAGGGCAGGTACAGGGTGTCGGGGGTGAGCAGCGGGCCGCGTCCGGTGAGGTAGAGGCAGGCCGCCACCAGGAAGACGGGTTCGCGCAGGGTGACCCTCAGGAAGTTGGTGGCGGCGGGGAGCCGGTGGCCGGGACCGTGTTCGGTCCGGAGCTTGTCGAACAGGACCGGCAGCCAGCCGTACCCGGTCATCGAGGCGACGCTGTGGAACTGGACGCCGTCCACCGGTCGGCCGTGGAACCGCTCCGAGTCCGTGAACTCGGGCAGCGGCGCGAACTTCAGCCGCGCGCGGACGCCGAGGAGGGCGTCGAGCGGATCTGGAGTCACCTGGAAACCCTTCGTCGCGGAGCGGAACCGACAGGTCCGGAGCGTGCGGCCGTAGCGACCGCCGGACGGGATCGGGTTCACTTGCGCCTGTGAAGTGAGGCTACCCTAACCCGCCTGGCGGTGGCAATGCGTCAGCCTGGACGTTTGCCGAATCCTGGACACCGAGTGCCCCGGACCGTGACCGCGCCACGGGTGCGGCGGCCCGGCGCCTTCACGGACTCAGGGCACGGAACCGGCGCAGTGACAGCGGGACGCACACGGCCACCAGCAGCGCTGGCACGGCCAAGGCCAGGAGGAGCGCGTTCCGCGCCGCCCAGGTGTCCGAGGGCAGCACCGGGTTGCCGAACAGTTCCCGGGTGGCGGTGACCACGGCGGACAACGGGTTCCACTCCGCGATCGGGGCACGACTCCGAGCGCCGGGACCCCGGTCGGTTCCGATGAGCCGAGGGGCGGGCCCTACCCGCCCCTGCCGCGCTCAGCGCACCACGACCAGGTGGTGACGGGCCAGCGCGGCCACGACCTGGGCGCACACCGGCGCGTCCACACCGGCGCGCTCGGCCAGTCCCGCGACGGACAGCTCCCGGTGTCGGGCGAGCGCCTCCAGGACCGGCTCCGCCACCACGGGGAGCCGGTAGCGCTTCCCGGCGACGGTGACCACGACCCGCGCGTCCCCGCCCTCACCCTCCCGCTCCACCGGGGGAGGCAGGATCGGGACGAACTCCACTCGCGCGTGCTCCGGCGGCGCACCGTCCTCCACCGGCCAGGGCAGGGAGAACGACGTGCGCCTGGGGAAGCGCGCGTCCCGCTCGGCGAGGAAGGTGTCCAGGTCCAGGCTCTCGGCCAGCTCCGTGATCCGCGCGACCAGCTCGTGCCGGTGCTTTCGGCGCGAGTCCGGATCGGCGAACCGCGGCAGGTCCCGGCGGAACGCCTCCTCCTCGAACAGGCCGCGCACCAGGGCGTCGGCCCAGTCGATGCCGGTCGCGCGGGTGAACCCGAAGGTGAGGTGCATGCTCACCTCACCGGTTCCGGTCACCGTGTGCCACCAACCGCGCGGCACGTGGATCACCTGACCGGGCCGCAGCACCCCCTCCCACACCAGGTGCAGCTCACCGTCCGCGTCGCGGGGCGGGGTGTGCGCGTGGTCGGTGTCGTTCTTCATCGGGTACGGGCGAGAACCGGGACCGTGCACCTGCCAGTGCTTCGTCCCCTCCACCTGCACGATCACCGTGTCGTGGTCGTCCCAGTGGGTGTCGAATCCCCGGGACTCACCCCAGATCAGGTACAGGTTGGTCTGCGCCCGCTCCCGGGTCAGTCGCATGAGGTCGTCGGCGGCCGCACCGATCGGCGGGTGCATGCGGTCGATGCCGTCCAGCACCAGGCTCGCCCCGGCGCGCAGCTCCCGGTACAGCGACTCGGGGCGCACGATCCGGCGTTCGGTTCGCGAGACCCTGGCGCGATCGGTGTAGCGGTCCAGCGGCACCGGCGATCCGTCCTTGTGCAGCCGTAGCCGGGGCGGTTCCGGGGCGCTCTCGGCCAGCAGGCCGTTGAGGTCGTCGAAGGTCAGGAGCGAACGCACGGCGTCCGCGCCGAGGTCGGCGAAGACGAACTCCTCCGACAGACGGGTGGTGAGGGCGTCGCGGCCCACGACGTCGCACAGGGTTCGGGTGAACAGGCTGCCGGGATCGGTCACGGCTGTCCCCTTTCCGGGGGTCGGACGTTGCGGTTCGTGCGGGCGCGCGGATCGTGGAGGGGCCCTCCCGGACGCGCCGTGGCGGCGCGGCCCGGGAGGGCACGGATCAGATGAAGTCCGAGCTGGAGTCGGTGCCGTCGTTGTCGCCGCCCGCGGTGGTGTCGCGGGAGGTCACCTCCGCCAGATCCTCGACCTCAACCTCGATGGGGTCCATACCGCACCTCGCTTTCTGTGTGCCGTCGATCCTCTTGGCCAGGGCAGGGCCGGACGCCGTCAGCGTCCGGTGAGCCCCGTCTTGTGGGCCGCGAACGCGTGTGCGTCGGCGGCCAGTCCCACGGCCCTGCTCACCGCGCGCGGGCCGTGCCCGACGTCGCGTTCGTAGCGCAGCAGGGCGGCCGGGCGGTCCCCCTCCTCGCCCGCCGCAGCCAGCAGCGCCGCGCACATCTTGCGCGGGTGGGCGGCGTCGGTCCGGGTGTCGCCGTCGAACCCGGTGAGCAGGACGCTGGGATGTCGCAGCCCCGGTGTGCGCAGGGCGGAGTCCAACGCGCGGTGGTAGGGGGAGTAGGAGACCAGGGCGGCGAAGTCGTCGGGGTCGGCCGTGGTGCCGAACTCGCGGGTCCACATGCGGCCCAGCCCGAGGCGCTCGAACCGCACCATGTCCGCGAGCGGGGCCGAGGCGATCACCGCCGCGCACAGGTCGGGGCGGGCCGTGGCGGCGGCCAGCACGAGCAGACCCCCGGCCGAACCGCCCGAGAGGCACAGTTCGGAGCGCGCGCACCAACCGGAGGCCACCAGGGCGTCGGCGGCGGCGACCAGGTCCCGCACCGCGCGCGGCTTGTGGCGGCCCGACCCCTCCAGGTGCCACCGGCGTCCGGCGTCGCCCCCGCCCCGCACGTGTGCCACGGCGTAGCGGCCGCCGGACAGCAGCCAGGCCAGCACGGTCGCGCTGAACCCGAACTGCCGAGGGCGTCCGAAGCCGCCGTACGCGTGCAGGAGGGTCGGCGCGGAACCGTCGCCGCCGGAGGCGTCGAAGACGGTGACCGGCACGCGGGTGCCGTCGCAGGACCGGCACCACAGGACGGTGCGGACCACGGAGGAGGAACCCTCGCAACCGGTGCGTGTACCGGTGCGTGTTCGGGGGGCGGGACCGTCGGGGAGGGGCCAGGGTTCGGGCGCGGTCTCGCCCGGAGAGAGTCGCAGGACCCTCTGTTGGGTGGCCACGTCCGCGTAGCCGAGGAACACGGCGCCGTCCGGGGCGGCGACGGGCCCCGAGACCATACCCTCACCCGGCAGTTCCACGGTGTGCGAGCGGGCACCGGTGACGGCGTCGTGCACGGAGGCCTCGCTGATGCCCAGCCGTGTGCGGACCACCAGCAGCGCGGTGCCACCGGGCGCTCGGTACGGGCAGAAGGCGTCCAGGGTCGCACCGGGGTCCTCGGGGACCACCTCCCGCCAGTGCTCGGGCGAGAGCCGGTCGGCGGGGGCGCCGGGCTCCACCACGCACACGCGGCGGCGGGGCGCGTCCAGGGTGGTGCGCAGGTACAGCAGGCCGTCCGGGCCCGGGCGCACCTCGGTCTCGGCGTCGTGGTCCACCTGGAGCGGCACGAACCGAGGCCGCTCGACCGGGTGCGCGGCCAGGTCGGCCAGCCACAGGTCGGTGCGGTGTCCGGTGCCGTGGCTCTCGGTGACCAGCAGCCAACGTTCGTCCAGAACGCGCACGCCCGGCACGGTGCCAGGGCCGGTGCAGGGGTACACGAGGGTCTCCGCGCCGTCCATAACCCGGCGCAGCCACACGCCGCGCACGCCTCGGGCGCCGTCGCGACGCACGTAGTAGAAGGCCCGCCGCTCGCCGGGCAGCCAGGCCACGTGCGAGTAGCGGACACCGGACACGGTGGGGCCCACGGTGGAGCCCGTGTCGGTCCGGACCACGCGCAGACCGCCGCGCTCCACTCCTCCCGAGGAGGTCTGGAGGGCCACCAGGCGGCCGTCCGGGCTCGGCTCCCAGGAGTCCAGAGTGGTCCTCCCGGTGGGGTCGTCCACGCAGGGGTCGTAGACGGTCAGCGGACCGGTGTCCGAGGTGGAGGAGGGCCCTTCCGCGTCGGGGCCCGCGGTGGCGGATCCGCTCGGATCCCCGGGCCACACCACGAGGCGGGGGTGTTCGCTCCCCGCGTGGCGAACCGTGCAGAACAGCGCTCCGGAGCGGTGGACCGGCGGCGACCACAGGTCGGTGGCCACCAGGGCCCGGATGCGCTCGGCCAGCGGTTCGCGCAGGGGCCAGGTGGCCGCCTCGCGCTCGTACTCCCGCCCGCGTTCGGCCAACCAGCGCAGGGTCGCGGGGGAGCCGGACGTCTCCAGCCAGCGGTAGGGGTCGGGGACGGGATGGCCGTGCAGGGTGTCGACGACCGACACGGGGTCGGTGGCCGGGGCGGTTCCGGGGGCTCGGTTACGCACCATCACATGGTTCAAGCGGCCCGACGCGACGGTCAAGGAAGAGATACCTGGCCCTGAGGGACGCGACTGTGTCCCTGAGGGAAGGTTTGTGGGTCGGGCCAGCCAGGACCGCCGGGATGGTCGAGCGCTGGACAGGGTAGGTCTCCGCCAAGGGGCGGCCCCGTCCCGAGGTGACCGCTGGAGTGGGGAGTGAACCGTGGAGAACACCGAGCGCAGGACCCCCGGGCCGCGCCGTTCGCTGGGAGCGGCGCTGTGCTTCGCGGCGGCGGTCCTGGCAACGGCACTGGTCGGCGCAACCGCGGCGGCTGACTCCGGCGCCGTGTACGCCGGCCTCGACCTGCCGGTGTGGGCCCCACCCGCGTGGTTGTTCGGCCCGGTCTGGACCGTCCTGTACGTGCTCATCGCGGTCGCGGGCTGGCTGGTGTGGCGAGCGGCGGGGATCCAGGGGGCTGTGGTCTTCCTGGGTGTCTACGTCCTCCAACTGCTACTGAACGCCGCCTGGACGCCGCTGTTCTTCGGCGCCGGGCTCTACGGTCTCGCGCTGGTGGACATCCTGCTCCTGGTCGTGGCGGTGGCGGGCACGCTGTTCCTTGCCCGTCCGCACAGCAGGACGGCTGCCCTGCTCCTCGTCCCCTACCTGCTGTGGGTCGCCTTCGCGGCCGCGCTCAACGCCGCCATCTGGGTGGCCAACTGACGGTTCCGACCCTGTGGCGTCCGAGCCGTCGCCGGAGGCGCGAGGGACCGCGACGACGGAGACGGGCGGCGCCCCGGAGGATGGGGCGCCGCCCGCGCGTCCGGTCCGGGGAGGTGTGGACCGGACCTGGGAGGGTCGATCAGACGTTGTCGGGGTGGCCGATCGCCAGGCCGCTCTCCTGGTCGAAGAAGTGCAGCTGGCTGACGTCCACCGCCAGGCTGATGGTGCTGCCCGGGCGCACGCTGCTGCGCGGGCTCACGCGGGCGGTGAACTGCGAGCGGTTGTCGCCCAGCGGCAGGGCGGCCTCGGCGCTCTCCTCGTCGTCGCCGGCGGCGTCCTTGGCCAGGGCGGCCGCGTCCTCGTGGCGGACGGGCGGAGCGTCGATGCCGAAGATCACGTTGATCTCGGTGCCCAGCTCCTCGGTCACGTCGGCGGTGACCTCGATGCGGGTGTCACCGCTGCCGTCGAGCTCGGCGTCGCTGAAGTCCGAGGGACGGATGCCCAGGATCACCGAACGGCCCACGTACTCGCTCAGGCCCGTGCGCTCCTTGAGGATCCCGGCCGGGACCGGGAGTTCGTGCCCGGCGAACCTCAGTACGGCGCCGTCACCGTCGCGGGAGAGGTCGGCGTCGACGAAGTTCATCGCCGGGGAACCGATGAATCCGGCAACGAAGAGGTTGACGGGGGAGTCGAAGAGTCGCTTGGGGGTGTCGACCTGCTGGAGGCGGCCGTCGCGCAGGACCGCCACCCGGTCGCCGAGGGTCATGGCCTCGATCTGGTCGTGGGTGACGTAGACGGTGGTGACGCCCAGACGCTCGTGGAGCTGGTTCAGGGAGGCGCGCATCTGCACGCGGAGCTTGGCGTCCAGGTTGGAGAGCGGCTCGTCCATGAGGAAGGCCTGCGGCTCGCGCACGATGGCGCGGCCCATCGCCACACGCTGGCGCTGACCGCCGGAGAGCGCGCCCGGCTTGCGCTTGAGGTAGGGCTCCAGACCGAGCATGTCGGCGGCCTCGCCGACACGGCGGGCGATCTCGGCCTTGGGGACCTTGCGCAGCTTCAGACCGAAGGCGAGGTTCTGCTCGACGGTCATGTGGGGGTAGAGCGCGTAGTTCTGGAAGACCATCGCGATGTCGCGGTCCTTCGGCGGACGGTCGTTGACGATCTCGTCGCCGATCAGCAGCGTCCCCGCGGAGATCTCCTCCAGTCCCGCGATCATGCGCAGCGCGGTGGACTTGCCACAACCGGACGGGCCGACGAGCACCATGAACTCGCCGTCGTTGATCCGGAGGTTGAGGTCGTCGACGGCCTTGACGTCGCCGCCGTAGATCTTGTCGACGCCCTCAAGGACGATCTCCGCCATGGCTGTCAGCTCCCGCGTTGGCTCGGTGATGTGGCGTATCCGATGGTGGGCGGAGGTTTCCGGGGCACGTTGACCCCGCCAGGAACCCCTCCACCCGAGCCCGATGTTCGAAGTTGATCGAAACGGGCTGAATTCTTGATCACATCAGACCTGATCGCGATCAAAATGTCCAGAGCGGTTTTGATTTCGATCCGATTGCGGTCATGCGCAAACCGCACCCGGTCAGCTGGCGTGCGCGGCTCAGGTGCGTTAGCCTGGCGCACGGTTCATCACGTTCTCCCCTCCCACCACTTGGGTCGGCGGCCACGACACGGCGGCCGGGTTGAGACAAGGGGTCGGGGAGTCTGGGTAACCTAACGACCAGTCCAGCACTGGACGGACCGGTTGTGCGGCCCCCACTCGTCCGATTGGACGCTGCATCACGCGCCAGGTGCAGCTGGGATCGGGTGAGGAGCGGAGTACCGCGACCGGGCGGGGGGTTGGACCCGGAAAAGGCCCGAACATCCAGTAGACAACGGTCTTCCGAGCTCGCCGCCGACGGGACGGAGCCGGTCCGAAGGGTGGCTCGGGCCTTTTCCGCGTCCCCCCAATATGCTGACCGCCAGGACCTCAGTACCCAGCGGAAAGCGAGCATCCCACGTGGTTGCCGAGCAGAAGGGGTCGGAGCCAGCTCCGAGTCCCGAAAGACCCTCGCCGAACACCACGGCGCCGGAGTCCGAGGCGCGGGCCACGACGTGGTCCCCCCTGGCCCCGGGGCACCGCTGGGGACGCCTCGACCCGCTGTGGCGCACCCTGGCCGCCGTCGGAGCGGGTCTGGCCCAGCTCTTCGCGCTCCCGCCGTACGGGCTGTGGTGGCTCGGGCCGCTCAGCGCCGCCCTGCTCCTCCTGGCCGTGAGCGGAACGCGCATGCGACGCGCCGCGTGGCTCGGTGCCCTGTCCGGCGCCGCGCTCATGGTTCCGCTGGTCCACTGGCAGGACATCTTCGGCTTCGACGTGTGGTTGGCCGTCGCCGCCCTCGAGACCGCCTACTTCCTTCCCATGGCCATGGGGCTGTCCCTGGTCGCGCGGTTGCCCTACTGGCCGGTTTGGACCGCCGCCCTGTGGGTGGCCCAGGAGGCCGTGCGCGCCCGCTGGCCGCTCGGCGGGTTCTCCTGGGGCAAACTCGCCTTCGCCCAGCCGGACACCCCCTTCGTGGGATACGCGGCTCTGGGGTCCTCCGCGCTGGTGTCCTTCGTCGTGGCCCTGACCGGGGCCATGCTGGTGTGGACGGTCCTGCGCGCCGTGACCGCCAGGGGCCGCGCGCGGGTGCTCCTTCCGGCCCTGGGCCTGGCCACCAGCGCGGCGATCGTCCTGGGCGGCCTCGTGGCCCCCGCGATCGGCCGCCCGGCTCCTCTGGAGACCGTCACCGTCGGCATGGTGCAGGGAAACGTGCCCAACGTCGGTGAGATCTCGATCCTCGGCGAACGCGCCCAGGTCCTCCACAACCACGCCGACGGCGTCTCGGAGCTGGCCGAGGCGGTCCGGGAGGGTGAGTACCCCCAGCCCGACCTCGTGCTCCTGCCCGAGAACGCCAGCGACATCGACCCCTTCCGCGACCCCGAGGCCGCGAGGACCATCGACGGCGCCGCCCAGGACGTGGACGCGCCCGTCCTGTGGGGGCTGAGCCGGTTCAACGACGACGGCACGCGCCACGTGCAGAGCCTCGTGTGGGACCCCGAGACCGGTCCGGGTGACGCCTACGACAAGCGCCACCTCGTCCCGTTCGGCGAGTACGTCCCCTACCGTGAGTTCTTCACGCGGTTCGTCTCCCGCCTGGGCCAGGTCAGCTCCGACGCCATCCCCGGAACCGACCCCGGCGCCCTGGAGATCGGCGGCACCACACTGGCCATGGGCATCTGCTTCGACGTGGCCTTCGACTCGCCCGTGCGCGAGTCCGTGGCCGCGGGCGGCCAGATCATCGTGATCCCCACCAACAACGCCAACTACAACTTCACCGGCCAGTCCCAGCAGCAGCTGGCCATCACCCAGCTGCGCGCCGTCGAACACGGTCGACCGGCGGTGGTGGTCTCCACCAGCGGTGTCAGCGCGGTCATCGAGCCGAACGGCCGGGTGGCCTACGAGTCGCCGGAGGCCGAGCGCGACATCAACGTCGCCGAACTCACCGCCATGGAGGGCCCCACGGTCGCCACGCGTCTGGGCCCGGCCCCCGAGGCCCTGCTGGCGGCGCTCGGCCTGGGCGCGGTGGTCGCCTCGATCGTCGTCTCGCGCAGGTCCCGGGCCTGAACCCACGGCTCCGCCCCACCGGTCCGGTCCCCTCGCGGGCCGGACCGGCGGCGCCCGACGCGGGTGGGAGCGTCCGGACCGGGAACCATTCACACCACGGGTACGTTCTCTCCAGCAAGAGGAGACCCGACTCCGGCCCACGACACTGAGGATGATTCGCGATGCCGCTGCTGATTGTGCTGGCGCTGATGGCACTGCCCTTCCTTGAGGTGGGCCTGATGATCTGGGTCGGCGGACAGATCGGCGTGCCGTGGACGCTGGCGGCGTTGGTCTCACTGATGGTCCTGGGAGTGGCCGTCCTGCGCCACACCGGCCGGGCCTTCCGCGAGGTCGTCCAGGAGGCCGACGAGGCCATGCGCACCGGCGAACAGCCGCGCAAGGGCCTGCTCGACCCCCTGATGCTCATGGCGGGTGGCATCCTGCTCGTCATTCCTGGCTTCCTCACCGCCGCGGTCGGTCTGCTGCTGGCCACCCCGGTCACCCGGCCCGCCCTGCGGTGGGTGTTCGCCGGTTGGGCGGCCCGACGGATGAAGAAGA
Organism: Nocardiopsis sp. B62; assembly: GCF_018070675.1. NCBI lineage: Bacteria > Bacillati > Actinomycetota > Actinomycetes > Streptosporangiales > Nocardiopsidaceae > Nocardiopsis > Nocardiopsis sp. B62. Next base: position 223,760 of record NZ_JAGPXK010000004.1, on the reverse strand, counting down.
TGCAGGAGCGCGTGAACGAGGAGTTCGCCGCCCGTGGCGCCACCATCCCGAACCAGGCCCCCTTCGGCCCCGGCGGTCCCGCGGGTTCCGGCACGCCCGCAAATCCGTTCGGCACCACCCCCGGAAGCGCCCCCGGCGCGGACGGCGGCGACCGCTCCGCCACCAACGGCCGTGTCATCCAGGGCCAGTTCGAGCCCGAGGACGATGACCGCGCCTGAGGCGCGTCAGGCGCTCCCGTCCGTTTCGGCCCCGGTCCCGGACCCGCCGGATTCGGTGACGGACACGTAGGCGCCGACGATGCGGGCGATCACCGTGGTGAGGAACAGGGTCCCCGCCACCGCCTCGGCGGTGGCCAGCGACCGCGCCCACGGGGTGAGCGGCACCAGGTCGCCGTAGCCCAGTGTGACCAGGGTGACGAAGCTCAGGTAGGTCAGGTCCTGCCAGTCCACTGCCGTGCCCGGGGCCAGGGAGTCCTCGAACGCGCCCGGCCACAGCGCCTCCACGATGCCGAACAGCGCCGCGAACACCCCGCCCAGCAGCAGGTAGGCGCAGATCGCCGCCATGATCAGCTGCGGTCCGGTCTCGCCCCTGTGCCGCTGCCGGTACGTGAACACGAACACGAGCAGCTTCAGGATCAGATAGCCCTGGAACAGCACCACGGCGCAGAACAGCCAGAGACGGGCGGTGGGGACCTCGGGGTGCAGGGCCGCCCAGAACCCGGCGGCCAGGAACACCGCGGACAGCACGGCCACGGGGACCAGGCGATGGCCCTCGGCCCGCACCACCCGCACGCCCAGGAGGACCACGGCCGGGTACAGCAGGACGTACAGAATCTCCCAGACCTGTCCGCGCAACGTCAGCGGATACGCGAAGTGCAGCAGTACCGAGGCGGTCAGGAACGCCACCAGGGGGTGTGTGAGCCCCGGTCGACCACGCATGCACGCCCCCTCCGTTTGCACCGACGGCGCCCCGGACGACGCCACCGGTCGCCGGGAGGCTAGCCCGGGGACGCACACGGCCGTGTGAGGCGCGGGAGGTGTTTGCCCGACCTTGGAGCGCCGTCGGTACTCGGCAGACCTATCGGCTGCGAGCATCCTCAGGGAGCGGGGCCACCAGGGTCCGCGCCCGAACGCGGAGGAGCACCATGAGCGCGAGCATCCCCGAGCCGGTCGCGTCGTTCATCGACAGGGTCAACGACCACGACGAGCAGGGGTTCCTGGACGCCTTCACCCCGGACGGTGTGGTGGACGACTGGGGACGCGAGTTCCGGGGGCGCGAGGCCATCAAACGGTGGAGCGACGTGGAGTTCATCGGTGCCCGGGGAGTGCTGGACGTGCGCTCGGCCGAAGCCACCGGGGACGGCGTCACCGTGGTCGGCGACTGGCGGTCCCAGCACGCCAACGGACCCAGTTCCTTCGCGTTCTCCGTCGAGGGGGACCGCATCGCCCGGATGACCATCAGGGAGGGGTGACCGGCGACACCTCGACCCCCGGAGGGTGGGATCGCGGACCGGCCACCGGTGCGTCCGGGGGCATATCGGACGACAGGATGTTCGGCTCACCGGCACTGATCGTTTCGATCACTTTCGATCAGGGGAGTGGGCGCAATCCGTTTCCCGCCTCCGGGCCGCGCCCGAATCAGAGGTCCGTCGCACGCCCGTGGAGCCGGGCGTGCAGACCCCGGACCTCCTTGCTCAGGGAGCCCACCGGACCCTCCACCGGAACCCCCGGAGCCACATCGTTGACCGGCAGCGCCCGCACCGGACCGGCGGGGACACCCCACTCCTCCAGCCAGGATCCCAACTGCTCCGAAGAGCTGGCGTACACGATGCGCCCGAGGCCCACCCAGGCGTGGGCGGCGGAGCACATCGGGCAGTGCTCGCCCGAGGTGTAGACGGTCGCCGACGCGCGTGCGGCGGGGGACAGGTGCTCGGCGGCCCAGCGGGCGATCGCGAACTCCGGGTGCCGGGTGGAGTCGCCCCTGGCCACGTGGTTGTGGTCCTCGAACAGCACCGCGCCGTCCGAGCCCACCAGCACGGAACCGAACGGTTCGTCGCCACTGTCCAGCGCCTCGGCGGCCAGGTCGACCGCGCGCCGCAGGTGACGCAGATCGGTCTCGTCCACCATCACGGGGCTCCTTCCCTCGGGTTGGGCGCCAACGTATCGCGGGGCCCGCCCTGCCGGGGCAAACCACTGGCCGACCCGGGCGCGTGTGGCTACGCTGCGACCCATGCAGATCAGGATCCGGCCCTACGATCCGGGCGACCGCGAGACCGTGGTCGACATCGCGCTGCGAGCGTGGGAACCGGCCCACCGGGCCCTGGAGCGGACCCTGGGGACGCGACTCCACCGACAGGTCGTCGGAGACTGGCGCCGGGCGCACGCGCGCGACGTCCGTGAGGACCTGGACTCGGAGGAGGCGCTCGCGTGGGTGGCGGTGAACGACCACGTGAGCGGGTTCGTCACCGTCCGGTTCGACCGCGAGGGCGGCACCGGTCTGGTCCACCTGCTGGGGGTCGACCCCGACCAGCAGGGGCGGGGCACGGGCACCGCGCTCACCGAGTTCGCCGTGGACCGAATCCGGGAGGAGGGCATGGCCGTCGCCGTGATCCGGACCGGCGGCGACGAGGCGCACGCCCCGGCACGGGCCGTCTACGAGAAGGCCGGCTTCGTGGCCTCGCCGGTGGTGCACTACTACCGGAGCCTGTGAGCCGTCACCGCCCGAGCGTGCGGGGTCGGCGTCCGGCACGCATGCCGTTGGCGATGACCACCACCTCCGCCACCTCGTGCACCAGGACCACCGCCGCCAGGCCCAACACGCCGAACAGGGCCAACGGCACCAGGACGACGATGATCGCCAACGACAGTCCGACGCTCTGCCACATGACGGTCCGGCAACGGCGGGCGTGTTCCAGCACCACGGGCAGGTGACGCAGATCCTCACCCATCAGGGCGACGTCCGCGGTCTCCACGGCCACGTCGGTGCCCATCGCCCCCATGGCCACGCCGAGGTCGGCCCCGGCCAGAGCCGGGGCGTCGTTGACCCCGTCGCCGACCATCGCCACCGGGCCCCCGGCGCGCAGCTCACCGACCACCCGCGCCTTGTCCTCGGGCAGCAGACCGGCGTGCACCTGGTCCGGGTCGATTCCGACCTCGGCGGCCAGTGCCCGGGCCGTGACGGGGTGGTCCCCGGTCAGCATCGCCACCCGGTGGCCGGAGCGGCGCAACTCCGCGACCACCTCGGCAGCCTCGGGCCGCGGTTCGTCCCGGACCGCGAGTGCGCCCGCCACGGCGCCGTCCTCCTCCACCACGACCACGGTGGCCCCCGCGTCCAGCAACCGTTCGACCTCGCTCGTGAGGGGCCCCGGCGCCACCCAGCCGGGACGGCCCAGACGCACCTCCACGCCCTCCACCCGGCCGGTCAACCCGTGTCCGGGCACCGCACGGACGTCCCGCGCGGGAGGGGGCACGGGGTGCGCGGCCAGTACGGCTCGGGCCAGCGGGTGTTCGCTGCGGGCCTCCAGCGCCGACGCCAGGGCCAGGACCCGCTCCCGAGTGTGTCCGGGGGCGGGCACCACCTCCACCACGGCGGGCGCGTTCCGGGTGAGGGTCCCGGTCTTGTCCAGGGCCACCACCCTGACCCTTCCCATCGCCTCCAGCGCGGCACCGCCCTTGACCAGCGCGCCCTGGCGTGAGGCGGCGCCGACGGCGGCCACCACGGTCACCGGCACGGAGATCGCCAACGCGCACGGCGAGGCCGCCACGAGCACGACCAGAGCGCGTTCGACCCAGGTCATGGGGTCGCCCATGAGCGACCCGACCACCGCCACCAGGGCGGCCACGATCATGACCCCGGGGACCAGGGGACGGGTGACCCGGTCGGCCAGCCGCTGCCCCTGACCCTTGCGTGCCTGCTCGGCCTCAACGACGCGCACCACCCGCGCCAGGGAGTTGTCCTCGGCACCGGCGGTCACGGTGATCTCCAGCGGGCCCGTTCCGTTGACCGATCCCGCGTACACGGCCTCGCCGGGGCCCGCCTCCACGGGCACGGACTCCCCGGTGATGGCCGAGGTGTCCAGGCTGGTGTGCCCAGAGGAGATCACGCCGTCGGTGGCCAATCGCTCGCCCGGACGCAGCACGAGGGTCTGCCCGGGCCGGATCCGGTCGGGGGAGACGGTGTGCTCGATCCCGTCGCGCAGGACGGTCGCCCGCGCGGGCACCAGGTCCAGCAGGGCGCGAAGACCGCGCCGGGTGCGGGCGACGGCGTAACCCTCCAGGCCCTCGGCGACGGTGAAGAGCACGGCCAGCATCGCCGCCTCCCCCACCTCGCCCAGGGCCACGGCTCCGAAGGCGGCCAGGGTCATGAGGGTGCCCACGCCGATCCGGTCCCGGAACGGACCCGGTCCGAACAGGCGGCGCAGGGTGACCGGGACGAAGGTCCAGCCCGCGACCACCAGCGCCGCGGACTTCAGGAGGAGGGGGAGTGGGTCGGGGGTCCCGAACCAGGCCGCCGCGTACCCGGCGAGGAGCAGGGGCGCGGCGACGGCGGCGAAGCGGATCTCGGGGACCTGCCGGAGCCGGGTGGGTTCCTCGGGTTCGGTCGTCCGCCCGGGAGCGGTCGGGGCGTCGCCGCAGCAGGTGTCGCTCACCGCGCACCGTCGCCGCTGTCGGTTCCGTAGGTGGGGCACAGGGCGACCGCGTTGCCCGTGGCGGCGAGGAGCGTCTCGGCGGCCGCGAGCAGGTTGATCAGTTCGGGGCGGCTGAGGGAGTAGAACACCTGGCGTCCCTGGGGGCGGCCGTCGACCAGCCCGCAGTCCCGCAGGCACGACACGTGCTTGGAGACCGTGGACTGGGCCAGGCCCAGCTGGTCCACGAGGTCGGTCACGCGTGCCTCGCCCCGTGCCAGGCGTTGCACGATCGCCAGGCGGGTCCCGTCGGAGAGGCTGTGGAAGAGGGCCTCGGCGGCGTCCAGCCCGGAGCCCGCGCAGGCCCCCTCCACGTCATCATTGATCGTCATGCGACGATCATATTCTGTTCTGACGATGAATCAGTACGGGGGCCCGTCGCGGTCCCGCGGTCACACGTGCTCGGCCGCCGTTCTCGAAGCGGCCAGCGTCTGGGAGATCTTCGCGGCCAACCGAGCCGAGGGCACGTCCGTGTGGGGCCGCCACGCGAGGGCGTCGGAGGCGCCACCCCTCGCGGGCACCGTGGCGGCCGTCGCCCGGTACAGGTACAGGAACGTGAAGTGCACGTGCTCGGGCTCGCCCCGGTCCGGGTCCTCCTGGACGCGGTGGACGTCCAGGTCCAACGGGAGCGCCTGCGCGTCCGACCCCGCCCGGGAGACCTCGATCCGCTCGGGGGCCAGGCCCGTGGACTCCGTCAGACGACCCAGCGACGCCTCGTCCAGCGCACCGTCCTCGGTGGTCAGGTGCCCGCCCGGCAGGAGCCAGGGGCCCTGTTCGCCCTCCCGGACCATCAGCACCCGCCAACACGGGTCGAGCACCACGGCCCCCGCGGTCACGTGTCCCACACGGAACTCCTTGGGCGAGGACAGCTCGTGCCCGCCGTCCAGGGCCCGCACCAGGGGGTCGGCCGCGTCGACTTCCTTGGGGAAGCGCTCCAGATAGCCGTCCAGCACGGCGCGGACATGCGTGTTGGGGATGCTCAATGTGGCTCCTGTCGATCCGGACACGTGGCGCACCCAGGATCGCGGCTCGGCACCGGCCCTGAACAGTTCCCACGCTGACCGGCCCCGAGGTGGTACCCCGAACCCCCGCTAGGCGGCGGCGCGGCTCGTCATCCGGTCGTCCACCACGCGGATCACCGTGATCACCGCGATCGCCACCCCCGCCACTGCCAGCCCGGTCAGGACCTTGGTCGGATCACTCACGTCGAGGTCGAAGAACCAACGCCCCCACGGAGTCACCATGGCCAGAGTCAGCAGACCCACCATGGAGCCGACCAGCGCCACCTTCCACCACACGTACGGCTTGGCCACCAACAGCAGCACCCACAGCGTGGTCGCGCACAGAGTGATGACCACCGCCGTGCGGTCCGCCGGGTCTGGGACCGTGCGCCCGCCGAGCACCAGCAGGTAGGTCGTCACCGCGGCCAGCCCCGCCACCAGCCCCGAGGGGATCGCCAGCCGCAACGTCCGCAGGACGAACCCCGGCCGGGCGATGTCGGTGTTGGGCGCCAGGGCCAGGAAGAACGACGGGATGCCGAAGGTGACCGCGTTGATCAGCGTCGCGTGCCGAGGGAAGAACGGGTAGGCCACCGCCAGCAGGCCCACGATGATCGCCAGCGTCATCGTGTACACGGTCTTGGTCAGGAACAGGCTGGCCACCCGCTCGATGTTGCCGATCACCCGGCGACCCTCGGCCACCACCCTGGGCAGGACCGCGAAGCGGTTGTCCAACAGGACCAGCTGGGCGACCGAACGCGAGGCGGGGCTGCCCGAACCCATCGCCACGCCGATGTCGGCCTCCTTCAGGGCGAGCACGTCGTTGACGCCGTCACCGGTCATCGCCACCGTGTGCCCGCGGTCACGCAGGCCGCGGACCATGTCGCGCTTGCGTTCGGGGGTGACCCGGCCGAACGCCGAGCGGCCCTCCACCTCCCGCGCCATCCGCTCCGGCTCCTCGGGCAGGTCCCGGGCGTCCATCGGGCGGTCGGCCCCGGACAATCCCAGTTCGCGGCCGACCGCGCCCACCGACGCCGCGTGGTCGCCGGAGACGATCTTGACGTCCACGCCCTGGTCCGCGAAGTAGTCCAGGGTGGGCAGGGCGTCCTCGCGTACCCGCTGGTCCAGTACCACCAGCGACACCGGCTCCACCGTTCCCGGGGCGAACTCGTCGTCCACCCGGACCGAGGCCCGCGCCAGCAACAGCACCCGCAGCCCCTGGGCGCCCAGGCGGGCCGCCTCCGCGGCGGCGGGAGAGGCCGGTTCGGCCAGGACGTCGGCGGCGCCGAGCACCCAGTGCCCCTCACCCGACGGTGTCAGCAGGCTCGCCCCGCTCCATTTGCGGGCGGAGGAGAAGGGGGCCAGCGCGGTGACGGTCCAGTCCGGGGCCTTCCGCCCACCGGCCGCGCACCCCTCAGCGATCGCGGCCATGCTCGGGTTCGGGTCCGGGTCGCTCGCGGCCAGCGCGGCCAGCACCAGAGTGGGGGACTCCGAGGAACCGCCCAGGTCACGGATCTCGGCCAGCTTCATACCGACCTCGGTCAGCGTGCCGGTCTTGTCCGTGCACACCACGTCCACCCGGGCCAGGCCCTCGATCGCGGGCAGCTCCTGCACCAGGCAACGGTGGCGCCCCAGCCGGATCACCCCCACCGCGAAGGCGATGCTCGTGAGCAGGATGAGGCCCTCGGGGATCATCGACACCAACGCCGCCACCATGCCGCGCAGGGCGTCGGCCAGCGGCCCCGGGACGCCCCCGGAGTCCGGCTGGTCCAACGCGACCTGACCGTTCATGAACAGCTGGCTGTAGACGAGCAGGGCGCCGATCGGGAACAGGGCGTAGGTGATCCAGGTCAGGATCGCGTTGATCCCCGACCTCAGCTCGGACCGCACCAGCGAGAACCGGCTCGCCTCCTCGGCCAGGCGCGCCGCGTACGCGTGCCGTCCCACCTTCGTCGCCCGGAAGCGCCCGGCCCCAGCCACCACGAAGCTGCCCGACATCACCGTGTCCCCGGCCTGCTTGAGCACGGGGTCGGCCTCTCCGGTGAGCAACGACTCGTCGATCTCCAGACCCCCGGCCCAGGTCACGACGCCGTCCACCACCACCTGGTCGCCGACCCCGACCTCCAGGACCTCGTCCAGGACGATCTCCTGGGTGGACACCCGCACGGTGGCGCCAGCGCGTACCACCCGGGGTCGCGCGGCGTTGACGATCGCGAGCCTGTCCAGGGTGCGCTTGGCGCGCAGCTCCTGGGTGATGCCGATCAGCGTGTTGATCACGATGACCAGCGCGAAGAGGCCGTCCTGCACCGGTCCGATCACCGCGATGACCGAGAACAGGACGGCGATCATCGCGTTGATGCGGGTGAAGACGTTTCCTCGGATGATCTGCCCGACACTGCGGCTCGCCCGGACGGGGACGTCGTTGGTCCGTCCGTCCGCGACGCGTTCGGCGACGTCCTCCCTCGACAACCCCTCCTCCGGGGGCGGCCCCAGGAGGACGGACCGGCCCGGCGCGGGCTCGGTCGGGAACGGACCCAGTCGGGACCGGTCGGTTTCTTCGGGCACGGAGGGCTCCTGGTTGGCGAAGGAGGGCTAAGGGGGACCGGAGCGGTGAAACCCCCGCTCAAACGGTCCTGGCGTCAACGCACACAAGACTAGGGAGCCCCCAGAGTAGAAGAGCACACCCCGGCCGCGCCGTGGTGCCCGGCCGACCCCCCGTCTTGGGGCCAGCACCACCCTGACCAGGGATCGTGTCCCCAGCGGGCACGCACGGGGGTTCGCGTCGTAGAGTCCTTGGCAAGGGACCCGAACGCGTGGGAGACAACGAGATGTGCACGGTGATCGTCGGTTTCGATCCGGACTCCAGGACACCGCTGGTCGTCGCCGCGCTGAGGGACGAGATGCGCTCACGCCCGTGGGCCTGGCCCGCGCCGCACTGGCCCGAGCGTCCCCACCTCGTCGGTGGCCGTGACCAGCTCGCCGGAGGCACCTGGCTGGCCGTGGATCCCCGCAGGCGACGCATGGCCGCCCTGCTCAACGGCTGGCCGTGGGACGGCACGATGCCGTGGGAGGGTACCTACCCCGCGAGCAGGGGCGACCTGCCGCTCAGGGCGCTGTCCACCCAGCGCGACCCCCTCGCTGGCGAGGACCCCACCCGCTACGCGCCCTTCCACCTGCTCGACGCCGACGCGCACAGCGCGACCCTGTACAGCTGGGACGGACGATGTATGGACGTCCGCTCCCTTCCCCGAGGCGTGACCACGCTGGTCAACACGGGTCTGGACCCCGCCGACCCCCGCGCCGCGCGGCACACCCCGGAGTTCGCCCGCACGCGACCCGACCCGGATCTGCCCGAGGCGACCACCCCGGAGGAGATCTGGGGCGAGTGGCCCGCGCTCATCGGCAAGGCGGCCCACGAGCGGCCCCGGTCGGCGGGCACCACCCCGGGAGGTGACCCGACGGGCCTGATCGCCCACGCGGACCTGGGCGACGGCCAGGTGTGGGCCACCGGCTCCATCACCCTGGTCGCCCTGGACCGAGACACGGTGCGCTACGCCTTCACCGACACCCCCGCCGCCCCCGAACCGTGGAGCATGATCGACGTCTAGGCGCGGGTGGTCCAAGGACGGACGCGAAGGACGTGCGGCCCCGCCCTTGGAGGGCGGGGCCGCACGTGTGGAGCCGGGTGTCAGACCGTCAAAAGGAACGCCAGCGCCACGAGGAGCGTCACCGAGGTGAAGGCGGTCAGGGCGACGAGGGCGTTGCCGCGGAGGCGCTCCGCGTCACCGGGGGTGAAGGGGTCGGGATCGGTCTGGTTCACGGCCCCGTTCTGCCGTGCCCTCGGCCGGGTCTCCAAAGGACCTAGTCCAGGGAGTACACGCGGACGTAGTCCACGCGCATCTCCTGGGGGAGCTGGGTCGTTCCGTCCGGGTAGCCGGGCCAGTTGCCGCCCACGGCCACGTTGAGGATCATGAAGAACGGCTGGTCGAACACCCACGGGTTCCCCCGGGTGTCCGCCGCCGTGTAGGTCTGGTAGGCGATGCCGTTCACGGACCACGTGATCGAACCCGGCCGCCAGTCCACGGCGAACGTGTGGAAGGTGTCGGCGAACGACCATCCCTGCGGGTGCATGTAGGAGCCGGTCAGCGGGCTGCCGCCGAAGTATCCGGGCCCGTGCAGGCTGCCGTGCACCAGGTGCGGTTCGCGGCCGATGTTCTCCATGATGTCGATCTCGCCCGAGTCCGGCCACGGCGTGTTCGGGAAGTTCGAGCCCAGCATCCAGAAGGCGGGCCAGATGCCCTGGCCGCGCGGGATCTGGATGCGCGCCTCGACCCGGCCGTACTGGGGCTGGACCTTGTTCTGGGTGGTCAGGCGGGCGGAGGTGTAACCGCCGTGGGCCTCCTGGCGGGCCGTGATGACGAGGTGGCCGTTACCGTCGAGTGCCGAGTTGGCGCGGCTGTTGGTGTAGTTCTGGAGCTCGTTGTTGCCCCAGCCGTGGTCACCGGTCTCGTGGTTCCAGTTCGCGGGGTTGGGGGCGCTTCCCGCGGGGCCGTTGAACTCGTCCGACCACACGAGCGTGGCCCGCATGTCGGACTCCGTGGTGGACGCTGAGGCGGTGGCGGGGGAGAGCAGGGCCGCGGCGGTGATGACCGCCATGAACAGGGCGCGGTGCATGGGCTACTCCGGGGGGAAGCCCCACAGGGGCGGTGGAGTACCGGGCCTGACACGCGTGTCGCGACCCAGTGTGGTCACCTGGTGACCATTGGTTCTGAAAAGTTACTGTACGTTTAGTAATTCGGAAGCACAAGACCGGGTTCTCCGGGTTTTCTCAGAAGTTTTTCGAAAGCGCGTCATAGGCGCCGTGGTGGATCGTCTCCTTCAGGAAAGACGTTCGACGATCCACCGAGGAACCCACATGCTGAGCGCCCACGCCGTCCCCGCGCCCCTGTTCGACCCCGCCGACCTGGTGGGGCAGTGGGTACGGGTGAAGAAGGACGGCACCGTCGGGCTCCTGACCCGCGCCGACCACACCGGCTGGGCGCTGCGTACCCCGACCGGAGCCCTCTCCGGCCGCGGGCGTCTGGTCGCCGAGCCGCTCACCCGCCGGTCCGAGGCCGGGCCGGTCCGCCGCCGCCTGCGCGCGCTCAAGGACGACCCCGGCTTCCCGGGCGCCGCTGACCTGGACCTTCTCGATCTCCAGCTGGCCGCCCACCCGTGACCGCCGGTGCGTCGTGCGCCTTCGGCCGACCGCCACCTGTCTAGGGTGGAGGAGCGAGGTCGAGGGCACACCGGGGCGTGAGCCACGACCTAAGGAATGCGTAAACCCCCTGCGTGATCGCGGCGTCTCTCTGAGAGACGGCGCATTCGCCGTCGGACACGCGTGGAACGCACGCGTACACAGCAGGGGGCACCACCATGGGCCGAAGCGGCAACCTCATCGAATCCGGGGCGTACTGGCTGCTCTACGTCGTCTCCTTCAGTGGCGCCCTCCTGCACTGGCGCCTGGGCAACGAACTCCTGGCGACCCTGTGCGGCGGGACCGCCCTCCTCAGCGTCCTGCTCATCGGCCGGGTCAGGATCCTCGCCGCGCCACAGGAACGGTGACCGGTATTCCCGCCCCACCTGGGGAAATCATCACCTTCCACCCCACCCGCTATCTGTGCGTTTGTCGCGTGCACGTGCGGATAGGCTTCCCGGTATGCGTTCATGGTCTGCGCCTGACATCGTCCCCCTGCCGGGTTCCGGCGGCCCTCTCCGTATCCACGACACCGCCACCGGACGGATAAGGACGACCACGCCGGGCTCCACCGCGGGTATGTACGCCTGCGGCATCACCCCCTACGACGCCGCCCACCTGGGGCACGCCTTCACCTACCTGACCTTCGACCTGGTCAACCGCGTGTGGCGGGACGCCGGGCACGACGTCAACTACGTCCAGAACACCACCGACATCGACGACCCCCTGCTGGAGCGGGCCGAGGCCACCGGAGTCGACTGGCGCGACCTCGCCCACCGGGAGATCGACGTCTTCCGTGCGGACATGGCCGCCCTGTCGATCATCCCGCCCACGTCGTACGTGGGCGTCGTGGAGTCCGTCGACCTCATCAGCGAGCTCGCCGTCCGCATCCGCGAGACCGGCGCCGCGTACGAGGTGGACGGCGACCTCTACTTCTCCGTCGAGGCCGCGTCGAAGTTCGGCGAGATCAGCAACCTCAGCCGCGAGGAGATGCTCGACCTCTTCGGCCAGCGGGGCGGCGACCCGACGCGCGCGGACAAGAAGGACCCCCTGGACTGGCTGCTGTGGCGTGCCGAGCGCCCCGGTGAACCCGCGTGGGACAGCCCCCTCGGGCGCGGCCGTCCCGGCTGGCACATCGAGTGCAGCGCCATCGCCCTGGACCGGCTCGGCCCCTCGTTCGACCTCAACGGCGGCGGCAGCGACCTCATCTTCCCGCACCACGAGATGGGCGCGGCCGAGACCCGTTGCGCCACCGGTCAGCCCAACGCCCACAACCACCTGCACGTGGGCATGGTCGGTCTGAACGGCGAGAAGATGTCGAAGTCGCTGGGCAACCTGGTCTTCGTGTCCAAGCTGCGCAAGGAGGGCGTGGACCCGGCCGTCATCCGGCTGGCCATGCTCGACCACCACTACCGCGCCCCGTGGGAGTGGACCGACGCCGAGCTGCCCGCCGCGACCGAGCGCGCCGAGCGCTGGCGTGCGGCGGTGGCCCTCGGAGCGGGGCCGGACGCGGCCCCCGTGCTGGCCGCGGTACGTGCCGCGCTCGCCGAGGACCTGGACTCCCCCTCCGCGCTCGCGGCCGTGGACGCCTGGGCGGCCACCGCGCTGACCCAGGGCGGCACCGACACCTCGGCCCCCGGTCTGGCGCGCACCACCGTGGACACACTGCTCGGCGTCGTGCTCTAGACGACCGCCGTCCACGGTATCCTCACACCTCCGTGCCCGTTCCCGTCCGGTTCGTCAGGGACGGGCACGGAGCCTTGTCTCAGCCCCTGGGCCGTGGCACCCCCGGCCCCGTGGGGGTGGTGAAGTCGGGGAACCGGACCGTCTCCGCGTCCGGGAGCAGCCGCACCACGGGGACGCCGTTGGCGGGGTCGGACCCGATCCGCTCGTAGGCCTCGGATCCCTCCACGTCGTGACCGAGCCCGCGCATCAGCTCGGCGGCCGCCACCGGGTGGCGCTGCGCGTAGTGGGCGAGCGCGCGTCCGGACTCCCGCGGGGGGAGCGGTTCGGCCACCCCTCTGCGGCGCTGGTTGCCGACCTGGAACAGGACCCGCGGTTGCGCGCGGATGTTGCGGAACCACTGGGACCGGTCCCCGTAGCCCGAGGCCACCAACACCGCCCCGGTGGCGTCGTTGCGGCCCACCACCTCGAGGACGGCCTGGCGTGCCTCACCGGTGGTGCGTCCCCGGTGCGTGAGCAGGACGAAGCGCTCGCCCAGGAGCGCACCCAGGCCCAGTCGGTAGATCCAGATCGGGGCGCGGTACATCGCGCGCCCGAGTGGGTCGCGCGGGGGTTGGGCGAACGTCATGGCGGCCTCCTGACCTGGGGTTCCAGCGCCCGAGTGTAGTGATCCGCCCGGCACCGGGGCTGGGACGCCACGCCAACGGTCGGTGTCCGCTGCCAGGATGCGGCCATGGACACCAGAGCTGACATCCTCCACTCGACCGACTGGTCGAGGACCTTCCACGCCCACGGTCCGGCGACCGACGCACCGGAGATCCTCGCTGGTCTGCTCTCCGAGAAGGAGGAGGAGTGGTCGAAGGCGCTTGGCTACCTGAACGGTGCGATCCTGCGCCGGGGGACCGTCTACCCGGCCACCCCGCCCGCGGCCCTGTTCGTCGCCAGCCTCCTGGCGGACCGCGTGGGAGACCTCCCGGTGTCGGAACCGTGGGGTGAGGCGGCCGGTGCACCCTCCGATCCGCTCCGCCCGCGCCTGCTCGGGTTCCTCGCCGACGTGGCCCGCGCGGTCACGGAGGCATCCGCCGGGCGTTCGGTCGCCGAACTGGTCGAGCTGGCGGACCCGGGGGAGCGCCGGGACGAACTCGACGCGCTCCTGTCCCGGAGGGCCGACCGCGACGCGGAGGGTGACGGGGATCCCTGGGAGGACCCGCTCCTGGACACCCTGTTCCACGCCGCCCTCCGGGACCTGCACCTGGCCGCGCCCGCGCTCCTCGGGGCGGTGCGGCCGCTGCTCACGCACGCGGACGGTCGGGTGCGTCAACAGGCGGTGACGGCCAGCGGCGCGCTGAGCCGCCTGGGGGACGCACCGGAGGTGGACCTGTCCGGCGCCGCCGACCTCGCCGAGAACCGGGACCAAGGAGCGGCGATCGTGCTCGCCCTGGTGGAGGGCGGCGGGGACACCTCCGCCTTCCTCACCCATCCCGACCAGGCCATTCGTGCCTGCGCCGCGCTTTCGGAGCACCTGGGGGATGATCCCGTCGCCCTCGGAGAGCTCCGGGCGGCCCTGGCCGATCCGAGCGGCGCCGACGCCTGGTTCCAGGACCGCCCCGGCTTCTTCCCCGGCCGCGTACGGTTCTCGCTGGTGGCCGCCCTGGTGGACCGCTCCGGCCCCGAGGACGCGGCCGACCTCCTCCCGGCCTTCCGGGCCCTGGCGGCGGTGGCCAGCGTGTTCACCTCCGAGTCCGACCTGAGCGGTCTGCTCCGCCTGGCCATGGGAGTCAGGGAGGGAACGACCGTGCCCGAGGTCGTGGACCCCACCGACCTCCAACGCGCCTACCTCACGGCGGTGGTCGACAACGACCGGCTCTGGGCCACGCACGTCGCCGACCTCACCCTCGTCCTTCACGGGCTCGGCCTTCCCTCGGACCGAGGGGCCTTGGCGGCCCTGGCCGCGCACCCCTGACCGCCCGTCCGGGAGGGCCCGCGTCGCTCCAGGCGGGACGACTTCCGTCTGCCGGTGGTGGGGAAGGAGGGGATGGAGGGGTGCATGGTGCACTTGTCCGACAGCGTCCGTTTCGGTGGAGATCGTGGTGACCACCTGTGGCCACGACATCGCCGAATCGACACCACCGTCGGGCGGGCCGTGATGGGATGGCGGCCATGACCACGACCACGACCAGTACCCCCACCCGGCCCAGCGCGGCGGCGGAACTCATCGCTGACTTCGTCTCGACCGGCGGCAGCCTCACTGATCGCGCCGACCTGGCCCGGTTCCTGAGGGAGCACCGACTCGTCACCGAGGGCGCCATCCCCATCACCCTCGCCGACCTCGACGAGGCCATCACGCTGCGCGACGGGATCCGCGCCCTGCTCGACCGGGAGAGCGCCCCCGACCCCGAGACCCTGGGTCGTGCCCAGAAGGTCCTGGACGGGCTGCGCGTCACCGTGCGGTTGGAGCCCGCCGAACAGGCCGAGTCCCCGCTGGCGCCCGCCGTCGTCGACGAGGTCCGCCGCGGACTCGCACGCATCGCCGGCGCCTGGGCCGCTGTCCTCGCCACGGGGGAGTGGCGCCGCCTGCGCCTGTGAGCCCCGACCGTCCCCGGCCACGCCCGGCCGGGGCGGTCCGGGCTCAGCCGAACAGCGCTGCCAGCGGTCCCCTCCGAGGACGCTGCGCCCGACGCCGCTCCAGGAATCCCTCCCACTGCGCGGTCACGTCCTCCAACCTGTAGTCGGAGGCCGAGGCCAGCGCCTGGGTGCCCATGCGGTGGCGTTCCTCCCGGTCCGCCACCAGGCGGTTGAGCGCCGCCCCCAGCGCCTCGGTGTCCTGGGGCGGCACCAACAGGCCGTTGCGGCCGTGGTCGATGATCTCCCTGGGGCCGTGGGGGCAGTCGAAGCTCACCGCGGGGACCCCCACGGAGAACGCCTCGATGATGGTCATCCCGAACCCCTCGACCCGCGAGCTCACCGCCAGCATCGAGGCCTTGGACAGCTCGCCGAGCATGTCGGTGGTCCGGCCCATGATGCCGACGTTGTCCTCCAGGCCCAGCCGCCGCACCGTCTCGCGCAGCTCCTCGTCCCGGTCGCCGCCACCGTGGATGTGCAGCCGCCACTGCGGATGCTCCGCCACCACGTGGGCGAACGCCTCGACCAGCAGCGGGTACTGCTTGACCGGGGAGAACCGTCCGGCGGCCGCGATGATCGGCTCGTCCAGAGTGGACCGGGGCGGCTCACCCGGCTCCAGCGCGTTGGGCAGGGCGGTCAGCCATCCCTCGGGCGAGCCGAGCAGCTCCGCGTAGGCGGCGCGGTCGGTCTCGGTGAGCACGCTCAGCCCGCCGAGCTTCGGGTACACCTTGGTGATGGCCTTGCGCACCTTGGTGTTGTGCTCGCCCAGGTTGAGGTGCTCCTGGCCGATGGTCAGGACGCGCGACGGCGCCCACTCGGCCAGGAGCAGGTTGATCCCTGGGCGGGTCCCGATCACCATGTCCGCCTTGGTGGTACGCAGGTAGCGGCGCAGACCGGTGACCGCTTCCGGGGTGTAGTTCTTGTTCCGGCGCCGCTCGGGTTCGGGCACGATCCGTTCGGCCTGTTCGTGCCAGTGGTCCATGACCCGTTTTCTGGGAAGTCTGATGCGCGACTCGTCCGTGTCGTCGCTCAGCGGAACCAGGCTCACGTTCTCGTCGGGTGTGAAGAACGGTTTCCGGCGTTTGCGGACCAGGCTCACGATCTCGACCTCATGGTGTGCCGACAACCCCCGTGCCAGGTTGTGCACGGTCCGTACCGTGCCACCCATGGCGTAGCCGTTGGCGATGACGAAGGCGATCCTCACAAGTAGCCCCAGACCCCACCCCGCGCGGTCGGGACGGGCGCTTGTCCCAGGCCTCGGAGGACGGCGGCCCCACCCGGTCCCGGAGAGCGCGTACCCCCGTAACACGCACTCCGGGCCCCTGGCCCAGTTCCCCCGATCCGCGAGCCATCATTCGCAAGATAGCTATATCGGCATAAAGGCGCGGTAACAGAAAAGCTGGACTTCCAGACGGGTCGGAGTCCCCTCGGAGTCAGCTGTCGTCGCGACGGCGCAGGTAGCGCTCGAACTCCTTGGCGATGGCGTCGCCGGTGGCCTCGGGGAGGTCCACCGTGTCCTTGGCCTCCTCCAGCCCGCGCACGTAGGAGGCGATGTCCTCGTCCTCGGCGGTGAGGTCGTTGACACTGGCCTCCCAGGAGACGGAATCCTCCGGCAGGTCTCCCAGAGGGACCTCGGTCTCCACGAAGTCCTGGACCCAGCCCAGGAGGGCCAGCGTCGCCTTCGGGCAGGGCGGCTGCGCCACGTAGTGCGGGATGGCCGCCCAGAGCGACACGGTCTCCACGCCCACGGCACTGAACGTCTCGTGCACGGCGCCGACGATCCCGGTCGGCCCGGAGTAGGTCGCGGCCTCCAGGCCGTACCGGGTGCCCAGCTCCGGCGGCGAGCACATCCCCGTCACCGGGATGGGGCGGGTGTGCGGTGCGTCGGCCAGCAGGGACCCCAGGATCACGGCGCGCCGGACCCCCAGCTCACGGGCGATGGCCAGCAGGTCAGCCGTGTAGGAGCGCCAGCGCATGTTCGGTTCGGGCCCGCTGACCAGGACGACGTCGCGGCGCGCACCCGGCGGGCGGACCACCCGCACACGGGTGGTGGGCCACTCCATCTCGGTCAGCGTGCCCTCGGTCACCGTCATCCTCGGCCGGGTGACCTGGAAGTCGTAGTAGTCGTCCGGGGCCAGGGCGCACAGCTCCGGGGCGTCCCACTGTTCGGACAGGTGCGACACGGCGAGGCTCGCGGCCTCACCGGCGTCGTTCCATCCCTCGAACGCCGCCACCATGACAGGCTCGACGAGCTCGCGGTCGAGCTGGATCATGGACGGCCCCTTCCTGAACGCGGACCACACCACCCTATGGGGTGCCGAGGTGAGCGAGAAACCGTTGTCCTGGGACGGTCGACGCTGGCCTCAGGCGCAACTTTGGGACGCCTGTCTCACGTGGCGAAACGCCGATGAGGTAGCCTCGCGACCAGCGACTGACCGGGACACACCGCTGTCCCCGGACGCCGACCCCGCCCCGCCCCGCGCCGTGGGTCCGCCCAGCGCCGCAGGTCCCCGTGCCAAGCATCACCGGGATCGAGCTGGGCTCCCGCGGGGCCCCGAGACTAGAGTTGCTGAACATGAGAGATCGACGGACGTTCCGTGAAGCACTGTCCCAGCGAGTCATCGTCGCGGACGGGGCGATGGGCACCATGTTGCAGGCGCACGATCTCGACCTCGACCAGTTCGAGGGCCACGAGGGCCTCAACGACATCCTCAATCTGACCCGGCCCGACATCGTCCGGGACACCCACGCCGCCTTCTTCGAGGCCGGTTCCGACTGTGTGGAGACCAACACCTTCTCCGCCAACTACGGCGGCCTCTACGAGTACGGCATCGAGGACCGCACCTACGAGATCGCCGAGGCCGGGGCGCGCATCGCCCGCGAGGCCGCCGACGCCCACTCCACCGCCGACCAGCCCCGCTACGTGCTGGGCTCGGTCGGTCCCGGAACCCGGCTGCCCACGCTGGGCCACGCCCCCTACACGTTCCTGCGCGACTACTACGAGCGGACCGCGCACGGGCTCATCGACGGCGGCTCCGACGCCATCCTCATCGAGACCTGCCAGGACCTGCTCCAGGTCAAGGCCGCCGTGGTCGGCGCCAGGCGGGCCCGCGCGGCCCTGGGCCGGGACGTGCCGATCATCGCCCAGGTCAGCATCGAGACCAACGGCACCATGCTCATGGGCTCGGAGATCGGCGCCGCCCTCACCTCCCTGGCCCCGCTGGACATCGACGTCATCGGCCTCAACTGCTCCACCGGTCCCGCCGAGATGAGCGAGCACCTGCGCTACCTGTCGCACCACTCGCCCATCCCCATCTCGGTGATGCCCAACGCGGGCCTGCCCGAGCTGGGTCCCAACGGGGCGGTCTACAACCTCTCCCCGGCGGAACTGGCCGACGCCCACGACACCTTCACCGCCGAGTTCGGGCTCAGCCTGGTCGGCGGCTGCTGCGGCACCACCCCCGAGCACCTGCGCCAGGTCGTCGAACGGGTCCAGGGCCGGGGCCTGAAGACCCGCAGGCCGCTGGTCGAGGCGGCCGCGTCCTCCCTGTACCAGAGCGTCCCCTTCCGCCAGGACTCCAGTTACCTGGCGGTCGGCGAGCGCACCAACGCCAACGGCTCCAGGAAGTTCCGTGAGGCCATGCTGGCCGAGGACTGGGACGCCTGCGTGGAGATCGCCCGCGACCAGATCCGCGACGGCGCCCACGTGCTGGACCTCAACATCGACTACGTGGGCCGCGACGGCGTGCGCGACATGCGCGAGCTGGCCTCGCGCCTGGCCACCGCCTCCACCCTGCCGCTCATGCTCGACTCCACCGAGCCCGAGGTCCTGGAGGCCGGGTTGGAGGCCCTGGGCGGGCGCGCGGTGGTCAACTCGGTCAACTACGAGGACGGCGACGGCCCCGACTCCCGCTTCACCCGCATCATGCGGCTGGCCCAGGAGCACGGTGCGGCCGTGGTCGGCCTGTGCATCGACGAGGAGGGTCAGGCCCGCACCGCCGAGTGGAAGGTCCGGGTGGCCAGCCGCCTGATCGACGAGATCACCGGCGACTGGGGGCTGAACACCAGTGACATCGTCATCGACTGCCTCACCTTCCCCATCACCACCGGGCAGGAGGAGACGCGGCGAGACGGCATCGAGACCCTGAACGCCATCCGCGAGCTCAAGGCCCGCTACCCGGAGGTGCAGACCACTCTGGGTCTGTCCAACCTGTCCTTCGGCGTCAACCCGGCCGCGCGGATCGTGCTCAACTCCGTGTTCCTGCACGAGGCCGTCCAGGCGGGCCTGGACTCGGCGATCGTGCACGCCTCCAAGATCGTGCCGATCAACCAGATTCCCGAGGACCAGCGCAAGGTGGCGCTCGACCTCGTCTTCGACCGGCGTGAGGGCGACTACGACCCCCTGTCGGAGTTCATCGACATGTTCCAGGGCGTCGACGCCAAGGCCATGAAGGCCTCCCGCGCCGAGGAACTGGCAGCCCTCCCGCTGTGGGAGCGCCTGGAGCGCCGGATCATCGACGGCGAGCTCACCGGCATCGAGGCCGACCTCGACGAGGCGCTGGCCGAGCGCCCGGCCCTGGCCATCGTCAACGACACCCTCCTGGAGGGCATGAAGACGGTCGGCGAGCTGTTCGGCTCCGGGCAGATGCAGCTGCCCTTCGTGCTCAAGTCCGCCGAGGTCATGAAGAACGCGGTCGCCTACCTCGAACCGCACATGGAGAAGAGCGACGACGACGGCAAGGGCCGCATCGTGCTCGCCACCGTCAAGGGCGACGTCCACGACATCGGCAAGAACCTCGTGGACATCATCCTGTCCAACAACGGCTACGAGGTGGTCAACCTCGGCATCAAGCAGCCGGTGTCGGCGATCCTGGAGGCGGCCGAGGAGAGGCGGGCCGACGTGATCGGCATGTCCGGACTCCTGGTCAAGTCCACCGTGATCATGAAGGAGAACCTGGAGGAGATGAACTCCCGGGGCATCTCCGAGCGCTTCCCGGTGCTCCTGGGCGGCGCCGCCCTCACCCGCTCCTACGTGGAGCAGGACCTGGCCGAGATGTTCGGCGGCGAGGTGCGCTACGCCAAGGACGCCTTCGAGGGCCTGCGCCTGATGGACACCTTCATGGCGGTCAAGCGCGGCGAGGAGGGGGCCAAGCTCCCCGAACTGCGCCAGCGCCGGGTCCGGCGCGGGGCCACCCTCAAGGTCACCGAACCCGAGGCGATGCCCGCCCGCAGCGACGTCTCCACGACCAACAGGGTGCCCACCCCGCCGTTCTGGGGTGACCGGATCAGCAAGGGCATCCCGCTGGCCGACTACGCCGCCTTCCTCGACGAACGCGCCACGTTCATGGGGCAGTGGGGACTCAAGGCGTCCCGTGGCGGCAACGGCCCCAGCTACGAGGAACTGGTGGAGACCGAGGGCCGCCCCCGCATGCGGATGTGGCTGGACCGCATCCAGACCGAGGGCCTGCTGGAGGCGGCGGTCGTGCACGGCCACTACCCCTGCTACAGCGAGGGCGACGACCTGGTCGTGCTGGACGAGGACGGGACCGAACGCACCCGGTTCACGTTCCCGCGCCAGCGCCGGGACCGGCACCTGTGCCTGTCCGACTTCTTCCGGCCCAAGGAGTCGGGTGAGCTGGACGTGGTCTCCTTCCAGGTGGTGACGGTGGGCGCGGCGATCAGCCGGGCCACCGCTGAGCTGTTCGAGAAGAACGCCTACCGCGACTACCTGGAGTTGCACGGGCTGTCGGTGCAGCTCACCGAGGCCCTGGCCGAGTACTGGCACACCCGGGTCCGCGCCGAGCTGGGCTTCGCGGGGGAGGACCCCGCCGAGCTGGACGCGTTCTTCAAGCTCGGCTACCGGGGCGCCCGTTTCTCGCTGGGGTACGGCG
Source organism: Nocardiopsis sp. B62 (assembly GCF_018070675.1). NCBI lineage: Bacteria > Bacillati > Actinomycetota > Actinomycetes > Streptosporangiales > Nocardiopsidaceae > Nocardiopsis > Nocardiopsis sp. B62. Next base: position 202,646 of record NZ_JAGPXK010000004.1, on the reverse strand, counting down.
CCTGCCCGGACCTGGAGGACCGTGCCAAGATCGTGCGGCTGCTGGCGCCCGAGCGGGTGGGGGTGTCGTTGTCCGAGGAGTTCCAGCTCGTCCCCGAACAGGCCACCGACGCGATCGTCATCCATCACCCAGAGGCGACATACTTCAACGTCTGACCAGCCAAGGTGTGGGCCCCGCCGATGACGGACACCGGCGGGGCCCTCCCCATGGGGGTCAGCACCACCGCCACCACGCCACGAGTCGAGATGAGCGAATTGAGCACAGTGAGTTCCGAACTGACCGAGACCGACGCCCCGGTGGAACGCCGACTCCAGGCCGTCCTGCTGGACATGGACGGCACCCTCATCGAGAGCGAGCACCTGTGGGGTGAGGCGGAGGCCGAGCTGGTCGCCGAACTGGGCGGCGAGTGGACCGAGGTCGACCACGAGGCCAACGTGGGCAACGCCGCCGAGCCGGTGGGCCGCTACATCATCGAGCTGACCGGGGCGGACCACCTCACCCCGCGCCAGGTGGCGGACATGCTCTACGACCGCTTCCGCGCCAAGCTGGAGGGCGGGGCCGACCTGCGCCCCGGCGCCAAGGAACTGGTGACGATGCTCGCCGAGGCCGGGGTCCCGGCGGTCCTGGTCACCTCCACCGAACGCACCCTGATCGAGACGGCCATCGGCGGTATCGGTCTGGAGAGCTTCGTGGACTCGGTGGCGGGCGACGAGGTGGAGGCCAACAAGCCCCATCCCGACCCGTACCTGAGGGCCGCCCGCCGCCTGGGCGTGGACCCGAGGCGCTGTGTGGCAGTGGAGGACTCGGTGGTGGGGGTGACCTCCGCAGCCGACGCCGGGTGCGTCACCGTCGCGATCCCCAACCACGTCGAGGTCGCACCCCGCGAGGGCGTGGTCTTCAGGGACAGCCTGGTCGGGGTCGACCTGGCGTGGCTGGAGTCGTTGGTCTCCGAAGCCTGAGCAGCCCGTACTCACCTGCGGACTCCCGCCCTCCCCGCGGGGCCAGCCGCCCCGCGGGCGATCGGTCCCTTGGTGACCCGCTCAGGGGTGGGTAGCGTGGGGGAGCGGGGAGAGGCGCCGGGCCGCACGGCTCCGGGCGCCGTCCCCGCCGGTGGACGCCCTAGGGGATCGGCCGGATGTGCGTGGGGACGCGGGATGGGAGACTGGGCGCATGCCTGAGACTTTGAGTGAGAACGTCGGTATGGGGCTGGGGGCGGCCCTGACGGTGGTCGGTTTCGTCATCTCCTACTTCGTGTGGCGGAGGAAGGGCGCGGCCTACGGCCTGCGCGGCGTCGCCTGGTCGCTGTTGCCCGTGATCGCGGGCCTCCTCCTGCTGATGGACGTGGTGTTGCAGTTCGTCCTCGGCGTGCTCGGCATCCTGCTGACCATGGCCTTCAAACTCCAGTCGTGGGTCGGCCTCGGGCTGGCCGTGCTCATGGTGGTCCTGTACGTGGTCTCGGGCTTCATGAAGTCCAAGGGCATCGGGGTCAGGCCCGGTGCGCGGCCCGAGGACAAGGCGCGGGCCAGGACCGAGGGCGGGGACACCCCCGCGGCGGGTGCCGCGCCGGCCCCGGCGGGCCAGGTCGGTGCCCCGAAGCAGGCCAAGGCGCCCGCGGCCGACGACGACTTCGATGACATCGAGGCGATGCTGCGCAAGCGCGGCATCGAGTAGCCCACCCCCTCCGCGACGACGAGGGCGGCCCCGCCAGAGCGGGACCGCCCTCTTTCCGTGCGCGCGGTCGTGTCCGCCAACGCGCACCCCGCCATGTGGCGCTGGACGCACCCCTGCGTGGCGTGGTTCACGTAGGGGAATGCGGCGGACACTCACGGTTTCATAGCACTTGCCATAGAACCCCTGTATCGGGTTGGTTCGCGGTGTTTTGGTCGTATCGTTGGCCGGGCGCGGTTCCGGTCTTGTCCCTGCTCAGCCCCGGTCGTCCGATGAATGCGTGGTTTGCGGTCTTTAGTGGCCATATGGGTTGTTTGTTAGCGTTTGTTACGTTTTGGCTACACAGGCAGACTTTGGACGACGTGCGCTCAAAGGGCGAGTAAATTGGTCGTTGTGTAACATCCCGGGCGGAAAGGTCCGTGGTTGTGCCCAACCTCTCAACGGTTGGGCGCGTCACGTGCCAGTACCGACGAGACGGGCCATCCTCTCGCCCCGTCGGTCCAACGCCCACGCCAGCCAGAGTCGAGAACCGGCCGGCCCCACCGTGAGACCTGGAAGGGTCACCCCCTAGTGGCTCACGCGTGGGATCAGTCCCCTCGGCCAGAAGCATGAGTGGAGAGTGGTGGCCTGATGAGCGCGCCCTCGCATGCCCCTGAGACGACCGAACCGGTCGACTCGGAACCCGGCGCGTCGGCCCCGGGTCGCAGCGACGCCGACAATCGGTCCCTGAGGCAGATCGCCTGGCAACGACTGCGCCGAGACAAGGTCGCCATGGTCTCCGGCCTGGTCGTGATCCTGCTCATCCTGGCCGCGATCTTCGCGCCCTTCCTGGTCAAGCTGTTCGGGCACCCGCCCACCCAGTTCCACCAGGACCTGATCGACCCGAGCCGTCGCGTCCCCTACCTCGACCCCGAGAACCCGGACGCGGGCATCGACCGCTGGGGCGGGATCAGCTCCGACCACCTGCTGGGCGTCGAGCCCACCACCGGTCGTGACCTGTTCAGCCGTATCCTCTACGGCGCCCAGATCTCACTGCTGGTCGCCTTCCTGGCCACGCTGGTGTGCGTGGCCCTGGGCACCCTGCTCGGCATCATCGCCGGTTACATGGGTGGCTGGGTCGACACCGTCATCAGCCGAGCCATGGACATCTTCCTGGCCTTCCCGCTGATGCTGTTCGCGATCGCCCTCGTCGGCGTCATCCCCGACGGCGTCTTCGGACTGACCGGCAACGGGCTGAGAATCGGCGTCATCGTCTTCATCATCGGGTTCTTCAACTGGCCCTACATCGCCCGCATCGTCCGCGGACAGACCCTCGCCCTGCGCGAGCGCGAGTTCGTCGAGGCGGCCAAGAGCCTCGGCGCCAGCAACCGGCACATCCTCTTCAAGGAGATCCTGCCGAACCTGGTCACGCCGATCATCGTCTACTCCACGCTCCTGATCCCCACGAACATCCTGTTCGAGGCGGCCCTGAGCTTCCTCGGCGTCGGCATCAACCCGCCCACGCCGAGCTGGGGCAAGATGCTCTCCGAAGCGGTGCCCTTCTACCAGACGGCGCCCTACTTCATCATCTTCCCCGGCCTGGCCATCTTCATCACCGTCCTGGCGTTCAACCTCTTCGGTGACGGCCTGCGCGACGCCTTCGATCCCCGGACCTCGGACTGACCCGACCCCGAGCGGGGAGGCCCGTCTCCCAAGCCGCTCAGAAGTCCGGTCAACCCATGTTCCGACCATCCCCATACCAGGTTCAGAGAGGTACTTCCTTGATGAAGCGCACCCTCGGATTCGTCGCGCTCGGCGCGGCGGCGTCCCTCTTCCTGTCCGCCTGCGGCGGCGCCGCCACCGGCGGCGGCTCCGACTCGGCCGACAGCTTCGACCTCGGCTCCACCGAGGTCGTCAACGCCTCGGACAAGGCCGGCGGCACGCTCAAGTACGCGCTCGCCGCGGACTTCGACTCCACCGACCCGGGCAACACGTACTACGCGTTCAACTGGAACTTCTCCCGTTACTACGCCCGTACGCTCCTCGCCTTCAACCCCGAGCCGGGCGACAACGCCACCGACCTGATCCCCGACATGGCCGTGGATCTGCCGGAGCCCAACGACGACTTCACCGAGTGGACCGTCAAGATCCAGGAAGGCCTCAAGTACGAGGACGGCACTGCGATCACGGCCCAGGACATCAAGTACGGCATCGCCCGCGCCAACTTCAACGGCGGCGTGTTCACCGAGGGCCCGCAGTACTTCAAGGCCCACCTGGACCAGGACGACCACAACGTCTACGACAACGGTGACGACCCGCTCGCGGGCTTCGACTCCATCGAGACCCCGGACGACCACACCCTGGTCTTCCACCTCAAGGACTCGTTCTCCGAGTTCCCGAACGTGCTGACCCAGCCGCAGACCGCCCCGGTGCCGATCGAGGCCGACCGCGAGGCCCTGTACCAGGAGAACGTCCTCTCCTCCGGCCCGTACAAGTTCGACGGTCAGTACGAGCCCGGCGTCAAGCTGAACCTGGAGCGCAACGAGCACTGGGACTCCGACACCGACCCCGTCCGTCAGGCCCTGCCCGACCGCATCGAGGTCGAGATCGGCGTCTCCCAGGACGAGATCGACGAGCGCCTGCTCAGCGGCGAGATCGACGTGGACCTCGCCGGCACCGGCGTGGGCCCGGCGATGAACGCCCGCCTCCTGGACGACGAGAGCGCCCAGGGCAACCTGGACAACCCGTTCTCCGGCGCCCTGCGCTACGTGAACATCCACCTCCCGATCATCGAGGACGTGGCCTGCCGCCAGGCGATCATGTACGCCGCCGACCGCGACAGCATGTGGCGTGCCTGGGGCGGCGCGACCGGTGGTGACCTCGCCACCACCCTGCTCCCCCCGGCCATCCCGGGCTCCAACACCGACTCGGACCTGTACTCGTCCGCTGACGACAAGGGTGACCTGGACAAGGCCCAGGAGAAGCTCGACGAGTGCGGCGAGTCCGACGGCTTCAAGACCAACATCGCGGTCCGCACCGAGCGTGAGAAGGACGTCCAGACCGCCGAGGCTCTCCAGCAGTCGCTGGCCCGCGTCGGCATCGACGTCGAGATCAAGTCGTTCCCGTCCGGGGACTTCTTCGGCCAGTACGCCGGTTCGCAGGACTACGTCCGTGAGAACAACATCGGCCTGAGCGTCTCGGGCTGGGGCCCGGACTGGCCGACCGGCTACGGCTTCGCCTCCAAGATCACGCACGGCGACGCGATCATGGAGACCGGCAACTTCAACACCTCCGAGCTCGACGACCCCGAGATCAACGGCCTCTGGGACGACGCCCTCAAGACCGAGGACCCGGACGAGCGCGCCGATCTGTACACCCAGATCGACACCCTCGTCATGGAGAACGCCGCCATCCTGCCGGTGGTCTTCGACAAGACGCTGATCTACCGCTCCGACGAGCTCACCAACGCCTACTACCACCCCGCGTACATGATGTACGACTTCATGGCGCTGGGCGTCGACCGGGGCTAGGTCCCGAACTACCAGCCTGAACTAGTACGAGAAGGCAGGTGAAAGCGGCGGGGAGCCCGAGGCGATCCCTCGGGTGTCCCCGCCGCCGACCGCGATGCTGAATTATGTTCTCCGCCGCCTTGGTGCGGGTCTCTTGCTTCTCGCCGTCGTCACGGCGGTGACCTTCTGGATCTTCTACGTCCTGCCCAGGTGGGCGGGCGTCACCCCGCACGGCATGGCGGCGATGTACGTGGGCAAGGCGCCCACCCCGGAGGCGCTCGACGCCACCGTGGAGCGCCTTGGCCTCGACCAGCCCGTCGCGGTCCAGTTCTACGACTTCATCCGCACGCTGCTGCTCGGCCAGGAGTTCACCTTCGGCCGGGAGACGGTGCAGTGCGCGGCCCCGTGCCTCGGGTACTCCTTCACCACGAACTCCCCGGTGCTGCCGCAGCTCCTCGACCGCCTCCCCGTCACCCTGTCCCTCGGCCTCGGCGCCGCGGTGATCTGGGTCATCGGCGGTGTGGCCGTCGGCGTGCTCTCCGCTGTCAAGAGGGGCAGCATCTTCGACCGCCTGGCCATGGGCGTCGCCCTCATCGGCGTCTCCCTGCCCATCTACTTCACCGGTCTGCTCGCCCTGGCCTTCCTGGTCCACGAGTGGGGTCTGTTCCCGGTGTCGCGCTACGTGCCGTTCACCGAGAACCCGGTGGCCTGGTTCCAGGTCATGTTCCTTCCCTGGGTGACGCTGGCGTTCCTGCACGCCGCCCAGTACGCGCGGCAGACCCGAGCGGGCATGCTGGAGACCCTCAACGAGGACTACATCCGCACCGCACGGGCCAAGGGTCTGAGCGAGCGCAAGGTGATCTTCAAGCACGCCCTGCGGCCCACCCTGACCCCCATCGTCACCATCCTGGGTCTGGACATCGGCATGGTCCTGGGCGGCGCGATCCTCACCGAGACGGTGTTCTCCCTCAACGGCGTGGGTGCCTACGCGATCACCTCGATCGTGTCCAAGGACCTGCCCGTCGTCCTGGGCGTCACGCTCCTGGGCGCGGTGTTCATCGTCGTCTGCAACCTGATCGTCGACCTCCTGTACCCGGTCGTCGACCCACGGGTGCGCATCGCCAGGTAGGGCGCGCCGCACACGCCCCAGCGCCGAGCGCTGAACCAGACCAGCTCTACTGAAGGAAATGTGACATGGCCTCGACCGGACCGGCATCGGCTGCCTCTGACGCAGTCGTGCGCGTGGATGACCTGCGGGTGACCTTCCCGACGATGGACGGCGACGTCCACGCGGTGAAGGGTCTCTCCTTCGAGGTGCCCGCCGGTGGCGCGCTGGGCATCGTGGGTGAGTCGGGTTCCGGCAAGAGCGTGACCTCGCTGGCCCTGATGGGTCTGCACCGGGGCAGCCGCGCCGAGATCACCGGGTCCATCGAGGTGGCCGACCAGGACGTGGTGACCGCGACCGACAGGAAGCTGCGGTCGATGCGGGGCAACGACATCGCGATGGTCTTCCAGGACCCGATGCAGTCGCTGCACCCCCAGTACACGATCGGCAACCAGCTGGTCGAGGCCTACCTGGTGCACCACCCCAAGGCCGGCAAGGCCGCCGCCAGGGAGCGCGCGGTGGAGGCGCTTGACAGGGTCGGTATCCCCGAGCCCGCCAAGCGGATCAACTCCTACCCGCACGAGTTCTCCGGCGGCATGCGCCAGCGCGTGGTCATCGCCATGGGTCTGATGTGCGACCCCAAGGTGCTGCTCGCCGACGAGCCCACCACCGCCCTGGACGTCACCGTGCAGGCGCGCATCCTGGACCTGCTCGACGAGCTGCGCCGCGACCTCAACATGGCGCTGATCCTGGTCTCCCACGACCTCGCCGTCGTCGCCGGTTCCGTGGACGAGGTCGTGGTCATGCGACACGGCCAGGCGGTGGAGCGCGGCGACGTGCGCAAGGTGCTGTCCGCACCCGAGCACCCCTACACGCAGGCGCTGCTGGCCGCCGTTCCGCGCGTGGAGATGTCACGGGCCGAGCGCCGCGCGCAGGACCGGGTCGACCGGGTGGAGCGGGAGAAGCGCAAGGGTACCGTCACCAAGCCGGGTGACTTCGAGGCCTTCGTGCCCGCCTCCACCGAGGAGGAGCCGCTGCTGCGGGTCCGGGACGTGGCCCAGCGCTTCAGGGTGCGCGGTGGGACGTGGGGCCGGGCAACCGACTTCTGGGCGGTCAAGGGTGTGAGCTTCGACCTGTACAAGGGCGAGACCCTCGGCGTCGTGGGTGAGTCCGGGTCGGGCAAGAGCACGCTCTCCCGGATGGTCATGCGGCTGCTGGAGCCCACCGAGGGCACGGTGGAGTTCGAGGGCCGGGACATCACGCACATGCCCGAGCGCGGGCTGCGCCCGCTCCGCCGCGACGTGCAGATGGTCTTCCAGAACCCCTACTCGTCGCTGAACCCGCGCCTGACCATCGGCGAGAGCATCGGCACCGCCCTGCGCGTGCAGGGCGAGCGGGACGGGAAGAAGATCCGTTCGCAGGTGCAGGAGCTGCTGGAGCGGGTCGGTCTGGAGCCCAACCACTACAACCGGTTCCCGCACGCCTTCTCCGGAGGCCAGCGCCAGCGCATCGCCATCGCCCGCGCGCTGATCCTCAAGCCCAAGCTCATCATCTGCGACGAGCCCGTCTCCGCGCTGGACGTGTCCACCCAGGACCAGGTGCTGCGCCTGCTCTCGGAGCTTCAGGACGACTTCGGTCTCACCTACATCTTCGTCGCCCACGACCTGGCCGTGGTGCGCCAGGTCAGCGACCGCGTCGCGGTCATGCGCAAGGGCGAGATCGTGGAGATGGGTGACAGCGACTCCGTCTACGAGAATCCGCAGAGCGACTACACCAGGCAGTTGCTCACCGCCGCCCCGGTCCTGGACCCCGACGAGGCCCGTGAACTGCGCGCGGAGCGAGTCGCCAAGCGCGCCGCCGACGCCGCCTAGTCGACAGGACGAGCGCGACGGGGCCCCGGCCACTGGAGGACAGTGGCCGGGGCCCCGTGTTCGTTCCCCGGGACGGGTGCGCCTACACGGGCTTGCGGAGCTCGGTGACGCAGTCTCGGTACTTGTCGACGGTGTACTGGCCCTCGGGGCCCCATGAGGTTCGCTGCCCGGTGACCTCCAGTCCCGCCTCCCGGGCCCAGTCGGCGAAGGCCTCGGGGGAGACGTCGGAGCGGTTGCCGTCGTCGCGCCACCGGCGCTGACTCAGCCAGCGCTGGGCGATCCTGCCGGGGCGGCCCGCCCGGCGGTTCACCGGGGCCAGGCGCAGCGACCAGTCGGGCTTGCCCGCGTGGTGGATCACCGCGCTCGCCCCCGGTTCCAGCACACGCGCGACCTCGCCGAGGTACCCGGAGATCACGTCCGGGTCCAGGTGGACGAAGACGTCGAAGGACCAGACGAACGAGATCGACGCGTCGGGGACCGGGTCCATCGAGTACCCGCGGGTGTGGTGGACGTCGAGACCGTGGTGGCCCTCGAACCGCTCACGGCAGCGGTCCAGACAGCTCTCGTTGACGTCCACGATCCAGACCCGGGTGGAGTGCTCCAGCAGGTGCTCGGTCCAGCGGCCGTGTCCCGGACCGATCTCCAGGGAGGTGCCCCGGGTCGCCCCCGGGGCGAGCAGCTCCTCGACCAGCCCGGCCTTCCACTCCTCGTAGGGCTGACCGCAGTACGCGGCCATGTGGGCCCATTCGTCACCGCTCTGCTCCCAGGTGTGCGTACCTCCCCAGGTCCGGCGATTCCAATCAACGGTGGGCATTTCTCTTCTTCCTCCCGGGGGTGGGTTCCGCGTTCGTGCTGGTGAATCGCCTCGAATCCTATCCCCGCGTGGGATGGGGGTCCTTTTCGGAGAGGGCAGTCGTTTTTTGTCTGGGTTAACGTTGCTTTTTCGGAGATGTTGCTTTCGGAGGCTTTTCGATCGCGTGAGAATGCGCTGGCCGTGTGCCGGGAAGGAAACCGGGATGGGTGAACTGGTGTTGGTCAGGCACGGGCAGACCGAGTGGAGCAGGGTGGGTCGGCACACCGGCCGTACCGACCTTCCCCTCACCGAGGAGGGCGAGCGCCAGGCGGGGGCGGTGCGCCCGATGCTGGCGGACCGGGAGTTCGCGCTCGTGCTCACCAGCCCGCTGGGTCGGGCGGTGCGCACCGCCGAACTGTCCGGGCTCGTGGGCGCTGACACCCATCCCGATCTCGTGGAGTGGGACTACGGCGCCTACGAGGGGATCACCACCGCCGAGATCCACCGGGAGACGCCCGACTGGAACCTGTGGACGGACGGGGTGCCGCCGGGGGCGAACGGGTTCCCCGGTGAGGACCCGGAACAGGTGGGCGTGAGAGCCGACCGGGTGCTCGACCACCTCGCCCCGGCGCTGGAAAGGGGCGACGTCGTCCTGGTGGCCCACAGCCACCTCCTGCGCGTCCTGACCGCCAGAAGGCTCGGGCTGCCGCCCTCGGGAGGGGCTCTCTTCCGTCTCGACACGGGTTCGGTCAGCTCTCTCGGAACGGAACACGGGCGTCCCGTCCTGACCTCCTGGAACCGTTCCTGGGAGTCCCCGGAATGAGGCATCGAAAAAGGCATGATCGCGAGGAAAAGGCGATTTCGTGTTTTGTGCCCGCCAGTCTTCTGGGTACGGTCCCCGTGGATGGACATCGAAGCGCGAACAGGAAACGTACTCCCGATCCCCCGTCCACGCCCCGCACCCGATGACGGGCCACCTCCCCGCTCGCTCCCGCCCCCTGACCCACGCCACCCCAACCGCCCCGGTCAGTAGACCGGTCGGCCGCCCGTGTCGGCCCCCTCTCCCGGCACGGACGTCCGCTCAACCCGCAGACGCCGGGCCTCCACGGCCATGCGCTCCCGGTCCTCCGGAAACGCGCCCTCCCAGGGACGGTCCAGCGGGAACCAGGCCGCAGGCTGACCGGCCTCCCCACCCAGGGGCAGGGCCCGGTCCAGGACCGTCGTGTAGGCCAGACCGAGAGTCGGCTCCCAGTCCGCGCGGTAGGAGCGCACCCACGCTGCGGTCGGTACGACCGACACAAGGGCCCGCAGACCGGTCTCCTCAGCGAACTCCCTGGAAGCCGCCGCCCTGGGGCTCTCACCCGGGTCGACCGAACCGCCCGGGCAGACCCAGTCCCGCCAGCGGTGCCGGACCAGGAGCACGTGCCCGAACTCGCGGTCAAAGGCCCATACCTCCGCCGAAACCGGGTTCATGTGGGTGTCGAGCGCTCGCACCAGCCACGCGTGCGCGTCATCGAACTCTCTTCGGGCACGACCGGTGTCGCCCAGGACCGCGTCCAGGGACCGCTGTTCAAGGGGATCTCGTCGCATCCCGCGACCGTAGCGCCCCGGTACGACCCGACCGGTCCACGCCCCGGCCGGGCCCATCGAGTGGCGGGCGGCCGTCACAATGGACGTATGTCCAAGCGCCCACGCCTCCAGCCACCCCTGTCCGCCGACCAGCCCTGTCCCTGCGGCAGGACCCGGGCGTACGGCCAGTGCTGTGGGAGGCTGCACGACGGCTCCGCGAAGGCCGCCACCGCCGAGGACCTCATGCGCTCGCGGTACAGCGCCTTCGCCGTCGGCGACGAGGCCCACCTCCTCCGCTCATGGCACCCGGACACGCGCCCGGCCGAGGTCGGGCTGGACCCGGCCACCGAGTGGGTCGGGCTGGAGATCCTCGGTACCGGTGAGGGGACACCGTTCCACAACGAGGGCACCGTCGAGTTCCGCGCCCACTACCGGGAGGACGGCCAGGCGGGGCTGGTGCACGAGCACAGCCGATTCCTGCGCCACGACGGCGCCTGGGTCTACCTCGACGCCCTGTAGGGCCGGACGCCGGACGGCCGTCGGTTCGACACGGTAGGAAGGAACCGTGAACACCCCCCGACCGACCGGAGCCTGACATGTCGTCCCACACCCCCGAGACCAGCGGCATCCCCGACCCGGTGCGTCAGGGCGAGACACTGGAGTCCATCGCCGCGAGCCTGGCCGCGATCATGCCGGAGAACTGGCAGAACGTGACGTACGGGTTCTGGCGGGTGGGGGGCTTCTCCCACGAGGACGTGGTCGCGGCGAGCACCGACGGCTCGGTCCTGGAGTTCCCCCCGCCTCCGGAGGCCACGCAGGGAGCCCTGGCCCTGAAGGACCTCTTCCACGAGGCCGGGAAGGGCACCTGGCTGTCCATGACGCTCTCGCTCGAGGCCCCCGGGAAGTTCCGCGCCGAGTACAACCACGACACCGACCCCGGTCTCCCCGAGGACGTCGCGCCCGTGGCCTACCTCCAGGAGCTGCGCCGCTACCCCCGGGGCGAGGACACGCTGCCGCAGTGGTGGAGCGCTCAACTGCAGCGCGCCCGGCCGGAGGATCTCGACCGCCTGTACGCGGACTTCGGCGCCGACCTGGCCGCCGCCTGCCGGGAGGTCGGCCTGAGCGCGGAGCACACACCTCCCACCAGCGTGAGTCTGCAGGTGCCCGGGATCGGTGCACTCCCGGACAGCGACCTGCGGGAGACCTTCGAACGAGCGGCCGTCAGCTCCGCCGAGGCCAGGTCCGGGATCGCCGCGAGCGTCGCGAACCACCTGTTGGACAGCGCGCGGGAACAGGGCATCCTCTCCGCCCTGACCGCCGACGGCGCCGTGGTGGTGTCCGCGCTCCGTCACGCCTTCCACGAGGTCGGCGCGCAGGCCTCCTTCCAGGGAATCAACACCCTGGTCGTCCAGCTCCCCGACGGCCCGAGTATCAGCACGGACATCGGTTCCTTCCGCTCCGGGGTGGAGGGGGCCACCCCCGAGCAGGTCAACCAGCACGCCTCCGCGTTCGCCCGCGCCGCCCTCGAACAGTTCGCCCAGGCCACGCGGAACAACCAGGCGGTGAGTACCCCCGCCTCCGGGCGGTTGAAAGTCCGGCTCTACCCTGCCAGCGCCTTCCCCGAGGACGTACCGGAACAGCTCCTGGCGCGGGAGATCGCCCCCGGCCTGTGGCAGACGGTGGTCATCGACAGCCCCGAGTCACTCCAGCCGTTGTCGCGGGTGACCCACGAGCGGTCCGGACGCCCCGACGCCGAGGTGTTCACCGAGGCCGTCGCCAGCGCGCTGGAGGAGCCCGTGGAGGCGAGCGAACACGAGCTCAGCGGGGCGAGGATCGTCCACCTCGGCGCCCAGCACCCGTACGTCGCGGCGCAGGCGCACGCGCTGGACCGGTTCGTCGGTGAGGCCCCGCACGGCGTCCTTGTGGCCTTCCCCGTACCCGAGGTGATCCTCGCCCACCCGCTCGGTCAGGGACACCCGATCGCGGGGATGGACCACCTGGGCCAGCTCGCTCGGCGGTTCGTCGAGGACGCCGAGAAGCCGATCAGCCCGCAGCTGTACTGGTGGCACCCGGGGTCACGGGACCGCGCCCTGGGGGAGCCGCTCGACCTGCGACCGGTCGGGATGACCCTCGACCACGAGACCAGGTCGGTCACCCTGCACACCTCGGACGACGAGTTCGTCCCCCTCGTCGACTCCCTGGCGCGTCGGGGCTGAGACGCGGGCCCGGCGGTCAGCGCAGTTCGCGCAGGCGCCGGGCCAGCTCGCCCGCCCGGGAGGCGGTGTCCGGATCGGGGTGATGGCGGGACAGGGCATCGAGGACGGGGAGAGTGTCCGGGTGCGCTCTCAGCCGGACCGGATCCGGGTCCTCCAACACGGTCCGCTCGACGTCCGGGGTGCCCTGGGCGGACAGGAACTCCGGCAGGTCAGCGTTGTCGGGGGTGATCGCCGCGGCGATCATGTCGATCACCACCCATGGTCCGTGCTCGCCCAGGACCCGGTCGATGCCTCGCTGCGTGAGCATTCCCGAGGAGAGCAGGACCACCGCCGCCATGCTGGCCACAGCGGGGCGCGGTGAGTACAGCAGGGAGCGCAGCTCGGGTTCGAGTTCGGAACTCGTGGTGTTGAGGACCTGGGTGCCGACCCAGCGGCGCAGGGCCACGCCGGGCCCGTGGACGACCGCGCTGATCTGCCGCAGCGCTTCGGCGGGACCGCGCCGGTCCAACCAGGGCCCGGCCTCGGAGAGCCGTTCCTCGACGGGCAGTACCGACAGCGCGTCCAGGAAGCGCGCGGCGCTGGCCTCGGCGAGGGTGTCCACCAACGGGGCGTGGATGCCCACCTCCAGCAGGAGCTGGCGTACCCCGTAACGGCCCAGCGCGGTGAGTTCGACGGTGCAGTGGCCGTGACCGTCCGGCCCCGTGGCGTGGGTGGGGCGGTGGTCCAGGGCGACCGCCCCGGTGTCGGAGAGCTGCCAAAGCACGTGCAGGAGCAGGTCGGTGGCGCTGGTCGCGGGGGGCGTCGGGGAGAGCAACGCCTCACGCACAAGGGTGTCCAGGTCCGGGCGGGAGCCGTCGGGGGCCTCGTACAGGTGGCGCAGGACCCCGGGGAGCAGGTCGGGGCCGGTGGTGCCGGGGGTGGGCGGCTCCGAGCGCGTCAGTTCGCCCCGGGCGTGCTCGATGGTGTGCTCGAATTCCCGGAACCACCAGTCCAGGACCTGTTCGGGCTCGCGCACTCGGAGTTCGAGTCCCGGTGCGGGGCGGGCGTGGGCGTCGTCGATCTCCACCAGGCCCAGGCGCAGGGCCGCGGACCAGGGGACGACGAAGTGGGCGACATCGGCCACCGAATGGAGCCCGCCCAGCCAGGTGGCGCGCTCCGTGACGAGGCTGGGGAGGTCGGGCGGCCAGAGTGCGAACCGGGTGATGGCGGTCCGGGCGTCGTCGATGCCGGGCACCCCGTGCCGAGTGACCGGGGTGCCCGGGGCGCTCCAGCGAGCCAGGCTGAGGGCGTCGCACAGCAGTGGGGAGTCCAGCGCCATCCGGGCGAGGGCGTGGGCGGGGAGCAGTGACACGGGCCTTGCGGCGAGGGGTGGGTGCTCCGGGTTCGACGGGTCATGAGAGGGCATGTCCGCTCCCGGTTTCCTTTCGGGTGTTCGTCTGCGGACTTCGGTACGGGGGGAGTCTCCGCAGGTCTTCGTGAACCCCTCTTGTACCGCCCCCGCGCGGGGTGGCGGGGCGGTTCGCGCAGATCGGTACGAACCCGGGAGGTGGTTGTCCACAGAACGCGGTTCGGGTCCGATGGCGAGGACGGGTCATGTCTAGGCTGGTGGAATGGACCGTCGCACCGCGCTGGAGTCGCATGTCCGATCGATGACCGCCGAACGGGTCGCCGTCCTCCTCACCACCCTGACGGAGGGGGTGGTCCGGTACGCGCGGGCCACACCCCTGACCCTCCTGCACCTGCTACCGATCCTGGCCTACCGCCCGGGGGCCTTCGAACGCCTGACCCTCGCCCACCACCAGGTGCTCTACGCGGCGGTCGGCGTGGTGGAGGACCGCGAACGCCTCCGTGAGACGAGGGCGGACCAGGGGGCGCCGTGGGAGAGGGTGCCCGGGCCGGTGGAGCACGAGACGCTGCTGGCGAGACTGGACGCCGACCGCCCCGGGCTGGCGCGGGTCCGGGCGGAGGAGACTGTCGCGGACCTCGTGGACCTGGCGCTGATGTGGCCGGACGGGCGGGACGGATACCACCTTCCCGACGACGCCATCGAGCAGTTCGGCCTGCCTCACGTCCCGCCCACGGTCCGGGAGGGCCTGGGCTGGCTCGACCTGGCCGGAGTCCGCAGGGTCGCCCTGACCCTGGGACTGGACCCCACCGGGGAACGCGCCACCCTCACGGACGGGATCGAGGAGGTGCTGGGCGCACCCGAACGCGTCGTGGAGCTGTGCCACGCCGCGCGGCACGATGTCGCCCACCTGCTGCTCGGCCACGCGTTCCTCGGGACCGAGGCACGGACCTTCCTCACCAGGGGAGCCGGAGAGCCGTTCAGCGTTCCGGCGGACGGCACCGGGGACTCCGACCTGGACTGGATGTTCGAACACGGTCTGCTGCTGCCCCCGGAACACCCCGGTGACGGACTCGTCATGCCGAGGGAGGTGGCGTTGGCGGTGCGGGGCGCCCACCCCTGGCCGTTCGAACCCGCGCCGCAGGCGGTCGTGGGGGTGCCCGTGGACCGAATGATGCCGGGCGGAGGCACCGACGTGGCCGAGGGCTCACGCGCGGCGCTGACCGCCCTGGCCGGGGCGGACGTCCGGCTCCTGGAGGCGGTCGCCGAGCGCCCCCCGAGGTTGCGCGTGGACGGCCTGCTCATGAAGCAGGAGCGGCGGCGGCTCGCCCGGGTGGCCGACGGCGACGAGGACCTGGCCAGGGTCTGGCTGGAGGCCGGTGCGGTCCTGGGACTCCTCACCGTTCACCTCGGCCGGGTGGTTCCGTCCGAACAGGCCGCCGCGTGGAGGGACCTCGACACCGAGACCAGGCTCTCCGCGCTGGCCGAGGCCTGGGCGGGAACGGAGGACGCCGCGCTGTGGTGGCCGGCACCGGAGGGCGGGGCCCTCTCCAGGGTGCGGTCCGGCCGGGCCCGGACACGCTGGGCCCTGGCCTGCGCGCTCAACGACCTGCCCTGGGGGACCAGCACCGGAGTCGTGGGTCACCGGCTGCTGGCCGAACGAGCCGAGGGGCGGGAGCCGCTCACGGGGGCGCGGTGGCTGGTCTCGGCGGTCACCTGGTACCAGCCGTCGGTGGAGGCCGAACCCGACACCGTGGGGCGTGTTCTGCGGGCGCTGAGGGAGGCGGAACTGCTGGGGGCGGTCTTCGGCGGTGCGACCACCGAGGTCGGCCGCGCGTTGTCCCGGCACTGCCGTGGCCGGTGGGAGGCCTGGCCGCACGGGAGCCCGGGGACGGTGGCGGCGGTCCGCCGTGGGCTGGGCCTGGCTCCCACGGACGACGAACGCTCAGACGGTTCCGGGCGGGCGCCGAAGGGGGGTCCCGATGGGGGGCTTGAGGCTGGGAGGGGCCTCGCTGAGGAGCAGACGGGGGACGGGCGTGGGGAGACCGGACGGGCACGGCGGGGCGAGGGCTACGAAGGTCGGCGGTCCCGGCGGGCGGGTGATCCTGATCCGGAATCCGGGATCGGGAGCCGTGTGAAGGAGAACGGGACCGAAGGCGCTCGATCCCGTCGGCGGGCTCGGTGGGGCCAGGACGGTGGTGGGTCCGGGGGCCCGCCACCGGAGAGCGGCCGTGCGCGGGCCGGGTGTGGTCTGGTCGGGCCGGAGGAGACCCGGCACCGGGAGTTGCGCGAGGCGGCGGGGGAACTCTTCGGTCCGGAATGGTTCGGAGGGGGTGCGGGCACGGAGAGAGCATGATCATCCTCACCGAGATCGCGGACGGTCACGGTGTGTGGGCCAGAGTGATTCGGGTACCGCCCGGCGGCCTCGCGGGGGCGAACGAGGGGTTGACTGTGCGTGAACGCGCCAACCACGGCGCTTTCCGCTTTTCCCCTCTCCCCCGTAGGGAATGGAATGCTCTGCCAGCACCGTCTACTCGTGGGTAGCCGGGGTCTTCCGGCCGGTCCGAGGGCGGGTCGGAACCTTCGTGACCCTGTGTAGGATTCCCTGTGCGTTCGCGTCATTGGGCCACTTTCGTTCGCGATCCACCACCCAGCAACAGCCCCCGTGCGTCCGTGTGCCCTCTTACGGGTTCCGTGCGCTCTGAGGCACGTCTGTTGTGCCCCCGCACGCCCACGGGACCGTACTGAGAGGTAGACATGTCCCCTGACACCGTTGGTCTGGCGCTCCTCCTTCTGGGGGTGCTGCTTCTGATCTCCAAGCTCGTCCGCGTCCGGTGGAAGCTGACACAGAAGCTGTACCTGCCGAGCTCGATCATCGGCGGCGGTATCGCGCTGCTCCTCGGACCCGACCTCTTCGGGCGGGCCATGGGACTGCTGGCCGACCGGGGCATAGCGGAGGGGTTCGCCGAGCGCGCGGCCGAGGGCGGGCTCTTCGGTGTGGACATCATGTCCGTGTGGGCCTCGCTGCCCGGGCTCCTCATCTCGGTGGTCTTCGCCAGCCTCTTCCTGGGCAAACGCATGCCGAAGATGCGTGAGGCGATCGACCTGGCCGGACCCAACCTGTCGTTCGGCATCACCGTGGCCAGCGGCCAGTACGTCATCGGTCTGCTGCTCGCCCTGCTGGTGCTGGCGCCGTTCTTCGGGGTCCCCGTGATCTCGGGCGCGCTCATCGAGATCGGCTTCCTCGGCGGACACGGCACCGCCGCCGGCCTGGGCGACACCTTCGAGCAGGTGGGCTGGGCCGAGGGCCAGGACCTGGCGCTGGGCATGGCCACCATCGGTCTGCTCTCCGGTGTCATCATCGGCATCATCCTGATCAACTGGGGCGCCCGGCGGGGCAAGACGAGCGTGATCAGCTCCGACAACAAGGGCTCCGATCTCGAACAGGCCGGTCTGGTCCAGCGGGAGAAGCGCACCGCCGGATCGATGATGACGATCCACCCGTCGTCCATGGACCCGCTGACCCTGCACTTCGGCCTGGTGGCCCTGGCGGTGATCATCGGTCAGCTCATCCTGTCCGCCCTCCAGTGGGTCGAGCAGCTCGTGTGGGCCGACACCATCGAGATCATGGCCTACGTTCCGCTGTTCCCGCTGGCGATGATCGGCGGCATCATCGTGCAGCTGTTCATCGACCGGTTCGACCGCAACGACATCGTCGACGAGCAGTCGGTGGAGCGCATCCAGGGCCTGTCACTGGACGTGCTGGTCATCGCCGCCATGGCGACCCTGTCGCTCCAGGCCATCGCCGACAACATCGCCGCGTTCGCGGTGCTCTCCATCGCGGGCATCCTCTGGTGCCTGTTCGCCTTCCTGTTCCTCGCGCCGAGGATCATGCCGAACTACTGGTTCGAGCGCGGCATCGGCGAGTTCGGCCAGTCCCTGGGCGTCACCGCCACCGGCATGGTGCTCATGCGCGTGGTCGACCCCGAGGTGCGCACACCCGCCTACCCCGCGTTCGGGTACAAGCAGCTGGTGTTCGAACCGTTCTTCGGCGGTGGTCTGGTCACCGCCGCCGCGATCCCGCTGATCGTCAGCCCGCTGGTCGGACCATGGGGGTTCCTGGCCATCATGGCCGCGACGATGCTGGCCTCGCTCTTCTTCGGCCTGGTGGTGCTGCGGCGCAGGCGCCGCAAGGAGGAGCAGCGGGCGGAGCGGGGCCAGGAGCAGGTTCCGGTCGCGTAGGACCCGATCAGGGGCCCTGGGTCCTGAGCGGGGCATGGGCCGAGGCGGCCCGTGCCCTGGCTGCGATCGACGGGTCCGGATGGTGCTGCCCGAGCATGCGCAGGACGGAGCGCGTGTCCGGGTGCTCGGGCCGCCAGAGCCGGGCGACATCGTCGAGCAGGAAGCGGTCGATGCCCTCGGCCGCCTCCGAGACCAGGAAAGACTTCAGTCCCGTCTCACCGAGGCAGGTGGCGGCGGCGAACATGTCGATGGCGGTCCAGTGGCCGAACTCGGAGGTCAGCCTCGCCCGTTCGTTCTCCGAGAGCATGCGCGAGGCCAACAGGACCACCGACGCCAGACTCGCCAGGGTCGGGTCCCCGCTGCGAAGCAGGGCGTACAGCTGTGGTTCCACTCGCGAACTGATGGTGCCCAGTGCCATGGTGGCGTTCCACCGGCGCAGGGCCAGCCCGGGTCCGGAGGAGACGGTGACGATCTCCCGCAGCGCCTGTTCGGGGGTGCGCGAGTCCAGCCACGCCGTGAGGGCGACGAGCTGGCCGTCGAAGGAGAAGTCAGCCAGGGCGTCCAGGAACTCGTCGGCGTCGAGTCGGATGAACTCCTCGGTCAGGGGCGCGGGCCGTTCCTCGGCCAGGATGATCTGCCGGATGCCGAACCGGCCCAGGTCCGTGAGTTCCACCCAGGTCGGTGCCGCGCGGGGGGAGTGCGGGCCTTCGGAGCGGGGCCCGTGCCAGCCCAGGGAGATCGCTCCGGTGTCGCTGAGCTGCCACAGTGCCCGGGTCAGCAGGAGGGTGCTCCATGCGGGGCAGCGGGCGGGAAGGTAGTGCGCCTCGCGGGCGGGCAGGACCTCCTGGGTGACCAGGCGCAGGGGTACGTGCGCGCCGTTGGGCGACTCGTACAGGCGTGCCAGAGTGGTGTGGGGTTCGAGTCTGGCGATACCCCGCAGTGACTGCTCGACGCACGAGTGGAAGGCGAGGGTCCACCAGCGCAGCACCCTGCCGGGGGAGCCGAGCCAACGCTCCAGCTCCGGGGCGGGGCGGGCCTGGCCGGTCTCGCACTCGATCATGCCCAGGTGCTGGGCGGTGCGCCAGGCCACCATGAACTCCTCGGCCTGGGTCACGCAGGTGATTCCCTCGGCCCAGGCCTCGCGTCGTTCCCTGTCTCGGCTGAGGCCCCGCGGCCACAGTCCGAACCTCTCGATGGCCGCGCGTACGTCGTGCGGGTCCGGGACGCCGTCCACGTCCACGGGGGTGACCGGGCCGCACCAGCGAGCGAGGTCGACGGCGGAGCGCAGGAGACGGCTGGACAGGGCTCTGTGGGCGAGTGCCTCGGTGGGGAGGAGGGACACCGGACGGGCCGCGAATCTGCGGTGGGACGGCGCTTCCGGATGGTGGGATGACATCTGTGCCCCCGACTTCTCCTCGCTCTGAGTTTCTCTCACTTTTACAGCGGGAGCGGGGGCCGTGGAGCGTTTTCGGGGACATCGTGGGGAGAACGCAGTCGAAAGGGGCTTTCGGGCGCGGGACAAAGCGGGAAGGTCGGTGGAAAAACCCGGCTTGGGGTTCCGTTAACGATCTGTCCGGGATTGCCTGTCCTGGATTCCTGGAAGCAGCAGTGTGGATTCGCGGGCTCAGCGCAGGTGGGAGGCGCCGTTGACGTCCAGAACCGTCCCCGAGGACCAGGCGGCCTCCGGTGAGGCGAGGTAGCGCACGGCGGAGGCGACCTCCTCCGGCGCGGCCACCCGGCCGAACGGACTCTGCGCCCGGACCTCGTCAGTGAGCCGAGCCGAGACGCGCTCGGTCTCCACGAACCCGGGCGCCACCGATGCCACCGTGATGCCGTGCGGGGCCAGGGCCACCGCCAGCGACTGGCCCAGCGCGTGCAACGCGGCCTTGCTGGCGCCGTAGGCGGGGTGGTCCGGCTCGCCCTTGAAGGCACCGCGCGAGCCGACGTTGACGATGTGCCCGCCGTGGCCCCGGTCGATCATGTTCCGTGCGACCAGGTACGAGAGGTCCGCCGCCCCGAACACGTTGACGTCGACGGTCGTTCGCCAGGCCCGCCGCCACTCCTCGTACGAGGAGTCGGCGACCGGGTGCGCGACGTTCACCGCGGCGTTGTTGACCAGCACGTCCACACCGCCCAGGAGCTCGACCACCTCCTCGACCAACGCCGCCGCGGCCTCGGGATCACGCAGGTCGGCCCCGACCAGCACGTGCCCCTCCCCGGGCAACCCCGCCAGGGTGGCCTCCGCCTCCTCGCGCCGCGAGCCGTAGTGCACGGCGACCCTGTCGCCGCCCTGCGCGAAGGCGGTCGCCACCGCCCTCCCGATTCCCCTGGCGGCACCGGTGACCAGCACGTTGCGACTCATGGAGTGACCCTTCGACGGTGGTAAGGCGTCCCGAGGCTACCGTCCCGGGGTGGGAGACCACCGACCCGCCCCTGGAGGGACGCGGTCCTCTCCGAGGCCGTGAACCAGCCAGCGGCTGACGCCGCCCAACATCGGCGGGCACGGGAACCCGTGCGCCGAGGAGGTGCTGCGTACCGGGGAGTTCAGCGGCCAACCCCCACGGTGCCGAACCGGGCGCGGCGGGCGGCCCTCGCGGCGTCCGGGCCCAACGCCCCCAGGGCTATCGCGTTCAGTACGCTGTCGGCTGCCGGGTGGCCGGAGCGCCACATCAGCCCCGTGACCGCCTCGGGGTCGCGCCAGACCGGGGCGTCGGCGGGCAGCGGCGCGCCCAGTTCCACCCGCAGCGCGTAGGTGTCCAGCACGACCACCACCAGCTGTTCCAGCCGAACACGGCCGGGGTCGTCGCGGGCGTGCGCGATCCAGCCGCCCAGCACGGGGTGGTCCCGGTAGTCCTCCAACACCCCACCCAAGCCGTCCTCCACGCCGTCGAGGAGCCGGAAGACGTCCAGCCGCTGACGCCAGGAGCCGAGTTCGGCGCAGACCTCCAGCAGCTGGCGGGCACCGGTTCGGACACCGCGCTCGGCCATCCAGGCGCGTCCCAGGACCCGCGCGTCCACGGGTCGCCCCTCCCAGAGCTGGAGCAGCAGCTCCCGGGCGGTCATGGCCCCGGTCGGCGGATAGCCGGGCAGGGTGATCCCCCAACGCCGCCACCGGTGGGCCATGCCCTGGTCACCCAGGGGAGTGATGCGCAGTTCAGCGTCGGAGAGGCGTTCCACCGCGCCCACGTGGACCAGCGTCGCCACCGCGGCCACGACCCGGTCCTCCGGGGTCGGGAGCGGCTCCTCCCGGAGCGGCACCGATTCCCCCGACGCCGAGCCCCTCGGTGCCGGGACCGGGGGTGCCGGAGCCGCCGGGGCGGGCCACGGGGCGAGAGCCTCCACCAGGTCGGGGACCGTCCACACGCCGCCCGAGGTGAACAGCTCCCCGAGCACGCGGAGTCCGAGCGTGCCGTGCTCCGCCACCATCGCGGGCAGCGCCCGGACCCAGGAGAGGACGACCCGGGCGTCGTCCTCCCAGTTCCGGGCCGCCGCGGCCGGACGGACCTCGGTGTAGGTGGTCCGAAGGAACCCGGCACGCAGGGCGACCACGAACAGCCGCGCCACCTCCTGGCGGGACAACCCCAGGTGCGCCGAGGCCTCGTCCACGGTGTGGTCGGTGAGGCTCTCCCCCTCGACCCCTTCGGCCAGGGGCAGGCCCGTGCCCACCCATGCGGTCAGGCGCAGCGCCCGCTCCAGGACGGGGCAGGCGCGAGCAGCGGGGGCCGAGTACTCGGCGGGAACCAGGTGTACTCGAGGGAGGTCCTCCGGCTCCCAGAGCCGCCCCCACCACGGAGCGCCGTCCACGGTCCCCGACCAGGGGGCCTGATCGCAGGGGAGGGGGCGGGCCTCCTCCACCGCCGCGCGCAGGGCCCGGGGACTCTCCTCGGGGCCGAGCAACCCCCTGGCCACGAGGTGGTCGCACCAGGTGAGCCAGGTGGTGCGGAAGTCCTCGGGGAGTGAGCCCCCGGCGGACAGGGTGAGCACGACCCGGGTGACGTCGTCGCGGTCCCAGTCGGTCGGATCGGATCGGACGTGGCCGTGGACGGTGAGGAGCCGGGTGAGGAATCGTGGGTCGACACGACGGGCGGGGCGGGTCTGGTGAGCCCAGTCGAGGCAGGAACGGACGGCGTCGGCGACGGAGGGGGAAACGGTCATGGCGTCCTCGCTTGTCTCCCGGGGGCGGGGTGGCCGCGTCCCTCGCACCACCGAAAGTGACGCGGCCACGTTTCCATCATCGGAGAATTCACGTTCCTTCGCTGAGGGCCTGTGGACAACCCACGTTCGCGGGGTTCGGAGAGGAACGGATGAACCTCCGTGGGGCACAGGGGAAAGCCGTTGGAAAGCCCGCGTCGTTCATGGGGTACCCGGTACCTGACCGCGGCACGCCGTTCCCGAAGGGGACACCGTCGGCGCCCGCGTCCCGGTTCACGAGCGCCATGGGCATCGGATATGAATCCAGCGCCTTGGGGTCGTCGGACGTGAATGCCCTGTACGTGCCCTCTTCGGCGGCTCGGGCACTCGGGGTGCCCGGTCCGGAGACCCGGGGCGAGGTCCCGGGGACCGGGGCGGAGCGGCGTCTGGTCCGGTGCTCCGCACCCGGGCGGTGATGATCTGGGCGCGGCGCCCTGACCCGACCCTGCGTGGTTCGTCCGCTTGGCCGGCCCCGGCCGCCGTGGTCGACCCGCTCGCCCACGCCCCCTCCACAGGGCTGACACGGCGGGCCCGCGCGGTTGACGGTCGGAGGGTTCCCTAGCGGGCCAGGGCCGCGGTGTCCCTCAGCGGGCAGGCCCTGATGCGGGCCAGCACGCTGTCGGCCCAGGGGTGGGCGGACACGGTGCGGACGAACGACTCGGGGTCGTCGTCGACGGGCGGCAGCCCGGCGTCCATCAGGGCCCGCGCGGCCTCCTTCGGCGCGCGGCCCGCGAGCCAGCGGTCCAACAGGACCTCCACGTCCACTGGGCGGACCCCCTCCACCAGGTCGAGGAACCCCTTCGCGTCCAGATCGGTCACGGGCGGGACGACCGGCACCTCGACGCCGGACTCGCCCAGGTGCCGTGCGGCGCAGTGGTCGCCCAGGTCGGTGGCCCGGTACCGCTCGGGGCCGACCCTCTCCACGGCGTCGAGGTCGGCCAGAACCTTGAGCGCCCGCAGGACGTGCTGCTCGGGCTCCTCGGAACCGGGAAGGGCGCCGGGGCCGCAGGCGTCGACCAGCTCGGCCGGCGTGCGCGCCCGACCGGACAGGAAGAGTTCGGCCAGCAGCAGGAACGGCGCGGGTCCGGGAAGCGCGGCCATGGTGGTCAGGGCGTCCGCCCAGGCGTGGGCGGCCGTCCCGGGACGGTCCTCGGCCCAGGCGCTCGCCGCAGGACCGGGCAGGACGTGGAGGTAGGTGGTGCGCACCAGCGCCGCCGAGCGGGCCACGGAGAACAGGAAGCGGATCTCGGCCGGGGTGGTGCCCAGGTCGTCGGCGGCCCGGGCGGTCTCCTCCACACCGAGCTCGTCGTGGTCGGTGCCGGGGCGCAGCAGTCGCCTGGGCGCCACCCAGGCCGACAGCAGGGCGGCCCGGTGCAGGGTCGGGCAGGCGGCGGCCCGGGCGTCCAGTTCGGCCAGCGGCGCGGGTACGTAGGGCAGCAGCGGAGTGGGATCCTCGTCCTCCACGCAGCCCAGTCGCGCCAGCAGTGGTGAGGCGGCGTCGTCCATGGGGTCGCGAACCGTGCGCGGGACGAGGCCCGGCGTCAGCCCGATCCGCTCGATGGTGGCGCGCAGACGGCGCGGGCTCTCCACCGACAGCAGCCCGCCGGAGGAGACCAGGTGGTCACACCAGGACAGCCAGCTGTCCCGGAGGCTGGCGGGCAGGGTGTCCCTGCTTCGCAGGACGGTGGCGACGTCGTGGACGTCGTCCACGGTCCAGTCGCCGGGTTCGTGCGCCCCGGTGTCGCGGTGGACGCTGAGGAGGAGGGCCAGGTCCTCCTTTTCGAGGACGGGCGGGGGGTCGGCTTCGTCGGCCCAGGCGAGGCAGGCGGAGATGGCGGGCAGAATTCGCTCAGTCATGATGTCGTCACCGAACGTTAGGCGGATGGCCGAACCGCACTAGCTTAACCTCGGCAGGTGCTCTCGCATGGGAAAACGTCGAAAACCAGCGCTTCCCTCCCGTGTGCGACCGCTGAATGGGCGCGCCTTTCCCTGGGGTTCGTGGGGGAGCGGTGAAGCGGGGGGAGAAAGGTCGGGCAAAAGCGATGGAATCGTGATCAGGGAGCTTATGGACTGGTTTCGCCGTGCTCTCTCAGGAAATGGCTAATCTCCGTTTCGATGGCCGGAATCGGTCATTTTCTCAGAGGCTGTGATGTTTGGGTGCCGTGAGTCGGGAAGAATCGCCGGAGGCGGCTGGCGGGACCGACCCCGGGTGAGGGGTCTCGGGTCAGGGTGTCCGCACCGCGGAGTGGGGGTGGACTGACCGCGCACGAGGTTTGTGGATACCCATGGGGAGTACATAGAACGACAAATGCGATAATCCAACTGGATTTCGCACTATACGTCATCCCAGGAGGTCGCCCGCGTGGCACGGAGTACCGACCCGGAAAGACGCCCCGAATGGCCAGACGACATGGATGTCGAAGAGCTCCTCGGGCGGGGGTGGCGGCCCACCCCCTTTCGCGAGTTCATCCTCAAGATCCACAGTCGCTGCAATCTGGCCTGTGACTACTGCTACATGTACGAGATGGCCGACCAGAGCTGGAGATCACAACCCCGCCGGATGGCCCGGCCCACTGTGGACCGGGTCGCCGAACGCATCGCCGAGCACGCCCGGGCCCACGGGCGCGAGCGGGTGGACGTCGTCCTCCACGGCGGGGAGCCGCTCCTGGTCGGACTCGACCACCTCCGACACACCGTCCAGTCCCTGCGCAAGGCCTGCGAGCCCGACGTCCACGTGGCACTGCGGATGCAGACCAACGGGGTCCTGATCGACTCCCACTTCCTCGACCTGTTCGAGGAACTCGGCATCCGGGTGGGGGTGAGCATCGACGGTGCCGAGGCCGACCACGACCGCCACCGCACCCGCGCCAACGGTCGGGGCACCCACTCCGAAGTGCGCGCGGGCATCGAACGGCTCAACGAGCGCGACGGCCGCCTGCTGGCGGGCCTGCTCTCCACCGTCGACCTCGAATCGGACCCGGTCACCACCTTCGAGCACCTGCTGGAGTACGACCCGCCCAGCGTCGACTTCCTCCTGCCGCACGGCAACTGGGACGAACCGCCACCCGGCTGGTCGCCCACCGAGCCGCGCTACGGCGCCTGGCTCGTCTCCGTGTTCGACCGCTGGTACCACTCGACCGAGCGCGAGACCAACATCCGCATGTTCAACGAGATCATCCGCCTCGTCCTGGGCAGTCCCTCACGTACGGAGAGCGTGGGCCTCTCCCCGGCCGCCCTCGTGGTGGTGGAGACCGACGGCGGGATCGAACAGGTCGACAGCCTGAAGTCCGCCTTCGAGGGGGCGGCGAGCACGCCCCTGCACACCTTCACCCACACCTTCGACGACGCCCTCTACCTGCCCGCCGTGGCCGCCCGGCAGATCGGGGCCCGCGCCCTCAGCGCCACCTGCACCGACTGCCCGCTCTCCCGGGTCTGCGGCGGCGGCCTCTACCCGCACCGTTACCGAGAGGGGAGCGGATTCCTCAACCCCTCCGTGTACTGCGCCGATCTGTTCCACCTCATCACCCACATCCACCAGACCGTGGCCGCGGACGTGGCCCGCATCAGGAAAGGGCTCTGAATGTCAGATCCGGTTCCGGAACCGGTGTTCGAGGCGCTGTCCCGTGGCGGCGGCGGAGCCGGGGCCACCGGATACCTGCGCGCCGCCCAGTTCGGCAAGCACCTGCTGTTGCTGCGCCGCGTCGTGGACGCGGCGCGGGGGGCGAGACATCCCGACGCCGATCGTGCCCGGGACGCCTACGACCTGCTCGCCGAAGCCCAGGAACACGCGCCCGACCGGGTCGCGACCGTGTTGCGCCACCCCACCGTCGGGGTCTGGGCCCGACGGACCGCGCTCGCCCTGGCCGGGCACCGCCCCGAACGGCCGCGGGTGACCGGACTGGCGGCGATCGCGGCCGTCGCCGCCCTGCGCGGCGGGATGGAGGCACGCCTGGAGGTCCCCCTGGACGGCCCCACCGCGCCGCTGCCGTCGCTGGGCCGGGCACTCGTCGGCGTGGAGAGCCGGAGGGTCAGTACGGGACGCGCCCGGTTCGAGACCACCGGAGGCCGGGCCGTGCTGCGTTCCGGGGACGGGCCGGAGGTGACCGTACCCGCGGACCCCCACGAGGACGCTCCCGGCTGGCACGCCCTGCGCCGCATGGTCGCCGAGCACCGGGGACAGCGCCTCACGCTGCTCCTCGACGACCAGGACCCCGACCGTATGCCGGGTGCCGACCTGGTCGCCCACCGACTCGGCGCCGCCGAACTCGCCCACTGGCGCCGCGACCTGGAGCAGGCCTGGCGACTGTTGGTGGACCACCACTGGACCGTGGCCGCGGAGACCGCCGAAACCGTGGTCACGCTGACCCCCATCAGCGCGCCGGGCGGGCGCACCCACACCAGCGCCACCGCCCGGCACGCCTTCGGCAACCTGGGGCTGTCCACCCCGCCCGGACCGACGCTGCTGGCCCTGACCTTCGCCCACGAGGTCCAGCACGCCAAACTCACCGCCCTGCTCGACCTGGTGGAACTCACCCTGCCCGAGGACGGCAGCCGCTTCTACGCGCCCTGGCGCCCGGACCCGCGCCCCGCCTCGGGGCTGTTCCAGGGGGTCTACGCCCACCTGGGGGTGGCCGGGTTCTGGCGAAGGCACCGACACACCGTCGCCGGGGACGAGGCCGCCCGAGCCCACGCGGACTTCGCGCACTGGCGGCGCACCACGGCGGACGCGGCCGAGGCCCTGGCCGACTCGGGCAGGCTCACCGCCGAGGGGAAACGCTTCCTGGCCGCCACCGACCGCACCCTGCGAGCGTGGCTGGCCGAACCGGTCCCCGCTCCCGCGGAGGCGGCCGCCGAGTCCGCCGCCCGCACCCACCGGGAGCACTGGCACGCACGCCACGGCTGGCCCGGATCAGGGGGCCGGTCCGGAGCGTAGGGTCCTCAGAGCAGTGGCGGGTCGAAGTCGGCGACCAGGCGGCGGCCCTCACCCGCCGCGCCGGTGAAGGAGTGCTCGCG
Organism: Nocardiopsis sp. B62; assembly: GCF_018070675.1. Taxonomy (NCBI): domain Bacteria; kingdom Bacillati; phylum Actinomycetota; class Actinomycetes; order Streptosporangiales; family Nocardiopsidaceae; genus Nocardiopsis; species Nocardiopsis sp. B62. The sequence goes on along the minus strand of NZ_JAGPXK010000004.1, from coordinate 175,145 downwards.
GCCCAGGGCGCGCAGGAAGCCTGTGAAGGTGTGTTCGGCCATCTCGTCGGCGTCGTCCGTCTCCAGCTCGGCGCGCAGGTCCAGCACCAGGTTGGACGCGCAGGCCAGCGAGCTGGGGTGCTCCTCGCCCAGCAGGGCCCGGTAGCGGCGCAGGGTGCCCCGGCCCAACCGCGTGGCGTTCTTCGCCTCGCCCAGGGCGGCCAGGTCGCTGGCCAGGTTGGTGGCCGCCGCCAGGGTGTAGTGGTGGTTGCGGCCGAGTCTGGCCTCCAGGGCGGTCAGCGCCGACTCGTTCATCGAACGGGAACGCCCCGGATCGCCCATCAACCGGTACAGCAGCGCCACGTTGCTCGTGCAGCCGTGCTTGTACGGGTGGTCGGCCCCGTAGGCCTGCGCGTAACGCATGTCGGTGTCCTCGGCCAGCTCCAGCGCCCCGGCCAGCTCGCCGGTCATCCGCCACAGGTTGGCCAGGCACATGGCCGCGGCCAGGGTGCTCGGGTGGTTGATGCCGTGCAGGCGCAGGTAGCGCGAGTGGGCGTCCTGGCCGAGTTCGAGGGCCTCGTCCAGCTCCCCCGAGAGCCTGCGGGCGATCGCCAGGTCCACCTGGGTGCGCAGCGTGCGGGGGTCGTCCACGCCGAGGTGCTCACGACCGTAGGCGAGGGCGTCCTCACCCAGGTCGCAGGCCTCGGTGTAGTCACCCGCCAGCCGCACCACCTGGGCCAGCCCGGACCAGAACGCCAGCAGCGTGGGCGAGGCCCCGGTCGGGCCGCTGCGTTTGAACAGCATGTAGGCGCGCTCGTGCTTGCTCTGCGCCCCGGCGAAGTCGCTGGTGAGCGCGTGGTCCAGGGCCAGACTGTTCATGGCGCGCAGGGTCGCGGTGTCGTTCGGGCCGAAGGCCTCCTGGTACTGGCGCAGCACCTCCTCGTCGTGTTCGCGGGCCTGCCAGAAGTCCCCGCGCGCCCGGTAGTCCGCGCCCAGCCCGGAGAGCACGGAGAGGGTCTCCGGGTGCGCGTGGCCCAGCGTGCGGCGCATCTTCGGGAGGATCGCCAGGTTGAGGTCGTGCGAGGCGATGTAGCTCCCCAGGTCCCGGAGCCGGTTGGCGTACTTGGCCTGGGCCTCCAGGACGAACGAGTCCTCCTCGCCGGAGTCGGCGGTCCACTTCTCGATGAAGTTCTCCGCGTACCGTCCGGCGGTCTCGAAGTTGCCGGACACGTACAGGAAGTTCAGCATGTTCAGCGCGAAGCGCCGCACCTCGGGCCTGTCCGACTCGGCGACCCCGGCCGGGCGCATGTGGGAGAGCAGTTCGAGGTAGCGCGCCTGGGAGGCGGCGTCGGTGAAGGAGTTCGGGGCCGCCGCGCTGAGCAGGGACCACACCTCGACCCGGATCGACTCCTGGGTGGGCTCGTCCAGTTCCTCGCGCAGCAGTGCCTGGATCAGCCGGTGCACCTGGATGGTCCGGTTGGCCTGGTCGAGGCGGACCAGCGCGTACCGGCCCAGCTGGCCGATGGCCTTGCTCAACCGGATGGGGTCGTCCATCAGGGCGGCCATCTCCGGGCGGATCGGACCGTCGTCCACGGGGAAGAACAGGTCGCGGGGAATGGGCTCGGGGCCGAAGAAGGCGCAGCAGCGCAACAGCTCCATCGCCTCGGGCAGGTTCTCCTTGAGTTTCTCCACGGACAGCTGCCAGGCGGCCGTCATGGGCTTGGGGTACTCCGGAGGCTTGCCCTCGCGCAGCAGCGGGCCGGTGCGCTCGGAGAGCAGCCGCAGGTACTCCTGGGTGGACATGCCGGTCTCGGACTGCAGGGCCCCGGCCTGCTCCAGCGCCAGGGGGAGGTATCCCAGCGCCTCGGACAGCTCGACGGCCTCCGCGGTGGTGATGCCGCGCGGGATGCGCTTCTTGAGGAACTCCACGCTCTCGTGCTCGCTGAACACGTTCACCGGCACGGTCTGGGCGACGCCCTCCCACCGGTGGTTGCGGGTGGTGATCAGCACGTGCCCGGGTCCCTGGGGGATGACCTCGGTGAGTTCCTCGGGCTCGTCCGCGTTGTCGAAGATGAGCAGCCAGCGCGAGTACGGCTCACCCTTGCGCAGGGCCTCCAGGACCGCGTCGGCGGCGTCCTCGACGCCGGTCACCCCCGGACCGGGGAGCCCCAGGTGCGGCGCCAGGTGGGCCAACGCGGAGTCCACGAGGCCGGGCTGGTCGGCCATGATCCACCAGACGAGGTCGTACTCGGCTCGGTAACGGTGGGCGTACTCCACGGCCATGAGGGTCTTGCCGACACCGCCGTACCCGTGGAGCGTGTGCGGGACCACCGGGTCGGAGGGGGAGTGCGGGACCACCGCGGTGACCTGGTTGAGCAGCCCGCCGCGGAGAGCGCTGATCTGCTCGTCGCGGCCGGTGAAGTTCTTGTGGCGCGGCGGGACACGGCCCCACACTTCGGGAAATCTGTTTCCGCCGTGTCCGGCCCCTTCCGGGAAACGGTTCCTGCTCTGGCCCTGGGGGTTCCCTTTGGAAGCGGTCACGCGTTGTCCTCCGGTTTCACATAGGCCCCACCAGGAATTCTTTTCCCCTTGAACGGAAGAAGTCCCGGTGTTGTGTTGTGTCACTACTTGTTGCGTGAGGGATTCGTCAACGTCATCAGAGTAGGCGAAGAGGTTAGGGAAGGACAGGTGTGTGGTAGGAACTTCTGTACGGCGATTCCAAGAACGCCGGGGCGAAAGGGCGGACCCCACCGTCAGTTCGCGGCTGGCCGCACGACGGCGGCCATTATCACGCGGAGGCGAGCACATGGGAGAACACGGGTCCACCGGGGGAACGGCACTGGTGGACGTGGGTGAACTGTCGTTGCGCGACCTGGAGGCGATGGGCGGATCGGCGATCGCCGAGGCGCTGCGCACGGTGCTCGACCCCGGAGAGGCCGGAGCCGAGGTGGTGGCCGGGTTCGTCAACGACCCCGAGTAGCACCGTTCGCTGACGCGACCTCGTCCGTGCGGCGAAAAGGACACAGGAATTTCGCAGGGGCTCGAACCACGCCCTGACCCGTGACACCATGGACAGCGCTCCTCACTGAGGTGCTGTCTCCATTCTCGCTGGCCGGGAGCTGCTTCATGACACGAGCCGCCATCGTCCACGCGCACGGACCGTTCGTCGGGGCGCGGCCCTTCCGCGCCCAGGACCGGCGACACTTTCTCGGCCGCAGTTCCGAAACCGAGGAACTGGTGCGTTCCTGGAGCCGCCACCGGCTCACCGTCCTCCACGGCGACAACGGGGTGGGAAAGACATCCCTGGTCAGAGCGGGGGCCGTGCCCACGCTCACAGACCGCGGCAGCACCGTACTGCCCCAGGGCGAACTCCGCTTCGACCCGGGATTTCCCGCCGCGATACTCCCCGGACAGAACCCCTACAGCCGTGCTCTGCTGGCCCTGTGGAGCCCCTCGGAGTTCCCCACCCACGGCCCCGGCACCTCGATCAGCGACTACCTGCGCACCCACGAGAGCACCGACCGGCAGGGCCTGCCCCGGCCGGTCTTCGCCGTCCTGGACCAGACCGAACTCCTCCTGCGGCGTTCCGTCGCGCCCGAACCGGTGCGCAGGGACTTCCTGGACGAACTGTTCACCGCCGTGGAGCACCGCACCGACCTCCACCTGCTGCTCACCGTGCGCACGCAGCACCTCGACGAACTCCGGCGCCTCGTGGAGAAGCGCGAGGTCGACCACGCCGAGGTGCGACTGACGCCGTTCGCCCCGGGAACCGCCACCGACGTGGTGGCGCGCGCCCTGGCACTGGCGGGTTCACGCACCGCCGCGCGGGACGCCGACCTGCTCGTGGACCAGACCCGTACCGCCCGCGACGCTGGGCCGCGCCCGGGGCCCCCGAAGGACACCGTGGAGCCCGCCCTGCTCCAGTTCCTGGGGCGGGCGCTCTGGGAGAGGGCCAGCGAGTCCGGCGCCGCCCTGGTTCCGGACGCCGACTCCGAGGTCGACCGCCTCCTCACCGAGCGCCTGGCGGGGGTCCTCGCGGAGGTGGCGGACGAACACCTGGTCTCCCCTGAGGTTCCGTACGCCTGGCTGCGCGCGGTGGCGGGGGCCGGCCCCCGGGGAGTGGGCCGACCGGCCTGCGAGGACCCGGACAGCGAACTGACGCCCGGGGTGGTCCACGCCCTGGAGGACCGCCACCTGGTCACCGCCAACCGGGACGGCTCCGCCTACCTGCTGCGCCACCCGAAGCTGGCGGGTCCCCTGGTGTCCCTCTCCCCGTTCGCGCGCGGGCCCTCCACCCCGAGCGGCCCCGATCCCCTGGAGGCCGCCCGCGCCGCCCACACCCGGGGGGAGACGGCGCTGGCCGCCGAGCACGCCCGTCGTGGCCTGGGCGACCGACCGGTGCCGAACCCCAGGGAGCGCGCGCTGCTCACCGCGCTCCTTGGCGACCTCGCGTTCGAGCGCGGCGACCACCTGGCGGCGGCCGCAAACTACGCGGACGCAGCCAGGCAGCGCGAGGCGGTCGGCGACGGCGCGGCGGTCTCGCGCCTGCTGGTCGCCGAGGCGCGCAACCGCCTGATGGCGGGCGAGAGGTCGGCGGGGTTGACGGGGGTGGCGGCGGCCGAGGGCCGGGTGCACGCCGACCCCAGCCTGAGGGCCGGGATCGGGCAGGTGCTCTGGCTCGCGGGTCAGGGGAGCTCGGCCCTGGACGTCCTAGAGGGCGCCATGGTGGGTGGCGGCGGGATCACCGAGGCGCGGCGCACCCGCGGGGAGATCCGCGCGGAGCAGCGGGGAACGTCCGGCAAAGGGAGGAACTGAGCGTGGACTCCACCGTCCTGGTCGCCCTGATCACCGGTGTCATCACCGCGATCAGCACCCTGGGGGCCACGGCGCTGTCCGGCTACCGGACCGCGAAGGTCGAGCGCTGGAGGGCGGAGCACACCCTCAAGCGGGAGCGCGAGCAGCGCGAGTACGAGCGGGGGCGGGCCCGGCAACGGGAGGTGCACACACGGCTGGAGGAGGTGCGCGGCAGCGTGTTGCGGCTCGACATCGGCATGCGCAACATCGCCCAGATCCGGATGCACGGTCCTCCCCGCCAGGGTGGCGACGACCTGTCCGACCTCGTGCGGCAGGCCCGGACCGACATCTACGACGCGGTGATCGCGGTCGAGCGCATGCGCGACGTCCTGCCGCCGGACGGTCAGGACCACGTCGACGAGCTGCGTGACGCGGTGGACGAGGTGGTCAACCACGTTCAGGCGCGTACCGACCGGAGCGCCGACCAGGTGCACCGGGATTTGGCGTCGGGTCTTCGGGCGCTGGCCGGGGCGGTTCCGGCGGAGTGGGTGCTGGAGGCGGGAGCGCCCGTGGGGCGGCTCGGGGGCGGGGCTGGTTCCTCCGCGGAGCCGGTCGAGGGGGAGCCGAGCGCAGAACCAGGAGCAGAGTGAAGGAGAGGGTCAGCGCCCCGGTGGCCCCGCACACGAGCAGGACCGTGCCGTGCACTCCCAGGGCCTCCAGCGCGTAGCCCCCGCCCAGCATGCCCGCGGGCAGGGCGCCGCCGCTGAGGAAGCGGACGGTGCCGGTGAGGCGCCCCAGCATCTCCGGTGGGACGTGGGTGGTGTGGTAGGTCGCCACGGTGACGTTCATGTGCGCCCCGACGAACCCGATGCCGCCCCAGACCACGGGCAGCGCCGCCAGGAGCCAGGTGGACCCGGCCCGCTCGGCGCCGACGAGCAGGAGGGTCAGGGCGAGCCACGACCACAGGCACAGCACCACCATCCGGGTGGGGGTCAGCCTGCGCACCAGGACCGGGGCGAGCAGGGCGCCGAGCAGCCCTCCGGCGCCGGTGGCGGCCAGCACCACGCCGAGCAGGAAGGCGGACAGGTCCTCGTCGGTGGCGGTCAGCATGATGATCAGCCAGACCGACTGGAACAGCGCGTTGGTGATGGTGCACACGACCAGTGACCGCAGCAGGAAGCGGTCGGTGCGCAGCAACAGGAAGCCCCCGGCCAGTTCCCGGAGGACACCGTGCCGGGGGCCGGACCGCTGGGGCCTCGGCCGTGACCGGGGCAGCAGCCAGGCGGCCCACAGCCCCAGGGCGGAGACCAGGGTGTCGAAGAGCGCGGGCAGTCCGTGCGCCAGGCCGTACAGGGCTCCGCCGAGGGGGCGGCCGATCATCTGGGTGGCGTCGGTGCGGGCCTCGTTCTTGGCCGCGGCCCCGGCCAGTTCGTCCCGGGGGACGAGGAGTGGGACGGCGGCCGCCCCGGCGGTGGCGTGCAGGGTGCCGCACACGCCGTGCAGGGCGGAGGCCACCGCGAGCAGGACCACGGGTGCGTCGAACACCAGGACCGGGGCGACGAACAGGACGACGCAGGCGATGCGGGCGGCCAGGCCGACGACCATGACGGTGCGCGGGTCGTGGCGGTCCACCACGAGGCCCACGGGGATGTGCAGGACGGTGCGGGGCACCATGCCGGCGGCGGAGATCCAGCCGGCCAGCACCGGGGAGCCGGTGTGGAACAGGGCCAGGAGGGGGACGGCCAGACCGAAGGTCATGGTCCCGAGACCGGCCAGTGCCACACTGCTCCACAGCAACGCGAAATGGCGTCGCCAACGTCCGGTGTCTCGGTTCGGAAAGGTCTCCCCAACACAGGGTTCCGTTGTTGACATCGTTCTCAATGCAGATGGAAAACGTGAGTGCCGAAAACCCCGCAAGGGGTACTGGGATGGCGAATCCGAATGCCACAGGCCCTGTGGTGGAGGGCTTGTACTGAACCGATCGGTGTGGTCCACGCGGTTCTGAAGGTCCCGGTTCATGCTATCCGGAAAAGCGTGCCGCCTCGGCCTGTTGGTGTTCAAGATGAGCGTCTGAGTCGCAAGTGTCAACAGTGAAAAGGGTGATTGGTCGTTTTATCCCGTTTCCTCCGATCGACCTCAACCGCGGTCGAGGTCGCACACCGCTGGAGAACCGGTCCGACCCTGGGAGCACCGTGCCCGACCCCACCTTCCCAGCGCTCCCGCGCCGACGCCCTGCCGACGACCGTAACGCCCGGCCGCGCACTCTACGCTCCGACGGGTCGCCCCACGTGGTCCCACCGGTGTGGTTCGTGCACCTGGGGGAGCGATGGCGGATCGGGGCGTCCACCGCCTCCGTCAAGGCGCGCGACGCGCTGCGCGACCCCAGGGTGTCCCGAGCCTGGAAGACGCGCCCGTGGTCGCCCAAGGAGACGGCGACCGTCCACGACCACTTCCCCGAACGGTGTCCTGACCATCCTCCGCGACCGCTGCCACCGGGACCCGGGCACCCCCGGTGGCAGGGACACCCGCCGCTCCCTGGCGGAGGTCGGCGTCACCAGGTGGCCGATGGTCGGTGCCGCACCCGAGACCACCCTCAGCCCGGAGAGCACCCCCGACCCCAGGGGTCGCGCACGACGCCCCACGAACCCGGAGTGCGTTGACCCTCCGGGCGTCGGTGGAGGTGAGCAGCCCCCGGCGCCACATCGGCCTCCGTGGCCGCACCGAACCCCCGGGCGCGTCGCACCCCTGGAACGCGTGCGTTCGTCCCCTGCCCCACACTCGCCCCCACACCGCTCTCCGGAAGCTCCAAGGGGGTGGTGCGCAGTCCCCTCGACCGAACCGGCGCGCACGTCCCTGGCCCGGAGGTCTAGCCGGTCAACACCCGGGCGACCCGGTGGGCCTCGGTGGGGTCGGGGCACTCCCATCGCCGGACCAGCCGTTCCACCGCCGCCCGCGGCACCGGCGCGGACCTGCGGCCCATGCGTTCGCGCAGCACCTGGGGCGGTGCCTCCAACGCCACGATCTCCACCCGGGCCCGGTAGTCGGCCGCCAGGGACACCGGCCGCCCGCGCAGTTCGCGTGACACGTGGGTGGCGTTCCACACGAACGACCTGCCCGCGCGCAGGTGCTCGCGGGCGCGCTCGGTGGCGGCCGCGGCCACCGGGCGCTGGTCGGCGGTGGGACGGACCCCCAGTTCCGTGCGGAGCGCGTCCAGGCTCACCACCGGCAGGTCCGGGCGGTTCTCCCTGATCCAGTGGTCCTTGCCAGCTCCGGGCAGACCGGACATCACCGTCACGGTCATCCGGGTGTCGTCGTGCGCCGCGTAGTCGGGATCGCGGTCGGGCCTGCGGAAGAACCAGAACCGAGCGTGGTCGGAGGGAAAGGCGCGCGGTGTGTCCAGGCAGCGCTGCTCGGCGCAGTACTCGCCGTACAGTCCGATGTTGTCCAGCACCTCCGAGGCGTCTGCGCAGTGGCGCCCGAGGATGTCGGCGGTGGCCAGCACGACCAGGTCGTCGTTGCGGGCCAGCAGGCTGGCCCGGAAGGCGATCTGGCGCAGGTCCGGGCGTTCCAGGGCCCAGAACGGCACCTGGTGGTGGCGGACCAGCGCGGCCACGTGCTCACGCCACCCGATCGGGGCCCCGGACTCCCAGAGGATCCGGCGGGCCAGCAGGTCACCGCTTCGGGAGTGCCCGTGGGCGGTCACCCGGCCGTCCTCGTCGCGCCGGGTGCACAGGGGTTTGGCCACGTCGTGCAGGAGCACGGCCGCAAAGAGGCGGACCCGCTCCTCGGCGGGCCGGGCACGCCACTCGGGCAGTTCGGAGAGCGCTTCGCACGCCATGCGGGTGTGCACCTCCACGTCCCCCTCGGCGTGGTGGACCGGGTCCTGCTCCACCCCGGCCAGGTCCCGCACCCACGGGAAGGCCTCCCGTACCCGCTCCCAGTCCAGGCCCCAGTACGGCGGAGCGGGGCAGAGCTCATCGAACGGTCGCATACAGCACCTCCGGATCGGCCAGCGCGTTGGCGATCAGGGGCCGGTCCAGCCAGTGGGTACCCGCGTCCAGGATCGCGGAGGTGAACTCCGCCCGCACCCACTTGTACCGGTCGACCGTGTGGTCGCCCTCCTCGACCTTGACGTACAGCCCCTCCATGAGGTCGGAGTCGTCCGTCTCGGCCAGAGCCCGTTCGGGGTCGGCACCACCGACCCCGGCGGCCTCGGTCAGTGCCGCCCGCCACCCGGGGGTCCGGCACGTGGAGGTCCCCAGCAGCGCGGTCAGCTCCGTGAGCGAGGCCAGCGGCCCCTCGTGCAGCACGGGCACCGACACCACCGGGGTCCCGGCCAGGAGTCGCCTCCTGCGCGGCGTGGACAGGAACGTCCCGTCGCGGGTGTCCAGCACGTCGAACTCACAGAAGTAGTGCGGCAGCGCGTCGTAGTACACGGTGTGCCGGGCGTACAGCCACTCGCCGTAGAGCACGTACCGGTCCTCCAACCGGGGCCACAGCGCGGGCGCCACCGCCGCCGCCCAGGCCTTGAGCGGTGCGAACTGGCGCTCACGGGGGCCGCCGGTCAGGTAGTGCCCCCGGCTCTGGAGCCGTAGCACGCCGTCGGGACCGAAGCTGATCCCGGAGTTGGCGCCGTCCAGTTTCTCCTCGACGACCAGGTGCCGTCCGGCCAGGTGCGCGAACGGCTCGGCCGACAGGTCGTGGTCACCGTGCTGGAGCCGCGACCCACGGATGTGCCGTGTGCGGGGGTACTTGCGAAGCATGTGACGGTTGTACACACCCGACGGACCCCGGAGCCAGCGGTTTTCCGGCCCGAGCCCTCAGGTCAGTCTGGAGCGGGTTCCCAGGGAGGCGGCGTCGGCGGCGGCGCGGCCCTCGTACCAGCCCTCGGGGCTGGAGGGTCCCCGGACCCGGGACGAGGTCAGCGCTCCGAAGGCCTCGTCCACGGCGGCCTCCACCGCCTTCTCCCGGGCGGCGAACACCGGGACGAGGTCGGTACCGGTCTCGGCGGTGACCGCCTCCTCGGCGGCGCGCGCCGACTCGCTGAGGCGTTCGCCCACCCGCACCGCGAACGCGGACATGAACGACGCCCGGAAGTCCTTGCGCGCCCCGCGCCCGGAACGGTCCCGTTTCGAGCCGCTCACCCGCATCGCGGCTTCGGCCTGCACAAGCAGGGACGTGTACAGCAGGTCCACCGCCTCCACGTCGCCGGGGAACCCCATCACGGTGCTCAGGCCCAGTTCCCGGTGCCACACGGCACGGCAGTGGTTGGCCTCGGCGACCTCGGTCAGGAGCACGGCCCGGTGCTCGTCGTAGGGCGAGTCAACGGGGAGTCTGCGGGCCGAGGCGGCCTCCGGCTCCTCGGGGTCCTGCGCCACAAGGGCGAGGTCGATGCTGTGCCGGGCCATCATCTCCTGGGCCCGAGCGGTCAGCGCCTCGGCCTCCGACGGGAACTCGGTGGACTCGGCCTTGGCCAGCAGCGCCCGAACGCGCTGGAGTCGTCCCCGGTCCACCGGAGCGGAGGTGTGCACACCCGGCCGGAAGGTGCCCGGAGGCGGTCCCAGACGGCGCATCGGCGGCAGCACGCGCAACACGGCCAGGAGACGCAGGACCACCTCGACCGCCTCGAACCTCAGCAGGCCGTGCTCGGTGCCCAACCGGGTCAGGTGCTGGTCACCCGAGCCGGGGGCGGTCGCGCCCAGGGCGCGCACCTGCTCGGTCCAGCGCGGGTCCACCGTGGCGGCGGAGTGGCGTTCGAGGTCGGCGGTGACGGCCTCGGCGCACACGGCCGCGGCCAGCGCGCCGGACTCACGGGACACGTGCCGGACCGTCTCCGTGGGCTGCCAGCCGCGCGCCCAGGCGTCGGCGATCGCGAAGAGCAGGGTGTCGAAGAGCGCGCGTCCCGCCGCCCCGGCCCAGGCGGGGGCCTCGGCGTCGGCCAGCCGGGCCGCCGCGAGGTCCACGCCACCGCCCTCCTGCCCGCGCACGAGCGCCTCTACAGCTCCGGTGACCACCTCCACGGGTGTGTCCGAGGGACCTGGCCCGGCCCACTCGGCCTCGGCCCGCGCGTCGCCGCGTCTGCGGCCCTTCCTGCCCACGGTGGTACTCCCGGTTCGAGAAACTGTCGGGCCCTGCGGCCGTGCGGCCCCCTCCGGGCCGACTGGCCATCCTACCGGCCAGCGGTGGCCTGCGGATTCGGCGGTGGGGTGGGGGAGCACACCCCACCGGCCCCGCGGACCGCCCCGGGCCGGTCGGGGAGTGATCGCACCGCGGGGCGCGGACCGACCGGAACTTCCGGGTGGCGGTCCGCCTCGTGGAGGTGGTCAGCGGGCGGTCGTTCGCCGACCGGCTCGACGAACGGGTGCTGGTCCGGCTCGGCCTGACCGTCGGCACCCGGATCGCCGCGCCGGAGGGGCACGGCCCGCCCGTGCCGGGTCCCCGAGCCCGGAGCACGGGGCGGCCCCGGCACGGGCGGTGTGACGCGTCAGGGCTTGCGGGCCACTCCGCCGTAGTGCGCCACCTCGCTGATCCGGCCGACCTCGGCGGGGTTCGGCCGCCAGAAGGGGACGGAGACCACCCCGGGCTCCAGGAGCTCCAGCCCGTCGAAGAACCGGCCGATCTCCTCCGGGGTGCGCAGGTGGATGGGGAGCGCCGCGTTCTCGTTCCAGACAGCGGCGGAGTCGACGATCTGTTGGCTGGTGTCGGTGCTGTCGCACAGGGCCAGGAAGCTGCCCGAGGGCAGGGCGTCCACGTAGGCGCGGGCCAGCGCGTAGGTCCGCTCGTCGGCGGGGAAGTGCCCGAGCGTGCCCATGATGTTCAGCCCGATCGGCTGGCTGAAGTCCAGGTGCTCGCGGGCCTCGGCCAGCAGCGCCTCCGGGTCGAGCAGGTCGGCGTCGATGTAGTGGGTGGCGCCCTCGGGGGTGCTGGTCAGGAGTGCGCGCGCGTGGGAGAGCACCATCGGATCGTTGTCGACGTAGACGATCCTGGAGTCGGGCGCGACCCTCTGGGCCACCTCGTGCGTGTTGTCGGCGGTGGGTAGTCCGGTACCGATGTCCAGGAACTGTCTGACGCCCTCCTCACGGGCCAGGTGGGTGACCGTGCGGATGATGAACTGCCGGTCGGCGCGGGTGAGCTCGACGATCTCGGGGAAGGAGCTCGCGACCTGCTCTCCCAGCTCGCGGTCGACCGGGTAGTGGTCCTTGCCGCCCAGCCAGTAGTTGAACACGCGGGCGGAGTGGGCGACGGTCGTGTCCAGGGGGGCGGTGCTCGGGGTGTCCGTCATGGGGGCCTTCCGGTGAGGCGGGGCTGTCACGAGTCAGGCGCAGTATCCTGCCCCGCCGCCCCTGCGAGCAACCCACATCCCTTTGTTCCCAGGGGTTCGCGGGTTCCGGCGGTGCTCTGCGCCGCCGCTTCGGCAGCCAGTCCGATTCCTCCCGAACCGTCCTGCGGAGGGGGCCGGTGCCCGACGCCGAAAGGCGCCCCTTTCCTCACGGAAGCGACCCGGAAACATGCGGCGCCTAGCGTCGTCCCCACCGCAGCCACCGAGGAGTCTCCATGCGTCACGGAACAGGGTCCACGGGCGATGACGCGGCGGGGGCGGCGGGCGCCGCGCGCTGTCCGTACACCGCGCAGACCGCCCTCTCCCCCCAGCAGGACGGCGACCGCGGTCTGGCGCGCGGAGAGGAACCGCCCTGGGACCAGCTGCGCTCCCGACACGGAGGGCTGGTCTCCGTGGAGGTCTCGCCCGGTGTCCCCGGCTGGCTCCTGCTCGGCTACAAGGAGAACCTCCAGGTCCTGCGCGACCAGACCCACTTCTCCGCCGACCCGCGCCCCTGGAACGCCAGCGGGGCGGCGCCCGTGCGCGGGGCGGCCCTCAGCCACGACGGCGACGAGCACCTGCGCCTGCGCCAGCCGATCGTGGACGCGCTGGCCTCCGTCGGCACCCAACAGCTGGTCCCGGTGGTCCAGCGCGCCGCCGTACACCTGATCGGACGGGTCGAGTCGGCGGGCGCCGCCGACCTCATCGGCCAGTACGCGGCGCCCCTGCCCGCTCTGGCCCTCAACGAACTCCTCGGGCTGCCCGACTCCTACGGGCACCTGCTCGCTGACCTCGGCGCCAACCTGTGGAGCGGCGACCCGGACAGAGCCGCCACCGCCGCACCCGCCGTGCGCGCCTACTTCCGGGGGCTGGTGGCCCGCAAACGCGCGGAGCCGGGTCGGGACCTCACCTCCTTGATCCTGGAGCACCCGCACGGGCTGACCGACGACGAGGCCGTCGAGGCGCTGCACCTGCTGTGGGCGGCGGGCCACGAACCGACCACCCACCTCATCGGCAACGCCCTGCTCAGGCTGATCGAGGACCCCGGAGTGTGGACCGCCTACCTCGGCGGCACACTCACACCGGAGGACTTCGTCGACTACGTCATGTGGACCGAACCCCCGGTCAGCGTGCTCGCCGGGCGCTACGCGACCACGGACATGAGGTTCGCGGGGGCCCGGATCAGGCGGGGCGAGCCGCTGCTCTTCGGGTTCGGCTCCGCGCACACCGACCCCTCCGTCTCCGGTGACACCGCCGACTCCGTGGCCCTGCTGGCGGGGAACCGCGCCCACCTGTCGTGGGGCGCCGGCGCCCACCGCTGCCCGGCCACCGCCTTCACCCGGGAACTGGTGCGCACCGCCATCGACACGGCGCTGGACCGGATGAGGGGCATGGTCATGGCGGTCGAACCGGCCGGACTGCGGTGGCGCCCCGCACCCGGAGTGCACGGGCTGGTGGAGCTGCCCGTGTGGTTCACCCCGACCGGGGAGCGCGAGCAGTCCGGAGCCCGGCCCGAGCCCCGCGAACCGGTCGTCAGGCGCAGGAGCCGCCGCAGGACGCGCCTGCCCGCCGCTCAGGGCGCCCGATACCAGGCACCCTTCGCCGAGAAGCCGCACGTCCCCGACCCCCTCGAACAACTTCTGGAGGCCTGGAACCCCCGGAGCTGAGCCCCGGAGGCCGTCCTTCAACCGAACCTCAGCCGCCCTCGGGGTCCACCACGACCAACTCGGGGTGGACGCTCCCCGGATCGTCCAGAATCGGCTGGTCGCCGCCGCGCAGGTGATGGTCGAAGTAGGCGGAGGCGTAGCTCCGCACCAGGTCGACCCCGTGCTCCACCGGGAGGTCGCCGAACTGCCTCCGCCAATCCGTCGGGGTCATCGTGTCCCGCACCCCGAGCTGTTCCATGAGCACGCCCCGGTCCAGGGCGGTGGAGTGTCCGGAGTCGGTGACGCGGATCCACTGGCGCCAACCGGTCAGACCGGCCCAGCGCTCCTCCCAGCCGGGCCAGGGGTGTCCCTGACCGTTGGCGAGCAGAGCCAGGGGCTTGTCGATCTCCGCCTCCAGCTGCGCCGGGTAGTAGGGGCCGTCCAGGTTGAGCCCGGCTTCCACGCGCTCCTCGGTGGCCAGCGTCTGGGCGGTGGCGGTACCGCCCCAGGAGTGGCCCACCATGCCGGTCCGGTCGGTCGCGACGAGCTCGGACCAGCGCCAGGCCTGACCGCCCTCCAGCTCGTCCAGGAGGAAGGAGACGTCGTCGGCCCGGTTGACCGCGCCCTCCTCCCACTGCTCGGTGGCGCAGGCCCCGCACCACTCCACGAGGCCGTCGGGGAACTCCACCGGGTTTGCCTCGTGGCGGTGGTCGATCCCGGCCACCGCGAAACCGCGGCTGGCCAGGTCCTCACCGAGCGAGGACATCCAGGTGCGCGAGACCCCGGCTCCGGGGGAGATCACCACGAGGGGCAGACCGCGGTCGGTGCGTACCGGGGCGACGTCCGCCACGGAATGGGTACGCACCCTGGCCAGGGTGTCGGCGGGCAGGTGGTCGAATCCCGCCTGCGCGAGAATCGCCGCGGACTCGGCCCCGGTCAGGTAGGGGGCCGCTCGTCCGGCGTCGGTGCGGGCCGGGTACCACAGTGTCACCATGATCTCCCGGTCGCCTCCGAACCACGGGTCCTCGCGGTCGGTGTCCACCAGGTGCAGGTCGGTGGTGCCCACGGGTGCGGGGCCGGTGGGTTCGGGCAGAGCGGCGGTGGGCGGGCGGTCCCGGTCGGTCGAGGCGGCGGCCGGACCGGCGGCGAGGGTGCCGCCCAGGGCCAGGGCGCAGGCCAGGCTCAGGGGCGCGGACGGTCGCCGGGCGGCGGGCCGGGCGCGTGCGGGAGCGGGGGAGGAGGGGCGGGGCATCGGGGAACCTTCCCGTCGTGGTGGGTCTGCCATCCACCGCAACGCTAGGTATCGGGACCCGTCTGGCACGAGGGTGCACACCGGCGACTCCGCCGGGGGCGAACCGGCACCCGCATGGTGGGGCGGGCACGACCCGTGCCTCCTCAGCAGCGTCGACCCGCTGACCGAGGCGGTGCCCCGCCCGCAGCGAGTGCCCGCCCCGTCCCCAGCCTCCGGTCGGCCGCGACGGCACCTCGTCGCACCCGCACCAACGGCCTCGCCGGTGGGCCAGGAGCCACGGCTACCGACACCTCAGTCGGAGGGCTCCACCAGCAGCACCTCCAGAGTGCGGGGACCGTGTACGCCCTCCACCCGGTTGAGCTCGATGTCGCTGGTGGCCGAGGGGCCGCTGATCCACGTGAGCGGCCGGGCCGGGTCCAGGAGCCGGACCGCCCCCGGCACCCCGTTCACCACCTGGTCGGCCCGCACCACGCACAGGTGGTAGTCGGGGACCAGCGTGAGGGCCCGGCGGCCCTGGTCCGGTCCGGCGTCCAGCACGATCGTCCCGGTCTCCGCGACCGCCAGCGCGCACCCGGTCACCACGCCGTCGCAAGCGTCCAGGTCGGCCACCGACAACGGGGCCTCGGGGGAGTCGGTGAGCCGAGGCGCGGTCACCCGCGAGAACCACTCCCGTGGAGCACCCGAGGCGACCGCCACCCGGGCGGCACCGCGCCGTTCCAGCGCTGCGGCGATCCGCTCGGGCAGCGCCGCCTCCGGTACCCGTTCCACCAGTGCCCTGTAGTCCTGCAGCCGGTCCACCAACACCTCCAGGGCATCCCCCTCGAAGTGGCTCTCGTCGTACCCGTCCCCGGGGGGCGGTGTCACGTGTTCGTCGGCGGGCACGTCCGCGAGCGCCGCCCGCACCCGGGCCAGGACCCGTTCCCGGGAACCCATGGCCCCACCGCTCCCGCCACGCACGTCCGTGCCGCTCATCGCTGCCCCTTCCCCCGCTGCTTCCACCACTGGCGGAAGGTCTCCCGGGGCACGTCCGGCAGGTCCCGGGTGTCGGTCCACTTCCCCGCCTGCCCGGGCAGGTGCCGGGGCAGGTCCCCACCGACCAGCCCCGCCGCGCGCTGCACCGCGTCCAACGCCCCGGCCGAACCGAACACCGCCTCCGCCCCGGCCATGACGGCCTTCTCGCCGAGGTGCCCGGGGCCCTCCGCGACCCGTTCACGCAGGTGCACCAGGACCTCCGGGATGTCGATGGCCACCGGGCAGACGTCGTAGCACGCCCCGCACAGCGACGACGCGTACGGCAGCGCCCGGTCCACCTCCGAGGACATCCCCCGCAGCTGCGGCGTGAGGATCGCGCCGATCGGCCCCGGATAGACCGACCCGTAGGCGTGACCACCGGTGCGTTCGTAGACGGGACAGATGTTCAGGCAGGCCGAACACCGGATGCAGCGCAGCGCCTGGCGTCCGACGGTGTCGGCGAGCACGTCGGTGCGGCCGTTGTCGAGCAGCACCAGGTGGAAGTCGCGCGGACCGTCCCCCGGGGTCACCCCGGTCCAGGTGGAGGTGTAGGGGTTCATCCGCTCCCCGGTGGAGGAGCGGGGCAGCAGCTGCAGGAACACCTCGAGGTCGGACCACGTGGGCACGACCTTCTCGATCCCCACCACGGAGATCAGCGTCTCCGGCAGGGTCAGGCACATACGTCCGTTGCCCTCCGACTCCAACACCACGAGCGTCCCGGAGTCGGCGACGGCGAAGTTGGCCCCCGACACCGCCACCTTGGCGCGCAGGAACAGTTCGCGCAGGTGGACACGCGCGGCCTCGGCCAGCGCGCGGGGGTCGTCGGTGAGCCCGGGCGGGGCGGGCACCCCCCACTCCGACATCCGGTCCAGGAAGATCTCCCGGATCTGGGAGCGGGCCAGGTGGATGGCGGGCACCAGGATGTGGGAGGGCAGGTCCTCGCCGAGCTGGACGATCAACTCGGCGAGGTCGGTCTCGTAGGCGGTGATCCCGGCCGCCTCCAACGCGTTGTTGAGCTCGATCTCCTGGGTGGCCATGGACTTGACCTTGACCACCTCGGTCTCACCGGTCCGGCGCACCAGCCGTGTGACGATCTCGTTGGCCTCGGCCGCGTCGGCGGCCCAGTGGACCGTGCCGCCCGCGCGGTGGACCGACTCCTCCAGCCGTTCCAGGTGGTGGTCAAGGTGGCGCAGGGTGTGGGTCTTGATCCGCTCCCCCTCGGCGCGCAGCCGCCGCCAGTCGT
This sequence comes from Nocardiopsis sp. B62, assembly GCF_018070675.1. Classification (NCBI taxonomy): domain Bacteria; kingdom Bacillati; phylum Actinomycetota; class Actinomycetes; order Streptosporangiales; family Nocardiopsidaceae; genus Nocardiopsis; species Nocardiopsis sp. B62. The sequence goes on along the minus strand of NZ_JAGPXK010000004.1, from coordinate 157,902 downwards.
CGCCGAGCTCACCCACGACCGCGTCGCGTTTGCCCCGGATGGTGTGGGTGGCCTTGTGCAGGTTGTGGCGGGTGCGGGAGTCGCCGACCGCCGAACGGGCGGCCTCGGGAAAGGGCGGAAGGCCCAGGAACGTGGCGCTCATGCGTGCGCGTACTCCTTCTCGGTGCTGGCCAGGATCTCGGCGATGTGGGCGATCCGGACACCGGAGCGCTGGCGGGACAGGGTGCCGCCGATGTGCGTCAGGCAGGAGTTGTCCACCGCGCACAGGACCTCGGCGCCGGTCTCGGCCACGTGGCGGGCCTTGTCGAACCCCATGGCGGCGGACACGTCTCCGTTCTTGACCGAGAACGTGCCGCCGAACCCGCAGCACTCGGCGGCACCGGGGAGTTCGAGCAGTTCCAGGCCGCGCACGGCGCGCAGCAGCTGGTAGGGGCGCTCACCCAGGCCGAGGAGGCGCAGCCCGTGGCAGGTCGGGTGGTAGACGACCCTGTGCGGGAAGTAGGCGCCCACGTCGGTGACCTCCAGGACGTCCACGAGGAACTCGGTGAGGTCGTACACGCGGGGGCCGAGGTCGGCCATCTTGCGGGAGAGCCTGCTGCCCGCCGCGCCGAGCCGGGGGTAGTTGTCGCGCACCATCGCCGCGCACGAGGCGGAGGGGACCACCACCGCGTCGGCACCGTCGAAGGTCCGGGCGAAGCGCACCGCGAGCCTGGCTGCGGGGCGCCGGTACCCGGTGTTGTAGTGCATCTGACCGCAGCAGGTCTGGTCCTCGGGGAAGACCACCTCGTGGCCCAGCCGCTCCAGGAGACGGACCACCGCGCGCCCGGTGTCGGGGAAGAGGGTGTCGTTGACACACGTGACGAACAGGGCGATCCGCATGGGCCTCCTTCACGCCCCGGCCCGGCAGGAGGAGCGTCCGGTCCGACGGACGGCAACCGAGGCAAGTGGTCCGACCACTTTTGCACAGCGGCGCGAGAGGGGGCAAGAACCCCGTAGCGGTCTCGGCGCACGCGCGGCGGGCGGTCGGGTGGCATTTCCACGACACAGTAGGCCGCGCAACCACTCGGGCGAGGTGTCCGTCCGGTGCGCGGGGGAGTCCCTGGAGCCATCCATGGAGCAGGTGGTCCGACCAATCGGCGAGGTCACACGGGCGCGAGCACGGGCCTGGCGAGTAGAATCGCCGTGTTCGTGACGGAGACGGGGGAGTGGCGTGGTCGAGGACGTGCGGACCCCGGTGGCCCAACGGGCCGTCGAGCGGATCAAGGCGATGATCGCCGACGGGGAGGTGGGTCCGGGGCAGCGGCTGCCCACGGAACGGGAGCTCTCCGTCCGGCTGGGCGTCTCCCGGGGATCGGTACGCGAGGCGATCCGCTCCCTCACCACCCTGGGCGTGCTGTCGGTCCGCCACGGGGCGGGCGTCTACGTCACCGCGCTGCGCCCCGCCGACCTCCTGGAGGCCTTCTCCGTCCTGGCCGAGGTCTCACGCGACGAGACCCTGCTGGAGGTCCTCCAGGTCCGCCGGATGATCGAACCCGCGGCCACCGCCGTCGCCGCCGCCCGCGCCACCCCCGAGGACCTGGCGAGGATCGGCCGCCTCCTCGACCGGATGGAGGAGGGGGCCGACCGCGCGCCCGCCGACCACGCCGCGGACGACCTCGGCTTCCACCAGGCCGTCGTGGCCTGCGCGGGCAACGCCACGCTCTCCGCCGTCCACGCCGGGCTGTCCTCGCGCACCTTCAACGAACGCGTCTGGGCCGGGCTCGGCGGGCAGGGGCTCACCGACGCCCTCTTCCAGGACCACCGGCGCATCCACGAGGCGCTACTGGCCCGCGACCCCGAGGCGGCCCGGGCGGCCGCAGCCGCGCACGTCCTGCGGGTGGAGCGCTGGCTCAGCCTTCGAGCCGACGGTTGACCCGTTCCGCGTACTGCTCGGCCCTGAGGATCCGAGACAGATCCTCGCGCCGGGGTTCCGTGGAGCCGTCCTCCTCAGGAGCGGACTCCCCGTCCGGAACCTCCTGGCCGACCTCCGCGTCCACACCGAGTACCCCGTGGTCCTCGATCTCGTCTATCCGATGGTCATCGGAGTGGTCCTCCAGGTACTCCGCCACGGCGGAGTCCTGGTCCGGAGCGCCCGCGTCCATCTCGGCGTCCACGTCGTCGACGTCCGTGGCGTCCCTGTCGAATTCGGCGGATTCCGTCATCGGCGGCCCCCTCGCCCAGGTTTCCCTGTCTTCGATCATGCCTGGTCGTGGCGGAAGACGCCAGTGGGGAGCGCGTGGAGGGCGAAGAGGACGAAACGGGGCGCCCGTTGCCGACGGTAGGCTTTTGCGCCGTCGTCCGAAGACAGAGACGGAGTTCTCCTCCCAGTGATCACGCGCGAACGGGTCCGTGCCCTCGTCGAGGCCCCCTGGTTCCAGGCCAGCGTCATTACCCTCATCCTGATCAACGCCGTGATTCTCGGTTTCGAGACGTCGACGCGGATGATGGACAGCCACGGTGATCTCCTGAAGAGCATCGACCGGGTCATCCTGGCCCTGTTCGTCGTCGAGATGGGCCTGCGGATGTTCGCCCATCGCCGGGAGTTCTTCCGGGACCCCTGGAGCTGGTTCGACATGGTGATCATCGGGATCGCCCTGCTCCCGGCCTCCGGTCCGTTCGCGGTGCTGCGGATCCTGCGGGTGCTCCGGGTCCTGCGCCTGTTGTCGGTGATCCCGTCGCTGCGCCATGTGGTGGCCGGGTTGTTCCGCGCGATGCCCGGCATGGCCTCGATCATGGTGCTGGTGGTGCTGCTGCTTTACGTCTCGGCGGTGATGGCCACTCGGCTCTTCGCCACGGACGCCCCGCAGTACTTCGGTGATCTGGGGACCTCGCTGTTCACCCTGTTCCAGATCTTCACCGCCGACGGCTGGAGCAACATCGCGGCCGAGGTGATGAAACACCAGCCCTACGCGTGGGTGTTCTTCGTCGTCTTCGTCATGGTGTCCACGCTGATCGCCCTCAACCTGTTCATCGCGGTGGCGGTCGAGGCGTTGGACAAGGCCGGACACGAGGAGCAGTACGGCAGACCCGGGCAGGGCGGCGCCCCGAGCGCCGAGGAGGGCAGCGGTCCCGACGGGGATCCGGGCGACACCCCCGACGGTGGCGCCAGCCGGACCCCGGACGAGGGTCAGCGGCAGATCCTGGCCGAGCTGCGGGCGCTGCGCGCCGAGGTGGCCTCGCTCCGCGACGAGCGCGAGCTGCTCCGTGGCGAGCACGAGCGCATCTAGTCGCCGCACCAACCAGCAACCGCCCCGTGGTGCCGCGTCATCCGAAGGGCGTGCCCGCAAAGGGGAAGGCCACGCCAACTCCGAGGGCCGGACCCTCCACCGCCACCGCAACGGTCCGAGGTCAGCGGTCGCCGGTCGTGGAGCTCACTGAGCCGGGTTCGAGGACTGTGGGACCGGCGGTGCCACGCGTGGCGGGGTCCTCTGCGTCCTGGGCCGCTCAGCGCGCTCCCGTACGGGCGCGGAGCTGTTCGGCCAGGCACTCGAGTTCGGCCGCCGTGGAGGGTGAGGCGTTGTTGAGTCCGCTGTGCACGGCCGTGGGGCTCCTCAGGAAGCGCCGGAGCACGGCCACGAGGGGCCCTTGCGGCAGAGCCCGCAACGCGGCGAACGCGCGAGGCACCGGCGGCGTCTCCATCGAGGCGAGGTTGTGCCGCATGATGTGCAGCATGCCGCGGACCGCGTCCGGATCGTCGGCCAACGCTTCCGGGCCGCCCGCCGCGTAGGCCGCCTGCTCCAAGGGAACCGCGGACGCGGCGTGCGTCCTGAGCCAGGCGTCCATCCGCGGTTCGGCCCTGGCGTTGATCCCGGCGGTGCGGAACGTTTCCACGATCCGCTCCAGACGCGGGGTGGTACGTCCGTCCGGCTCGCCGACCGGTGTCGCGACCCGGCGGGTGAGGACATTGCTCTTGCGGTAGCGGACCACGTCGCCGTCCATCGTGCCGCCGGTCGTGGGGAATCCCAGGAGCAACCGCTCGTGGCCGATCCCCGCGCTCAGCGCCTCCGGTCCGCCCGCCCAGTTGAGCATGGAGAGCACGTCCCCCGGGACACCCGCGAGTGATTCCAGCACCGCGTCCGCCTGATGGGCGCGGACGAAGACGGTGATCAGGTCGTACCCGCCCTCCGGGCGCTCGACCACCGGTACCGGCACCTGCTTGACCGCCGGGCTGTCCTCCTCGGCGAGCCGCACGCCGTGTCCGCGCAGGGCTGTCAGACGCTTGCCCCGGGCGAGGAGCGAGACGTCGTGGCCGGCCTCGTGCATCCGCGCGGCGAACAGGCTGCCGCACACCCCGGCGCCGTAAACGAGCAGCTTCATGATGATCCTCTTTCATACGTCCGTTTGAATCATACGTTCGTTTGATTCAAACATATGTATAGTCGCTCGTGTGGCAACCCCAGACACCCGCACCCAGATCCTCGACGCGGCCGAGCACCTCTTCGCTGAGCACGGATACCGCGGCACCTCGGTTCGCGCGATCACCACACGCGCGGGAGCCAACCTTGCCGCCGTCGGCTACCACTTCGGCTCGAAGTCGGAGCTGATGGCCGCGGTCGCCCGCCGCGTGATCGAGCCCATCAACGCGGCCCAGTGCGCCGGGCTCGACCGACTGCTCTCCCGGACCCCCGAACCACCGGTCGCCGAACTGGTGGAGGCGTTCGCGGGGCCGATGTTCGACGGGATGCGGGCCGACGGCGCGGGCGCCCGGACGTCCCGGCTGATCATGACGATCCTCAGTGACCCCGCCGAGGAGGTACGCAGCTGGACCGGCCCGGCCGAGGACTCGGTCCGCGAGCGCTACCTCGCCGCCTTCGCGCGCGCACTGCCCCGCCTGTCCCCGGAGGAACTGGGGTTCCGGATGCGGGGGATCCTCGCCGTGACGGCCGTCGACCGCCTGGAGGTCCACCAGGAGCCCACACCGGGCTGCGGTTCCCCGGGGCCGGGCGAAGCGGCCCGGAAGTGGGCGATCACGTTCCTCGCGGCGGCGATGAGCGCGCCTCCCACCCGGACCTGACGAGCCCGGACGGACGCTGGCGGCGCGGGTCGGGCGGCGTTTGCCCCGCGGCTCGCCGTGTTCAGGCCGTTGGTGTCCCGGAGGGGCTGGAGACGGGTTGGGCCGAACTCGCCCAGGCGGAGCAAGGCGGCGGGATCGCCTGATCGCGGTGTCTCCTCGCCCTCGGCGATGACATGAGGGGTTCCTTCGAGCAGCGCGGCACCACGGGTCGAACGCTGGTTGTGCGGCACTGGCTCGTGGAGGCCCGCGCCCCGGTCCGGCGGTGACGGGAGGCGGCACGACGCGGAGCGGCCCCAGCCCCGGTCCGGCGGTGTGAATCGCGTCCGTTGGCGCTCTGACGTGCGCGGAAGGGCCCGTGGTTGGGGGCTTTCGTGGGAGGGTAGGGGGACAGCCGCACGCGGTGTCCGGTAGGGCCCGCAGCCGATCATGGACGACGAGGAGCGACCGGATGTCTGCGAGTACACCCCTTCCTCGGACCGAGGACGTCGGGAACCGGTCCGGTGGGGCCGTCCCCCTGGATCGTCGGAAGGAGTGGGCCGCCCTGGCCGAGCACCGCGAGTGGTTCCGCGGCACCCACCTGCGGGACCTGTTCGCCGAGGACCCCGAGCGGGCCGACCGGTTCTCACTCGACGTCGGGAACCTGCACGCGGACCTGTCCAAGAACCTCCTGACCGAGCGGACGCGGGGGCTGCTCACCGATCTGGCGGAGGCCACCGGGGTCGCCTCCCTGCGTGACGCCATGCTGCGCGGCGACCACGTCAACCTGACGGAGGACCGCGCCGTCCTGCACACCGCCCTGCGGGCCCCACGCGGCGTGGTGATCCGGGAGGGTGGGCGCGACGTGGTGCCCGAGGTGCACGCGGTCCTGGACCGGATGGCGGCCTTCGCCGACCGGGTACGCGCACGGCGCTGGCTGGGCCACACCGGCCAGGCGGTCACCAGGGTGGTCAACATCGGCATCGGGGGTTCCGACCTGGGCCCGGCCATGGCCTACGAGGCGCTGCGCCCGTACACCGACCGCGGGCTGGAGTTCCGCTTCGTCTCCAACGTCGACGGCACCGACCTGCACGAGGCGCTGATCGACGCCGACCCCGAGCGGACCCTGTTCGTGGTCGCCTCCAAGACCTTCACCACCCTGGAGACGGTCACCAACGCCACGGCCGCCCGGGACTGGCTCCTGGCCGGGCTGGGAGCGGACTCCGACGCGATCGCCCGGCACTTCGTGGCGGTCTCCACGAACGAGGAGGAGGTCTCCCGCTTCGGGATCGACACCGCCAACATGTTCGAGTTCTGGGACTGGGTGGGCGGCCGCTACTCCTACGACTCCGCGATCGGCCTGTCCCTGATGGTGGCCCTGGGTCCCGAGCGGTTCCGCGAGATGCTCGCGGGCTTCCACCTGATGGACACCCACTTCGCCACCGCTCCCGCGGAGCGCAACCTACCGTTCCTGTTGGGCCTGCTCGGTGTCTGGTACGGCGGGTTCTTCGACGCCCAGTCCCACGCGGTGCTGCCCTACAGCCACCACATGTCGAAGTTCACCGCCTACCTCCAGCAGCTGGACATGGAGTCCAACGGCAAGTCGGTCCAGCGTGACGGCCGCCCCGTCACCTGGCAGACCGGCCCGGTGGTGTGGGGGACACCCGGGACCAACGGGCAGCACGCCTACTTCCAGCTGCTGCACCAGGGAACCAGGTTCGTCCCCGCCGACCTGATCGGGTTCGCGCGCCCGGCTCCGGACCTGCCCGAGGGTCTGGTGCCCCAGCACGACCTGCTCATGGCCAACCTGTTCGCTCAGGGGCAGGCGCTGGCGTTCGGCCGCACCTCCGACGAGGTCGCCGCCGAGGGGGTGCCCGCGGACCGGGTGCCGCACCGGACCTTCCCCGGCAACCGCCCAACCAGCACGATCCTGGCCGACCGGCTCGACCCGTCGGTGCTCGGCCAACTGGTCGCCCTCTACGAGCACAAGGTGTTCGTCCAGGGCGCGGTGTGGAACGTCAACTCCTTCGACCAGTGGGGTGTGCAGCTGGGCAAGGTCCTGGCGAAGCGGGTACAGCCCGCTCTGACCGAGGGCGCCGAGGTGCCCGACCTGGACGCCTCCACGGCCGCCCTGGTCCGGCGGTACCGGGACCTGCGCGGCCGCTGACCCCGTGACGGGGAGTCCCTGCCGGGGCTCCCCGGGGACCGGCTACCCCTCGCCGCCGACGGCGGCGAGGGAGGGGCCGCGTCCGGCCTCGATGTGCGCGGCCATGGTCAGCCTCGCGAGCCGGGAGTTCCCGGTGCTGACCGCGGCGTAGATCTCGTGGTGCGCCTGGAACTCCAGGTGGGGGTCGCGGAAGGCCGTCAGGGCGAACAGCCAGCGGGAGCGGGAGAGGATCGGAGCCATGAGCTCGGACAACAGCTCGTGACCGGCGGCTTCGACCACCTGCGCGTGGAAGTCCGCGTTCGCGGTCATGATGTGGTCCGGGGAGCCCGTCTCCGTTGCCTCCGCGGTCGCCTCCATGGCCGCCGCCAGACCGGCGTGCACGTGCCCCTCGGAGTGCTGGTGGGCCGCCCGCTCGGCGGCGAAGGGTTCCAGCCTGATCCTCAGGTCGAAGAGCTCGTCGACCCCCGAGGGGGACATCGTCCGCACGGTCGCGCCCTTGTGGGCGCTGGTCATGATGAACCCGTCGTGCCTGAGGTTGCGCAGCGCCTCGCGCACCGGGAGCCGGGACACGCCCAGCTCCTCCGAGAGCTCGCGTTCGCGCAGCCGCGCGCCCGGTGCGTACCGGCCGGAGATGATCCCCTCACGGATGGCGACCTCGGCCGCCTGTGTCAGAGGGGCCGACCCACCCGATGTCCGTGTCATGAGACCCGTTCCCGCCGTGTGCGCTTGGTTCACCCCCGGCCGGTGCGGGCGTCCTCGGACTCGGCCCGCAGAACCGGGAACGACGGGGGGAAGAGGGCCTCGACCGGGCGGTGGAGGCCGTCCCGCTCACTGTAGCCGCGCTGGAGTTCCCCGAACACCTCCTGCGCCTGGTTCCTGAGCGAGTCCAGGTCCACACCGGGCAGTCGCCCGTCGGTCACGACCGGACGACCGGCGACGAAGGTGTGGGTGGCGTTGCGGGCGGTGCCGTTGAGCACCAGAGTGCGCAGGGGGTCCTCCACGACTCCGTCGCGGAAGTCGCCCAGGGAGAACGCGGTCAGGTCCGCGCTCGCTCCGGCCTCCAGGCGTCCGAGGTCGGGACGCTTGAGCGCGGCCGCGCCGCCCAGGGTCGCGGCCTCCATGTAGCCGCCCAGACTGACGGCGCCGTTCCCGTAGAGCAGGCGTGAGGCGTGCAGGCCCACGTCCATGCCGCGCACGAGGTCGGGCGGGAAGGAGTCGGTGCCCAGCGCCATCGTGACCCCGGCGTCCCGGAAGTCGTTGAAGGTCTCCAGGATGTCGCCGTACCGGAAGGTGGTCAGGGGGCAGTGGATCACGCTCACGCCCGCCCTGGCCAGGCGGGTGATGTCGACGCCGTTCGGGCCGGTCAGCTCCGGGTTGCGGTCGGTCCACAGGGCATGGGGGATGAGCAGCCGGTCGTTGAGCAGTCCGCTGCGCTCGATCAGGTCCAGCGGGGTGAGACCGTGGCGCTGGATGATCACCTCGCGCTCCCACGGCTGTTGGAGGGAGTGCAGGCGCACGAGGAGTCCGCGCTTCGTGGCCTCCTTCGCCGTGCGCTCCAGCAGTTCGGGCGTGAGCGTCTCGATACGGCAGGGGAGGAGGACCGGTCGGACCAGGTCGTCGCCGCGCTCGGAGAGTTCGTCCGCGAAGCGCAGCGCCTCGTCCAGGCCGGACTCACCGCGCTCGGGGGCCTCGACGAAGGTGCGCTCTCCGTCTGCGACGGCGCCCACAGCGGAGCGGTACGAGGGGCCGAGGTAGCCGCGCAGGCCCCACTCACGGGTGAGGCCCGCCAGATGGCGCAGCTCGTCGGCGGACTCGTTCCACTCCAGGTGGATCTCCGAGGCGATCGGCATGTAGGTCGTGACGCCGTGCAGGGCGAGCTGCGCGAGTCCGAACCGGCGCAGGACGTCGCGCTGGTCGGGGGTCAGGACGTCGCGCGGGCGGTCGCGCCAGTGCTCGACGGAGCCGACCAGGGAACGGGCGTGCGCGGTGTCGTGGTGCGCGTCGAGGATGAGGTGGTCGATGTCCACCAGGGCGTCCAGGTCGATCAGCCCGGGGGTGAGGATCGAGTCGCCCAGGTCCAGGACGGGCGCGGTCGATCCCGGGGTGCCGGTGCCCACCTCCGTGACGACGCCGTCGGAGTGGGCGACGTAGCCGTCCTTCAACCAGACGTGGGAACCCTCGGAATGCGCCAGCACGTACCGTGCTCTGATGACCTGATCCATGAAACTTGTATACCACGAGCCCTTAAGGCGGGGATGGGTGTGCTCGTAAGTGCAGCTGAAGTTGGGGCTATATCGCTCTTGACAGCGGTTTTGTCCCAACCATAGGCTCCTCGAAAATTGAGCGGCTCACTGATTGGTATCCCAGATGAGGGCAAGAAAGCAGCAGGCGGAGTCGCACGGGGACGTGTCGGACCGCGGTTCGGTCGGTCGCGGTGACTGGGTGACCGCCATCGGCGTGAGCGTGCTGATCAGTGTCGTGGCCGTGTTGGTCGGCGAACACAAGTTCCGGGTCGGGCCCGCCGCCATCGTGCTGTTCCCGCTGGTCTGGGTGGTTCTGCTGGGGGCCGTCGTCGGCCTCCAGCGGTGGCTCCCGCTGCGCGGAGGCACCCGTTCGGCGGGCGAGGCCCTGATCCCGGTCGGCATGGTCCTCTTCCTCGCGATGCTCGGCACCGGCATCGGCCCGTCGATCGGCATGGTCGAACAGGTCGGACCGGCCCTGCTCATGCAGGAGGTGGGCCAGCTCTTCGGGACGATCATCCTCGCGCTGCCCATCGCCGTCCTGCTCGGCATGGGGCGCGCGGCCATCGGCGCCACCTGGGCGATCGACCGGGAGTCCTACCTGGCCTACGCCATCGACCGGTTCGGGACCTCCTCGCCCGAGTACCGCGGGGTCTTCGGCGTCTGGATCATCGGTTCGATGTTCGGTGCCGTCTTCATCTCCCTCATCACCAGCGTCCTGGGCGGCACGGGCCTGTACAACCCGCTGTCGCTGGCCCTGGCGCTCGGTGTCGGCTCCACCTCGATGATGCTCGGCGGAGTGGGCGCCCTGGCCCTGCTCTACCCCGACCAGGCCGCCGAGATCGCCGCCCTGGCAGCCCTGTCCAACCTGGTCACCAACATCGTCGGCTTCTACGCGGGTGTCTTCATCGGCCTGCCCGTGGCCCGTCGCCTCTACGGCTTCTGGTGCCGTGTGTTCCGCCGCCCCGCCCCGGAGATCGAGGAGGCGAGGCTGGTCGCCCGGGGTCAGGTTCCCGAGGGCGACGCCTCGGTACGGTCCAAGGAGGACGGCGACGCGGCGGCCGAGGCCGAAGGGCCGCGTGACCCCGACGTCCCCCGGGGATGGCGGCCGGGTGTGGCCGCCTACGCCTTCGCCGGTGTGGCGGGACTGCTACTCAACTGGCTGGGCACCGGCGGCTTCCACCCGCGCGACGTCGCGGGCATGGCCGTGCTGCTGCTGATGACGGGGATCGCGATCCTCCTGGCCCGCAAGGTGAGGGCCATCCCGGCCACGGTCTGGGTCCTGGCGATCGCCACGATCGTGACGACGCCGATCTCCCCGGTCTCCGGGGTGATCGCCGACCTCGTCCAGAACCTGAACGTGCTCCTGATCGGGCTGCCCCAGCTCGCGCTGGTCGGGATGACCATGGGCCGCGACCGCAAGGCGTTCTCGCAGCTGAGCTGGAAGATCGTGGTGGCGGCCGTGCTGACCTTCACCACCACCATCGTCGCCTCCGCCACGCTCGCCGAGCTGTTCATCAACCTGTAGCACCCGGCCGAACCGAGCCCCCACCCGAAGGGAACCCCGCATGCTGCGCGTCACCAACGCCGTCCTGCCCGGCCGGACCGAGCCGGTCACCGTCGTCGCGGAGGACGGGCGCATCACCGCGATCCAGGAGGGACCCGTCGCCGGGGCCCCGGGCGACGAGGTCATCGACGCCGCGGGTCGGACCGTCCTGCCCGGGCTGGTCAACGCCCACGCCCACATTGACAAGACCCTCTACGGCGGACCGTGGGTCTCGGCGCCACAGGTGGAGACCGTGGCCGAACGCGTCGCCCATGAGCGGCGCCACAGGGACGCCCACGGTCTGCCCTCTCGCGAGTACGCCTCCGCTCTGGTGGAGGCGATGGTCGCGGCGGGCACCACGCACCTGCGCACCCACACGGACGTGGACCCGGGCGTGGGCCTGCGGGGGATCGAGGCCGTCGCGGAGGTCGCGCGCCGGTACCGGGGCGTGATCGACATCGAGCAGGTGGCCTTCCCCCAGGGCGGGCTCGTCACCAACCCGGGGACGCTCTCCCTCCTGCGGGACGCGGTGGGGGCCGGGGCCTCGGTGATCGGAGGACTCGACCCCGCGGGGTTCGACGACGCACCCAACGCCCACCTCGAAGCCGTCTTCGACCTCGCCGCGTCCACCGGCACGGGCATCGACATCCACCTGCACGACGGCGGGTCGCTCGGAGCCTGGGAGATGGGCCTCATCGCCCGCATGACGCGGGAGCACGACCTGGGCGGCCGTGTGGCGGTGTCCCACGCGTTCGGGATCGCGCACCCGCCCACCCAGACCCGACTCCTCGAACAGTTCGCCGAAGCAGGCGTCGCCCTGGTGAACGCGGCGGTCTACGACGCCCCGGTGCCGCCGCTCCGGGCCTGCGCGGAGCACGGGGTGCTCCTGGCCGGCGGTACGGACGGCATCAACGACCTGTGGGGCCCCTTCGGCGACGGCGACATGCTGCGTCGGGCCATGCTCATCGCCTACCGCAACTCCAGCCGCTGCGACGACGAACTGCTGCTGGCGCTGGACACCGTGACGACCAACGCCGCCCGTGTGCTGGGGATCGGCGACCACGGCCTGAGGGTGGGCGGCCCCGCCGACCTGGTGGTCGTCGACGCGCGGTCGGCGGCCGAGGCCGTCGCCAAGGTACCGGGCCGCGACCTCGTGCTCAGGTCCGGAACGGTCGTCGCCCGTGACGGTGTCTTCGTCGGCGCGGAAGGTGGAAACGCCCCACTCCGCTAGTGCAAACTCTGCGTAGTCAAGTAGCAACACGTTGACACCGACGGGTGGCTACACGCAGAGACAGCAGGAGGCAGGGGTACATGACCGCGCCGATGGACGTGCCTGATTCCTCGCAGCACGCCGAGCCAGAAGCGGTCGTCGCGGGGTCCAGGAACGCCGCCAGCCGATCCCTGCGCCAGATCGCCTGGCAGCGGTTCCGCAAGGACAGGGTCGGCATGACCGGCGGGGTCGTGGTCGTCCTCCTCATCCTGGTCGCGCTCCTCGCGCCCCTGCTCACCGCCTGGTTCGGACACCCGCCCAACCAGTTCAACCAGGGCCTGGTCGACCCGCTCACCGGCGGGGTCCTGCGCGACCCGGACGACCCCGCCCGGGGACTGGACCCCTGGGGCGGGATCAGCGCCCAGTACCTCCTGGGAGTGGAGCCGGTCAACGGCCGCGACCTGTTCAGCCGCATCGTCTACGGCGCGCGCACCTCCCTGCTGGTCGCCACGGTCGCCACCGTGGTGTGCGTGGTCATCGGCACCGTGCTGGGCATCCTCGCCGGGTACTTCGGCGGCTGGGTGGACGTCGTCATCAGCCGCACCATGGACATCTTCCTCGCCTTTCCCCTGCTGCTCTTCGCGATCGCCCTGGTCGGCGTCATCCCCGACGGCGCCTTCGGCCTGTCCGGCAACAACCTGCGCATCGGCGTCCTGGTGTTCATCATCGGGTTCTTCAACTGGCCCTACATCGGCCGGATCGTGCGCGGGCAGACCCTCACCCTCAAGGAACGCGAGTTCGTCGAGGCCGCGCGCAGCCTCGGCGCGGGCAGCACCCACATCGTCTTCCGCGAGATCCTGCCCAACCTGGTCACGCCGATCCTCGTCTACTCCACCCTGCTCATCCCCACCAACATCCTCTTCGAGGCGGCTCTGAGCTTCCTGGGCGTGGGCATCAACCCGCCCATGGCCACCTGGGGCGGCATGTTGGAGAACGCCCTGCGCTTCTACACCACCTCGCCGCACTTCGTGATCATCCCGGGTCTGGCCATCTTCGTCACCGTCCTCGCCTTCAACCTCTTCGGTGACGGGCTGCGCGACGCCTTCGACCCGCGCTCCTCCGACTGACACCCCGCACGGGCCCCCACGGCCCCACAGTCCAGCCGAGACCCTCGGCCATCCGGGGCCGTGCGCCGCACGGCCCCACCAGCGAACCGACCAGGAGGCCCAGGTGACCACCCTTCACTTCACGCGCCAGCAACCGCCCGGGCGGCGCGGCGTGTTCCGCCGAGTCGCCGCACCCGCGGCCGCGGGTACCGCCATGGCGTTGCTCCTGGCCGCTTGCGGCGGCGGGAGCGGAGGCGGCGGCGGGCAGTCCGACGCCGAGTTCAACGAGGGCGAGACCACCATCGTCAACCCCTCCGACCAGTCCGGCGGGACCCTGCGCTACGCCATCTCCTCCGACTTCGACTCTCCCGACCCCGGCAACACCTACTACGCCTTCAGCTGGAACTTCTCCCGCTACTACGCGCGCACCCTGCTCACCTACACCGAGGCGCCCGGCGAACAGGGCATCGAGCTCCAGCCCGACCTCGCCGAGGCGATGCCCGAGGGCAACGACGACTCCACCGAGTGGACCGTGCGCATCAAGCCGGGCCTGAAGTTCCAGGACGGTTCGGAGATCACCGCCGAGGACATCAAGTACGCCATCGCACGCAGCAACTTCGGTGACCAGGCGCTGCCCAACGGCCCCAAGTACTTCCAGGGGCTGCTGGCCGACAGCGACGACTACGAGGGCCCCTACGCCGACGAGGGCGACCCGCTGGCCGGGTTCGACGGAATCGAGACCCCGGACGACCACACGCTGGTCTTCCACCTCAAGGACAGCTTCTCCGAGTTCCCGTACCTGCTCATCCAGCCGCAGACCGCGCCGGTTCCCGCCGATGCCGACCGGGGCGAGCAGTACCAGAGCAACGTGATCTCTTCGGGGCCCTACAAGTTCGAGGGGGAGTACCGCCCGGGAGTCTCCCTGAACCTGGAGCGCAACGACCAGTGGGACGCCTCCACCGACCCCACCCGCAAGGCGCTGCCGGACCGGATCGAGGTGGAGCTGGGCGTCGACCAGAACGAGATCGACCAGCGGCTGGTCAACGGCGAACTCGACGTGGACCTCGCCGGGGCCGGTGTCGGACCGGCGATGAAGGGCACCGTCATCACCGACGAGGGCCAGCGCCACAACGTCGACAACCCGCAGACCAACACCCTGCGCTACGTCAACATCAACACCGTCATGGAGCCGCTGGACGACCTGGCCTGTCGCCAGGCGGTCATGTACGCGGCCGACCGGGACGCCCTCCAGCGCGCCTGGGGCGGCGACACCGGCGGTGACATCGCCACCCAGATCATGCCCGGCGCCCTCCCCGGCTCCGACCCGAGCTTCGACCCCTACCCGTCCGACGACAACAAGGGCGACCTGGACAAGGCCCGGGAGAAGCTGGAGGAGTGCGGGCAGCCGGACGGCTTCTCCACGGCCATCGGCGCCCGCGCCGACCGACCCTCGGACGTCAGCACCGCCGAGGCACTCCAGCAGGCCCTGGCCCGGGTGGGTATCGACACGGAGATCAAGCAGTACCCGTCCGACACCTACACCAACACCCAGGCGGGTTCGCCGTCCTTCGTGGCCGACAACGACCTGGGGCTGACCGTGTACGGCTGGGCGCCGGACTGGGCGAGCGGCTACGGGTTCATGAGCAAGATCCTGGACGGTGACGCGATCCAGCAGGCGGGCAACTCCAACATCTCCGAACTCGACGACCAGCAGATCGACGACTGGTTCGACGAGGTCGTCGCGGTGGCCGACCCGGACGAGCGAGCCGACATCTACACGAAGATCGACGAGCGGGCGATGGACCAGGCCGCGATCCTTCCGGCCGTGTTCGAGCGGACGGTGCTGTACCGTCCCGCGAGCCTGACCAACGTGTACTACCACGCGGGCTACTCGATGTACGACTACATGGCCCTGGGCACCAGCAACAACTAGCGGGACCCGGGCGCGGCGGCGGTTCCTCGGGGGAGGGGCCGCCGCCTCCGTGCGCGGAGAGGCGGCGCTTTGGATCAGCCGGCGCCGCGCGGCCCGGACGACGGCCTCGATGGGCGTGTGCCCGACCCCTTGTACACGCCGACTCCAGCGCGTGATCACCTGATTGCCATGGGTTACCGTTTGGCTCCGGGGTGGAGTCGTCTCCGCCCCGACCCGAGCCCCGAGGCCCTGTCCCCTGACGAGAGAAGGCACGCGCCTTGCTGACCTACATCCTGCGCCGCCTCGGCGCGGGTCTGCTGCTCCTGGCCGTGGTCACCATGGTCACCTTCGCCATCTTCTACGTGGTGCCACGATGGGCGGGCCGGACCACCGAGCAGCTGGCCACGATGTACGTGGGCCGGGCACCCACCCCCGAGGCGATCCAGGCCACCATCGAACGCCTGGGCCTGGACCAGCCGATCGTGGTCCAGTTCGGCGAGTTCGTCCGGGGCATCTTCTTCGGCGCCCAGTACCAGTTCGGCCGGGACACCATCGAGTGCTCGGCCCCCTGCTTCGGCTACTCCTTCCAGACCTACCAGGAGGTGTTCCCCGAGATCATCTCCCGCCTCCCGGTGACGGCCTCCCTGGCCATCGGCGCGGGCGTCATCTGGCTGGTGGGCGGCGTCGCCGTCGGCGTGATCTCGGCCGTGTGGAAGGGAAGTCTCTTCGACCGCCTGGCCATGGGCATCGCACTGGCCGGTGTCTCCCTGCCGATCTTCTTCACCGGTCTGCTCGCCCTGGCCTTCCTCGTCCACTCCTGGGGCCTGTTCGCCACTCCGCGCTACGTGCCCTTCTCCCAGGACCCCCTCGCCTGGGCCCAGGGCATGCTGCTGCCGTGGCTGACCCTGGCGTTCCTGCACGCGGCCATGTACGCGCGGCAGACCCGGGCGGGCATGTTGGAGACCCTCAACGAGGACTACATCCGCACCGCACGGGCCAAGGGCCTCAGTGAGCGCAAGGTCGTGCTCAAGCACGCCCTGCGCCCCACCCTGACCCCCATCGTCACCATCTTCGGCCTGGATCTCGGGTTGGTCCTGGGCGGCGCGGTCCTGACCGAGCAGGTCTTCTCCCTCAACGGGATCGGCCGGTACGCGGTCCAGGCCATCACCCAGAGCGACCTCCCGGTCATCCTCGGCGTGACCCTGTTCGGCGCGTTCTTCATCGTCATCTGCAACCTGCTGGTCGACCTGGTCTACCCGCTCATCGACCCGCGCGTGCGCATCCACAACTGAGAGAGGCCTTCCGATGACCGAATCCCCTTCAGGGTCCCCGGCCGGTCCCTCCGGCGCGCCCGTCGTGCGCGTGGACGACCTGCACGTCACCTTTCCGACACTGGACGGCGACGTGCACGCGGTCGACGGCCTGTCCTTCGAGGTCCCCGCCGGTGGCGCCCTGGGCATCGTGGGTGAGTCGGGTTCAGGCAAGAGCGTGACCTCGCTGGCCCTGATGGGTCTGCACCGGGGCAGCCGCGCGCGGATCACGGGTGGGATCGAGGTCGTGGGAACCGACGTGGTCGCGGCCAGCGACAGGAAGCTGCGGTCCATGCGGGGCAATGACATCGCGATGGTCTTCCAGGACCCGATGCAGTCCCTGCACCCGCAGTACACGATCGGCAACCAGCTGGTGGAGGCACTGCGGGTGCACCGGCCGCAGGTGTCCCGGGCCCAGGCGCGCACCAGAGCGGTCGAGTCCCTGGAGAGGGTCGGCATCCCCGAGCCCGCGAAGCGGGTCAACTCCTACCCGCACGAGTTCTCCGGCGGCATGCGCCAGCGCGTCCTGATCGCCATGGGTCTGATGTGCGATCCCAAGGTGCTGCTGGCCGACGAGCCGACCACCGCGCTGGACGTCACCGTGCAGGCCCAGATCCTGGACCTGCTGGACGAGCTGCGCCGCGACCTCGACATGGGCCTGATCCTCGTTTCCCACGACCTCGCGGTGGTCGCCGGTTCCGTGGACGAGGTCGTGGTCATGCGACACGGCCAGGCCGTGGAGCACGGCGACGTGCGCCGGGTCCTCGCCGAGCCCGAGCACCCCTACACGCAGGCGCTGCTGGCCGCCGTGCCGCGCGTGGAGATGTCACGGGCCGAGCGGCGCGCCCGGGACCGCGCCGAGCGGGCGGAGAGGTCACGCCGGGAACAGCGCAGGTCCTCGGGAGCGACAGCGGAGTCCGCCGGCTCCGAGCCCGCCGAACCCGCGCCCTTCTCCGCCTTCGAGCCCACCACCCGGGCCACGGGGGACCGGGGCGAGCCACTGCTGCGCGTCCGCGATGTCGCGCAGAGCTTCAAGGTGCGGGGCGGGCTGTGGGGCCGGGCCTCGGACTTCTGGGCGGTCAAGGGAGTGAGCTTCGACCTGTACAAGGGCGAGACCCTGGGGGTCGTCGGTGAGTCCGGGTCGGGCAAGAGCACGCTCTCCCGGATGGTCATGCGGCTGCTGGAGCCCACCAGGGGCACCGTGGAGTTCGAGGGGCAGGACATCACCCACCTGTCGGAACGGCGGCTGCGTCCGCTCCGCCGCGACGTGCAGATGGTCTTCCAGAACCCCTACTCGTCGCTGAACCCGCGCATGACCATCGGCCAGAGCATCGGCACCGCCCTGCGGGTCCAGGGCGAGGGGAACACCCGCACGATCCGTTCGCGGGTGCAGGAGCTGTTGGAGCGGGTGGGCCTGGAACCCAACCACTACAACCGGTTCCCACACGCCTTCTCCGGAGGCCAGCGCCAGCGCATCGCCATCGCCCGGGCACTCATCCTCAAACCGAGGCTCATCATCTGCGACGAGCCCGTCTCGGCACTGGACGTGTCCACCCAGGACCAGGTGCTGCGCCTGCTGTCCGAACTCCAGGACGACTTCGGCCTCACCTACGTCTTCGTCGCCCACGACCTCGCGGTAGTGCGCCAGGTCAGCGACCGCGTCGCCGTGATGCGCAAGGGCGAGGTGGTCGAACTGGGCGACAGCGACACCATCTATGAGAATCCGCAGAGCGACTACACCAGGCAGTTGCTCACCGCCGCCCCGGTCCTGGACCCCGACGAGGCCCGTGAACTGCGCAGCGAACGGGTGCGGCTGCGGTCCCGGGGCGACTGACGGCCGCTCAGCCGGACAGGCCCCTGAGCAGTGCGCGCAGGCCGAACCGGAACGCGGCCAGGGCCTCGGTCTCGTCGGGAGCGTCCTCACGGTCACCGTGGCGGACCTGGTGGGCGACCGCACCCAGACAGTAGGCGTTCAGGGCGTCGCAGGCCCGGGACACGTCGTCCTCCGCGACTCCCGCCTCGGTGAGGGCCGTGTGGAGCAGCGCCCGTGTGTCCTCCTCGCCCAGGGTGTGCGGCGCGCGGTGCATGAGCAGGGACAGCGCGCCGGAGTAGGTCAGCAGCCGCTCCCGGTAGGCCTCGGCCCAGACGGTCAGACGGCGGTCCCACGGGAGGTCGTCGGCCCCGGCCGCCTCCACGGGGTCGGTCCCGGTCGCCTCCACGCCCTCGGCACCGTCGACGTCCCCGGGCGGGCCCTGTCCCTCGGTCAGCCCACTGACCACCCGCGCCGTGGTGACGTACGCGGCGATGGCGTTGAACAGCTGCTCCTTGCCCTTGGGGAAGTGGTGGTAGATCGCCATGGCCTCCACGTCCAGGGCGTCGCCGAGTCGGCGCATGGACAGCCCGCCCAGACCCCGTCCGGCGATGATGTGGAGGGCCTCGACGATGATGCGCTCGCGGCTCAGACCCGCGTAGTTCCTGCTCACTCTGGTGCCTTTCGGGGGACAGGGGGATCGACGGAGTCAAGCTGGCAGGTCCGCCGCCGCGACGCCACCACCGACGCACGGTCCGGCTCGCCCGATGATCTTCGTCACCCATAGAGTTGCCTCGACACGGCTGACGGTACTCCCCACGGAGAGCGGACATGGGACTTGCCAAGCAGGACATGACGAAGGCGCGCGAAGAGCTCGCCCAGGACCAGGAACGGGCCGATCAGCTGCCCGAGCTCCTGAGGTCGGTGGCCGAGGCGGAGCGTGCCCTGGACGAGGTGCGCGAGCAGGACGCCCCGGTCGAGGAGGTCCACGCACACGGCGTGCGGTTCGACACCGCCCTGACCGAGGCCATGCGCGCCGCCTACGCGCGGGAGCGCGTACTGGTCGGGGTCAAGGGCTACACGGACCGCATCAAGCGCCGTAAGCGTCTGGCCCGACCCGAGATCAAGCAGGCCACCCAGGTCGCGGAGGACCTGCTCACGGCTCGGGAGGCGCACCGGCTGCACGGTATCCAGCAGGTGCCCCGTTCGGTGGTGGTCTGACTCCGGCCCCCGGCGGCCCCATGGTTCACTCCGTGGGGCCGCTTCGTCTGTGTCGGACCCGATCCATCGGGCCCGGTGCGTCGGACCCGGCCCACTGGCTGTTCGACGGTTGGGGCGAGGAGTGAGAGGACGCGCGCGGAGCGTGGACCTTTCAGGCTCGTTGAGGGCGACGGACGGGGACCGGTTGGGGGTCTGCGCGCGAAGCGGGTCGTTTGAGGGTTGGTGGTGGGCGACGGGTTGGGGGGTCTGGGCGCGAAGCGGGTCGTTTGAGGGTTGGTGGTGGGCGACGGGTTGGGGGGTCTGGGCGCGAAGCGGGTCCTTTGAGGGTTGGTGGTGGGCGACGGGTGGGCATAGGTTGGACGAACACCCGGTTCGCGCCGGGTGAGTGGTCGGCGATTCATGTGGGGAGCACACAAGGACATGGCGGATTTCATCCGCATTGATCCAACGTCGAAGGTTCCGCCCTACGAACAGATCAGAGCTCTCGTCGCGATCGCCGCGGCCAACGGTGAACTCCCCGTCGGCTACCGGCTGCCCACTGTCCGCGCCCTGGCCGGACAGCTTTCGGTGGCGGTGAACACCGTCGCCCGTGCCTATCGGGAACTCGAACAGGCCGGGGTCGTGGAGACCAGGGGCCGCTCGGGGACCTTCGTGGCCGCCGCCGGGGACGACCAGAGAGCCGAGGCCCTGGCCGCCGCGCGTGCCTACGCCGAGGTCATCACCCGGGTCGGGTTGGAACACGACGAGGCCGTCGAGATCCTGCGCGCGGCCCTGAAGGGTTCACCGGGGGCCGGTAACTGAAGACGCGCGCGGGACTCGTGGGGTTCCCTTCCGGGCACGTGATGACCGCAATCGGACCAAACCACTCCTGAAGCCCCTGAACTGGGGTGTTCGGCGATATTGTCGTGGTGCGCCGCCCTCCCCCGGTGGCGGTGAACGACAACCCCCAAGGAGGCGCCGATGAGCAGGAGATCTGGCGGCGGACGGTCATCAGGCGGACGATCCGGCGGAGGCCGCTCCAGCAGCGGTCGCTCCGGCGGCGGGAGGTCCAGCGGCGGTCGTTCCAGCGGTGGCGGCAGCAGCTCACGCGGAGGTGCCGCACGCCGTGGCGGCGGCTTCAACTCGCGCAGCAGCAGCGGTGGGTCCGGCCGCTCCGGCGGTGGCTTCGGCTCCGGTGGCGGCGCCGCGCGTGCCGGTGGCGGGTTCAACTCACGTTCGGGTTCGTCCCGCCCCGCGCGGTCCCCGAGGGCGGGGCGTCCCTCGCGACGCAGCAACCAGGCCCACGTCGTGGGCTCCGCGCACGCACCGCGTCCCCGGAACCGCTGGTACTACGGCAGGAACCGCCACTACTACAGCGACGGCCCGGGGTTCGCTCCGCGCGGCGGCGGAGTGGGCGCGGTGCTGGGATGCCTGGGAGCCGTCGTCGGCACGCTGGTCATCCTGGCGCTCCTCGCAGTGCTGATCTGACCCCGACCAGCGATCCCCCGAACAGCCCCCGAGAAGGAAACGAGCAGCACCCGTGTCCCACCCCCGAACCCCCACCCGTGTACTGTCGCTGGCCGCCGCGGCCCTGGTCGTCCCCCTGGCGCTGACCGCGTGTTCCGGGAACCAGAGCGAGATCGACGCCGCCTGCGCCGACATCCAGAGCAACATCGCGGCGGTCGACCTGGCGGCCGAGAGCATCGGCACCGACGTCCTGGTCGACGACGTTCCTTTCCAGGACGAGCACTACGGCGTTCTCGACGCGCACGTGCTGGACGTCGAACGCCTGGAGGAGGCGGCCCGAGGCGACCTCAGCAGGGACGCCACCGAGCGTGCCGACGCGGTCAACGCGGTCCTGGAGGAACTGGACTTCGGAGACCACGACGGACTGGCCGACGCCCTGGACTGGACCTCCGAAACGCACGACATGATCCTCGCGGCCTGCGACTAGAGCCCTTCCGGCGCAGGGCCGAACATCGCGAACGGGGCGGGAACACACAGTTCCCGCCCCGTTCGCGTGCGCGCGGACGACTCAGCGGCGCAGACCCAGCACCGCGACCAGGTAGAAGCAGATCAGGCCGGCCCACACCATGAAGACGGACATGGCGCCCCCGATGAGGGCGGCGACGATGCCCGTGATGGGGATGCTGATCCCCAGGCACACCAGGGCCAGGACCATACGCACGGTGTTGGAGGCGACACCGACACGGCGCTCGTCCGCCCCGGCCTGGCGCGCCACGTGGTGCCTGACGCGTTCCTCGATGGTGTCGTCGACGCGCTCGACGAGGGAGGCCGCCACCGCGTCGTCGTACTCGGGGCCCAGGTCGCGGCTGGCGCGCAGCGCGGCCGCGATCTCATCCTGGTGCCGCTGGGGGTTGTCGCTCATCTGCCCATCATCCCACCGGGAGGGGGCGCGGAGCGCTCCCGTCCTCGGATACCGGGGGAAGTTCGGGGTTGTCCCTGAGCCCGGAAACGCCGAAGGGGCCGCTCTCCCGAGGGGGGAACGGCCCCGTACGTCACACGAGGGTGTGGTCAGCTGGCGAAGTCCAGCAGCTGCTGGGCCCGGCTCGGGTGGCGCAGCTTCGACAGCGACTGCTTCTCCAGCTGCCGGATGCGCTCACGGGTGAGCCCCAGGTGCTTGCCGATCTCGTCGAGGGTGCGCGGCCGGCCGTCCATCAGCCCGAACCGCAGCGACATGATGGTCGCCTCGCGCGGCTCCAGGTCCGACAGGGCGTTGCGCAGCTGGTCGGCCATGAGCTGACGGTCGACCACCTCGGAGGCCTCCGAGGCGTCCACGTCCTCGATCAGGTCGCCGATGCGGGTCTCGCCGTCCTCACCGATGGTGGAGTCGAGGCTGATCGGCTGGCGGGTGACGCGCAGCAGCTCCTCGATCTGGGCCGGGGTCTTGTCCAGCTCCAGTCCCAGCTCCTCCGGGGTGGGCTCGCGGCCCAGCGCCTGGTGCATGTCGCGCTCCAGACGGCTCACCTTGCTGAGCAGCTCCAGGACGTGCACGGGCAGGCGGATGGTGCGGGCGGAGTCGGCGAACCCGCGCTGGATGGCCTGGCGGATCCACCACATGGCGTAGGTGGAGAACTTGAAGCCCTTGGTGTAGTCGAACTTCTCCACGGCGCGGATGAGGCCGAGGTTGCCCTCCTGCACCACGTCCAGCAGGGACATGCCGCGGTCGCTGTACTTCTTGGCCACGGACACGACCAGGCGGAGGTTGGCCTCCAGCATGTGGGACTTGGCCTTGCGGCCGTCCTCGGCCACCCACTCCAGCTCTTCGCGTTCGACGTCGGCCATCGGGACCGAAGCGTCGATCTCGCCGTGCTGCCCGAGCCGGTACTCGGCGTACAGTCCGGCCTCGACCCGCTTGGCCAGGTCCACCTCCTGCTCGGCGGTGAGCAGCTGCCGCCGCCCGATCGCCTTGAGGTAGGTGTGGACCGAGTCGCCCATCGCGGGTGACTGGTCGTCGAGGTCGGCTTCGCCGGTCTCCGGGTCGGTGGTGTTCTGGTTGGTCTCGGTCTTCTTGGTTCGCCGCGTGGTGGTGCGGGCCTTCCTCCGGGTGGAGGGGCCCTTGCGCGAGGCGGCCTTGCCGGATGCGGCCTTGGGTGCCTCGTCGGTGTTGGGTACCGTCGCGATGAGAGTGTTTTCCAGCACGTCGTCCTCGGCGTCAGGGTCGGCCACCATCGCGGAGTCCTCGCCCCCGTTGGCGAGTCGGACCCCGTTCTCGGTGAGTTCACGCAGGATGGAGCGGCCGTCACTGGAAGTGACTCCGGCCGCGGAGAAAGCGGTACGTAGTTCTGAGAGGGACAGGTGTCCCTGGGCGCGCCCCTGGGTGATCAGGTCGGTCAGAGCCTCGTGGGCGGCACGGCCCTCGGTCGGAGCGTTGCCGTCGGGGACTTCGGCCTCGGGGCCCGAAGCGTCTAGGGCAGTGCTCGTCATGTGGGCACCTCCCTCCCTTCCAGGACGTCTGGCACGCGGCGGAGGGTTCCCGCCGACTGGTCGCGCCAATATGTCCAACGTGTCGGCGAGTCAAATGTTCCCTGTCTCGATTGGATATCGAAGAGGGTGGTATGGATCACTCTCCCATGAGTGGCGCAGGACCGACCCATGCGGGTAATGGCGCCCGCTCGGTCCGAGTGCGAGAACCGCCACGCGACAGGCGTTCCGGGCTCGGGGGAGGGCGCAGGGGAGCGGACGATGGGATCGATGGCTGCCGCCAACCGCGGACCTCCTTGGAAGAGGGGCCGAAGAGACCGGATACTCAAGTAGACGCCGGGGAGCTTTCGGAAGTTCCCCGCCAACCGGACAAGGTCTCCCGGGCCAGGGTCCCACGTGTACGGACCACACCGGTAAACGCGCCCTCGCCCCGGGTACGGCCGGTGATCCGGCTCCGACCAGCGGCGCGAGGGGTGTGGCGAGCGAGGGTGGTCCGCGGGGTGACCGGCCGATGCCGTCCGTTCAGGAACCGGGGCGGCGCAGTGTGACCAGGTCGGGCTTGCCGGAGGCGAGCATCGGCAGCGCGGCGCGCAGGTCCAGTTCCCGAGGGCACGCGTAGGCGGGCAGCCGTTCGCGGACCCATCCCCGCAGCTCCTCCAGCGCGGGCGGATTCCCGGGGTCGGCGGGTACCACGACCGCCGTCACCCGCTCGCCCCACTCGGGGTCGGGGCGGCCCACCACCACCGACTCCGCGATCTCCGGGCGGGCGGCCAGGATGGCGTTCACCTGGCCGGGGACCACCTTGTGGCCGCCCGTGTTGACCACCTCGTCCATGCGGCCCAACACGTGCAGACGCCCCTCGGCGTCCACACGGCCCAGGTCGTTGGTGCGCAGCCACAGGCGCCCGGCGTCGTCGCGGGACATCCCGGCCTCGTCCTCGTCCCGGGCCCAACCTCCTGGCCCCGAGCCCGGTGGCAGCCGGTACCCGGTGAGCAGGGTCGGGCCGCCCAGTACGACGCGGCCGGGCTCCCCGGGCCCCGCACCGGCGATGCGGACCTCGATCCCGTCCAGCGCGACCCCGTCGTACACGCACCCGCCGCAGGTCTCGCTCATGCCGTAGGTGGTCACCACCCGGCCGCCCGCCGCGCGGGCCGCGGCCAGCAGGGAGGGCTCTGCCGCCGCGCCGCCGAGCAGGATCGTGCCGAACGCCGAGAGGTCCGCCCCGGCGGCCAGGAGGCGGCGCAGCTGGGTGGGGACCAGCGAAACGTGTGGCCGCAGCTCACGCGCCAGCTCCGCCACCGCGTCCGTGTCGAACGGCGCGTGCACCACCTCGCCCCCGGTGACCAGGGCGCGGATCATCACCTGGATGCCGGAGATGTGCCCGGCCGGAAGCACGCACAGCCAGCGGTCGCCCGGGGCGGCGCCGATCCTCGACACCGAGGCACGGGCCGAGGCGCGCAGGGCGGACGCGGACAGCTCCACGCCCTTGGGCTCGCCGGTCGAACCCGAGGTGGTGACGACCAGAGCCGCGTCCGGACCCACCGCGACGCCACCGGGCAGGTCGGTGGTGCCGTCGGGGGTACGCAGCGACGAGGGCCGCATGGCGGCCAACAGGGCCTCGGCGCGCGGGTCGGGGGTGCCGTCGGGAATGGGTAGCAGAGCGGGGCCGGTGCGGTCCAACGCCCGGGCGAGCAACCCGTGCATGACGTCGGGGGTCAGACCGCGTACCGCCTGGAGGGTGCGTTCGCCCTCGCGGCCGGGGACCTGGGACCGGGGTTCGCTTGCTTGTGCCACGGTGCTCCAGCGTACGCCCGACCAGGGGAGCGGCCGTCCTGTGGGGCCGGGTGTCGGGTGCGTGGCTGCCCGTCCCGGCTCGCCTGGCACAATGCGTAGGGTTGACGTCTGGGCGCGACGGTCACCCCGGCCGCGCCCACACCGTCCCCATCCCCGTGAGGAGAAGCAGAAGCCGTGAGCAGCGTGATCGACTGGCAGCGGTCGGGCGAGTATTCCGACATCATCTACGAGACCGCGGAGGGCATCGCCAAGATCACGATCAACCGCCCCGAGCGGCACAACGCGTTCCGTCCCCAGACGCTCTTCGAGCTCCAGACGGCCTTCGGCAACGCCCGGGACGACTCCAGCGTCGGCGTGATCATCTTCACCGGCGCCGGTGACCAGGCGTTCTGCTCCGGTGGCGACCAGAAGATCCGCGGCGACGACGGCTACATCGGCGACGACGCCGTGGCCCAGCAGGGCATCGGCCGCCTCAACGTGCTCGACCTCCAGGTGCAGATCCGCCGCCTGCCCAAGCCCGTGATCTGCATGGTCGCCGGGTGGTCCATCGGCGGCGGCAACGTCCTCCAGGTGTGCTGCGACCTCACCATCGCCGCCGACAACGCCAAGTTCGGCCAGACCGGACCCAAGGTCGGCTCCTTCGACGGCGGCTACGGCGCCTGGCTGCTCGCCGAGACCGTGGGCCTGAAGAAGGCCCGCGAGATCTGGTACCTGTGCCGCCAGTACAGCGCACAGGAGGCGCTGGACATGGGCATGGTCAACACCGTCGTGCCGCTGGCGGACCTGGAGAAGGAGACCGTCTCCTGGGCCCGCGAGATGCTGGACAAGTCCCCGCTGGCGCTGCGCATGCTCAAGGGCGCCATCAACGCCGTGAGCGACGGCGCCGCCGGGATGCAGCAGTTCGCCGGTGACGCCACGATGCTCTACTACATGAGCGAGGAGGCCCAGGAGGGCCGGGACGCCTTCAAGGAGAAGCGCCGTCCGGAGTTCGACAAGTTCCCGCGTCGCCCGTGACCGGCGCCTCGGAGCCTGCCCCGGCGGTGACCGCCACCGGGGGGCGGGCCTTCGCCATCGGCCTGCGCAACCGCTTCCGGGGCATCACGGTCCGTGAGGGAATGCTGGTGCGCGGTCCCGCCGGGTGGGGCGAGTTCTCACCCTTCGCCGAGTACGGGCCGCGCGAGGCCTCCCGATGGTGGGCCGCCTGCCTCGAGGCGGCCCACCAGGGCTGGCCGGAGCCGGTGCGTGACCGGGTGGCCGTCAACGTGACCGTGCCCGCCGTGGACCCCCGACGCGCCGCCGCGATCGTCGCGGCGGGCGGCTGCGCCACCGCCAAGGTCAAGGTCGCGGAAAAGGGCCAGGACTGGCGCGAGGACGTGGCCAGGGTCGAGGCGGTCCGCTCCGCGATCGGCCCCTCCGGCCGGGTGCGGGTGGACGCCAACGGCGCCTGGGACGTGGACACCGCCGTTCGCATGACACGCGAGCTGGACCGGTTCGACCTCGAGTACGTGGAGCAGCCCTCCGCGACCCTGGACGAGCTGGCCGCCGTGCGCCGCCGGGTCGACGTGCCGGTGGCCGCCGACGAGTCCATCCGCCGCGCGGAGGACCCCCTGCGGGTGCGCGCCTCCGAGGCGGCGGACATCGTGGTGCTCAAGGTGCAGCCCCTGGGCGGCGTGAGTGCCGCACTGCGGGTGGCCGAGGCCTGTGGACTCCCTGTGGTGGTCTCCAGCGCGGTGGAGACGTCCGTGGGACTGGCCGCCGGGGTGGCCCTGGCCGCCTGTCTGCCCGAACTCCCGTACGCCTGCGGCCTGGCGACCATGCAGATGCTCGACGCCGACGTCACCGCCGACCCGCTGTTGCCCGTGGACGGGTTCCTCCCGGTCCGTCCGTCCCAGGTGGACGAGGCCGCCCTGGCCGCGGTCGAGATCGATCCGGGTGCCTGGCGCGCACGGGCCGAAGCCGCCGATGCGGCGGGGCGGACCCCCTCCGACCGGGCCTGACCTACCACGGGGCACGGTGACGGGTGTTGCGGAGTGACGTGCGACCGTACCCGGTGGGCATGAGATCACAGCCGGGTTCGCTCGCCGTTCGGAACCGAACGGGGTTCACTGGAAGGGTCCGGGCCCGTTCGACCGGGTCGCATCGCACGGGGATACTGGTACATACCTTGACGAACGAAAGACTCTGATGAATCCGTCTACCGCCCTGGCACGGGTCCTCGTCGACGAACTGGCCCGCTGCGGGATGGTCGAGGCCGTCGTCGCTCCCGGATCGCGCTCGACGCCCTTGGCGCTGGCCCTGGTCGCCCACCCCGGCGTCCGGGTCCACGTGCGTGTGGACGAGCGATCGGCCTCCTTCCTCGCCCTCGGCCTGGCCCGCGCCTCACGCCGACCCGTCGCGGTGGTGTGCACCTCCGGCACGGCGGCCGCCAACCTCCACCCCGCGGTGATGGAGGCGGACGAGAGCGGCGTGCCGCTGCTGGTACTCACCGCCGACCGGCCCCCGGAACTGCGCGGCACCGGTGCCAACCAGACGGTGGACCAGATCGGCCTGTACGGCGGCGCCGTGCGCATGTTCGCCGAGGTCGGCACCCCCGACCCCGCCCCGGGCATGGTGGCGTACTGGCGCTCGCTGTCCTGTAGGGCCTGGGCGTCCGCGACCGGCGGCCGCCCCGGCCCCGTCCACCTCAACGTGGCCTTCCGCGACCCGCTCACCCCCGACGAACCCTCCGCCACCCCCACCTGGACGGCGCCCCTGGACGGGCGCCCGGACGGCCGCCCGTGGATCTCGCGCCCGGCTCCGTTCACCGAGCCCGCGCCGCTGGTGCTGCCCGACGTCGAGCGCGGCGTGATCGTCTGCGGTGACGGCGACTTCGACCCCGTCCCCTTCCTTGCCCTGGCCGAGGTGACGGGCTGGCCCCTGCTGGCCGAGCCCACCTCCAACGCCCGCAGGGTCGGCGCGCTCTCCACCTACCGGCAGCTGCTGGCCTCACCGGGGTTCGCCGACGCGCACGCACCCGAGCTGGTCGTGAGCGTGGGGCGGCCGAACCTGTCCCGGCAGGTCCTGGCCTACCTGCGCCGAGCCGAACGCCACGTGGTGGTCACCGCGGGGGCGTTGGGCGACCCGGCGGCGAGTCTGGCCAACGACTTCTCCGACCCCGCGCGCACCGCCACCGACGTCGTCGCGGCGGTGGCCCCGCCAGCCGGGCTGGACTGGGCGCACCCGCGCCGCACCGACTGGTCGGGTTCCTGGGAGCGAGCCGAGGCGGTCGCCCGCGAGGCCATCGACTCTGTGCTGGACGCGGACGAGACCCTGTCCGAGCCGCGCCTGGCTCGCGACCTCGTCGCCCACCTGTCCGCTGGTTCGCTGCTGTTCGCCGGTGCGAGCATGCCCATCCGCGACCTCGACGCCACGATGCGCGCCCGCTGCGGTGTGCGCCTGGTCGGCAACCGCGGGGTGAGCGGGATCGACGGGACGGTGTCCACGGCGATCGGCGCGGCCCTGGCCCACCAGAAGGAGGGCGAGGGCCCGGCCTACGCCCTGGTGGGCGACCTGGCCATGCTGCACGACCAGAACGGCCTGATCATCGGCCCGGGCGAGCCCCGCCCCGACCTCGTGGTCATCGTCGTCAACAACGACGGCGGCGGCATCTTCTCGGGCCTGGAACAGGCGGGCCACCCCGACTTCGAGCGGGTGTTCGGCACCCCGCACGGCGTCTCCATGGAGCGGGTGGCGGCCGTGGCGGACCTGCCGTACACCCGGGTGGAGTGGGCCACCGACCTGCCCAAGGCCCTCCTCGGAGAGGGTCTGCGGATGGTGGAGGTCCGCACGACCAGAGCGGGCAGCGCGGCCCTGCGGCGCCGTATCCAGGACGCCGTGGACCACGCACTCGGCGCTCTGTCCTAGCGGGAGCGTCACACGAAGGGGGAGGCACGGAGCACCGTGCCTCCCCCTTCGCGCGCCGGGTCAGCGGTCCAGGATGTTCGTCAGGTCGAACTCCAACTTCAGCGGAACGGAGGTCCTGAGGGACTTCCGGTGGATGGTCGGCCTGCCGTAGTCGCCCGACGGGCTGGCGGGGTCCTTCTCGTACTCGTAGACCACCGCGTCGTTCCCGTCCTGCTCGACGCGCCAGTAGAAGCGCACACCGGCCCGCGCGTAGAGCTCGGGCTTGCGTTCACGGTCCCGTACCTCCGACTCCTTGGAGACCACCTCGACCGCCAGCTCCACCGCCTCCGGCGGGAACCAGGTCTGTTCCAGTTTCTGGAACGCGTCCGTACGGACCAGCATCAGGTCCGGCTCCGGCCGCTGCCGTTCGGAGAGTCTGATGGTGAACTCCCTCGCGACCCGCAGCCCCGCGGACACGTTGACCTTGAGTGCGTCTCCGAGGAGTTCGAGGACGAGCATGTGGAACAGCTTCTGGGGGCTCACCAGTACCAGGTTTCCGTCGATGAGTTCGGTGTGCGGCGGAAGATCCGGGATACGGTCGAGGTCGTCAGCGGTGAAGCCGTCCTGCGGCGGCATGGGGAGGACCACGGTGTCCTCGAACTCTGGCGCTTGTTGCTCGGCCACTGTCGGAGCGGACATGTGACTGCCTTCGGTCGTCGGATCGTTCTTGTCGCTCACCGTAGCCATCCCCGCTGTCCCTGGTGTCGCTTTTCGCGATTGTTCCTACCCAGAGCATGCACCAGAACCCGGGGTCGCCGGTCGACCACGGGTCCGAGGACACGCCCGAGTCCCCCCCGGGGGCGGTGTCGAGGTCGGCGCGCGTCGTGACGGGTTCCGCGGGGTTCGACGGTCATACTGTCGGGACCGTCACGAGGGAGGGCGCGATGCGCGACGTGGTCTATTCGATGGGTGTGTCGTTGGACGGCTACATCGTCGGGCCGGACGGCTCCTTCGACTGGTCGGTACCGGACGAGGAGGTCTTCGCCCTCGCCACCGACGAGGTGCGCCGGGTCGGCGTCTACCTGCTGGGACGACGCCTCTACGAGACGATGGCCTACTGGGAGACCGTCGACCAGAACCCGGCACACGACCACTCGACGGTCGAGTTCGCCGAGATCTGGCGGGCGCTCCCGAAGGTGGTGTTCTCCTCCACGCTGTCCGAGGTACGCGGCAACACCCGTCTGGCGTCCGGCGGTCCGGCGGAGGAGATCGCACGGCTGAGGGCCGGTCCGGGGGAGGGCGACATCGCCGTCGGCGGCGCGACCCTGGCAGCCCAGGTGGCCGATCTGGGCCTGATCGACGAGTTCCGGCTCCGGGTGTACCCGGTGCTGGTGGGCGGCGGCATCCCGTTCTTTCCCCGGGGCGAGCGCCGGAGGGATCTCCGGCTCGTCGAGTCCCGCACCGTCGGTGGGGGGATCGTCTACCTCCGCTACCGCGTGGCACGCTGACCGCGAGAGCGGAGGGACCGACGCCCCGCCGGATCGGTCCGGCGGGGCGCCCGTGCCTAGCCGCGCTCGAAGTGGCGGCGGCGTTCGAGGTCGGTGACGGTTGCGGAGAAGGCCGCGAGTTCGGCGCGGCCCGCCGCCGCCTGGTTGCGCACCACCTCAGGGCCGAAGCAGGACCGGGCGATCTCGCTGTCCTCCCAGGCCAGGACGGCCTCCTCCAGAGAGGCGGGCAGGCGGGCGGCGCCGCTGGCCGAGGCGTCCCCCGCTGTGGGCTCGGGCAGGGGGAGTGCCTGGTCGATGCCGTACAGGCCCGCCGCGACGACCCCCGCCACCGTCAGGTGGGGGTTGGCGTCCCCGCCCGGCACCCGGAACTCGATCCGCGCGGACCCGCCCGATCCGATCACCCGCACCGGGCAGGTGCGGTTGTCCAGACCCCAGGTGACGGTGTTCGGCGCGTAGGCCTGCGGTGACAGGCGCTTGTACGAGTTGACGTTGGGCGCGTACAGCAGGGCGAAGTCGCGGGCGCAGGCCAGCTGCCCGGCCACGAAGTGCTCCATGTGCTTGGACATGCCGTGCCGCCCCGCGCCGTCGTCGGCGAAGACCGGTGCGCCGGTCTGGTCGCGCAGCGACAGGTGCACGTGGCAGGAGTTGCCCTCGCCGCCGTCGAACTTGGCCATGAAGGTCAGCGCGACCCCGGCCTGCGCCGCCAGCGCCCGGGCCCCCGCCTTGTACACGACGTGGTTGTCGCAGGTGCGCAGGGCGTCGTCGTAGCGGAAGACGATCTCGTACTGGCCGGGATGGCACTCGCCCCGGGCCGACTCCACCGTCATGCCGGTGCGCTCCATGGCGGTGCGGATGCGCCGCATCAGCGGGTCGATCTCGGTGACCTCGGGCAGCGCGTAGTCGGAGTTGAACCGGGTGGCCGTGGTCAGGCCCCGGTAGTCGGCCTCGAACGCCTCCTGGTAGGAGTCCCGGAACACGAGGAACTCCAGTTCCGTCCCGGCCAGGGCGTGCCAGCCGCGTTCGGCGAGGCGGTCCAGCTGGGTTCGGAGCACCTGCCGGGGCGCCACCGGTACCGGGTTCCCCTCGGAGTCGCGGGCGTCGCCGAGCACCAGGGCGGTGCCCGGGTCCCAAGGTAGGTAGCGCAGGGTGGCGGGGTCGGGCAGGACCGAGAGGTCGCCGAGGCCGCCGCCCCAGGGGTCGACGGCGTAACCGGGCCGCGACTCCATCTCGACGTCCGTGGCGAGCAGGTACTGGCAGGCGTCGAAGCCGGTCTCCAACGTCCGGGAGAGGAAGTCCCGGGGGTTGATCCGGCTGCCCTGCACCCGGCCCTGGAGGTCGGGCAGGGCCACGATCACGTCGGTGATCGCGCCCGACTCCACGTCGGCGCGCAGGCGGTCGAGCGGCACGGGGAAGGGCGGAGGCGCAGGGCTGGGAGGCAGGGTCTCGGTCAGGGGCGGCAGTCCGTCGCCGACGAGCGGGTTCACCGGGTCTCCTCGGTACTGGTGGCGGGGGCCCGGTACAGCGGGTTGGGAATGGGCGGCGCGTCCAGGTGGAACTCGGCGTCGCGTTCGGCCCGGTCGTGGTAGCCACCGCCCAGCAGGCGCTCGCGGTTCAGGCACACCCGCTCGTACTCCGGGGCGAGCAGGTCGAACGTCGCGAAGCGTTCGGCCAGCTCGGGGAACTCCTCCTGGTAGCGCGTGATCTCCGCCCGGACCAGGTCCCAGAACCGTTCCTCCGGCACGTCCAGCGACTCGTGGACCAGCGGCGCGAGGTAGCGGAAGTGGCCGACGAACAGGGACTTGGCGACGGAGGAGGTGAGTTCCCGGGCGTCGAAGCGCATGAGCACGCCCAGGGTCTCCTCGGGCAGGTCCGCGTACTCGGGCAGGTCGGTGTCCAGGAGTTTCATGTCGTCCACGAAGTCCTTGACGGCGAGCCGTACCGGGCGGTCGCGCTCGTCGTGGACCACGATCGCGTTCTCCCCGTGCGGGTTGAAGGCCAGCCCGTACCGGTAGAGCAGGTGCAGGATCGGCGGCAGGAGGGCGGCGAACAGGGCGCGCAGCCACTCCTCGGCACCGAGGCCGGAGCGCTCCACGAGTTCGGCGACCAGCGCCCGTCCCTCGCCGTCCACGTGCAGCAGGGCGGCCAGCGTGCGGGCGCGCTCGCCCGGGTCGAGCTGTTCGGTGACCGGCTCGCGCCACAGGGCTCCCAGCAGCTGGCGGTGGCGGTAGGGGGCGTCGGGGATGTCCTCCAGGACCGGGTGGCGCACGGCCACCGCCGCGACCTCGCCGGGCAGGACCACCCGGCAGCGCTCGGACAGGAACGGGTCCCGGTCGCGCAGGGCGTGCACCCACCCGGTGCTGGCGGGCGCCGCCCGGCACAGCTCGGTGGGGATGCCCCGGTAGACCATCGTGTTCAGGATGGCCAGCGACAGTTTGACGTTGAGCCGGTCGGGGCGGCCGAGGTTGGTGAAGGTGCGGACGGACTGCTGCGGCAGGTAGTCGTCGGCCGCCTCGCCCAGCGCAACGACGAGGCGGTGCGCGATCTCGGCGGCGAACAGCGGCACGACCACCTCGTCCCACTGCCAGGGGTGGACCGGCAGCCACACGAACTCGGTGGCCGCGGTTCCGGAGCCCCGGAGGGAGTCCTCCAGGTGCTCGGTGAACAGGGAGGTCAGCTCGGGGCCGAGTTCTCGGGAGCGCAGTGCCTCCTGGTCCAGGCCGGGCACACCGTGGTGCTCGGCCAGGGAGCGGTGCACCGCGATCCAGGGCATGCGCGTGGGCCTGCGCGCCTCGGGCGGGTACTGCGCGCGGTCCCGGGCGGAGAAGCCCACCCGGCCCTTGTTGGCGAAGATCCAGGGGTGGCCGGTCTGGTGTCCCTCCAGCTCGGCGTGGGGGAGCGCGGCCAGCGCGGCGCTGGTGGTGCGGGAGGAGGCCAGACGGGCGTCGGCGCTCAGGGTGGCGCTCAGTTCCCCGACCGTGAACGCCTCCACGGCGGGGTCGACGATTCCGGCCGCGCCGAGGTCGCGCAGGAGCCGGAAGGGTGAGGCCGCGGTCCGGGTGCCGTCGCGGGCCTCCCGCTCGGCGGTACCGGGGCGGACCCGCCAGCCGTCCATGGCGGTGCGCCGTCCCTCGAAGACGTAGGAGGCGCCGGAGTGGACCGGGGCCCGCCAGCGCCCGGGGCCGTCGGCGTCGGGGCGCAGGGCGTACTCGAAGCAGAGCTCGGCGAGCATCTTGGCGGCCAGGTGGCCGCTGGCGCGGTCCCAGTGTTCGGCGGTGAGTTCCGGGGGGACCGGCAGCGGCCCCGGTGCGGTGGCCGTGTCCTGCGTCGTGGTCACGGACCGGGTCCGGGCACGGGGCGGGTTCTGGGTGGTCATCTGGTTTCTCCGAGCTGGTCGCGGTCAGGGCCGGGCGAGGGGGTTGTCGACCAGGCCGTGCATGACGTCGAACTCGGCGTCGCGTTCGGCGCGTTCGTGGAAGCCGCCGCCCATGAGCTGTTCGCGGTTGAGGGCGACCCGGCCCACCTTGGGGGCGAGCAGGTCGAACATCGCGAAGCGGTCGGCCAGCTCGGGGAAGCGCTCCTGGTAGGCGAGGACCTGCTCGCGGGCCAGGCGCCACAGGGCCTCACCGGGCACGCCCAGCTGTCGTTCGACGATGTCGGCGAGGAAGCGCAGGTGCCCGGCGCAGATCGCGGACAGCACGGAGTGGGCCAGTTCCTCGGGCTTCCAGCGGTGCAGGACCGAGCGCACGTGGTCGGGGATCTCGGCGTACTCGGGCAGGTCGAAGGGGAGCAGCTCGACGTCGGAACCGAAGTCCTTCAGGGCGACGCGGACGGGGGTCTCGTCGGCGTCGAAGACCAGCACGACGTTCTCGCCGTGGGGTGTGAAGGAGGCGCCGTAGCGGTGGAGGTAGTGCAGCACCGGTGGGAACAGCGCTCCCAGGAACCGCTCCAGCCACACCCGTGGTTCCAGGCCCGAGCGTTCGACCAGTTCGGTGACCAGTGCCCGCCCGTCGGAACCCTCCAGGAGCAGGCAGGCCATGGTGCGGGCCCGTTCCCCCGGGGCGAGGTGGCGGTGGATCGGCTCGCGCCAGATGGTGCCCAACAGCTCGTGGAAGCGGTAGGGGGCCTGCGGCATCCGGTCGAACACGGGGTGGGGGACGGTCGCCGAGGCGCGCTCGGCGAGCATGATCACCCCGGTCTCGTCGAAGTACGGGTCGCGTTCGGCGAGTGAGCGCAACCAGGTGCTCGTGTGCGGGGCGCATCCGGTCTGGGTCCCCGAGAGCCCGCGCCACACCAGGGTGTTGCGGATCATCAGCGGCACCTTGACGTTGAGGCGGTCGGGCCGGTCCAGGTTCATCAGGGTGCGGATGGACTGGAAGGGGCGGTAGCGGTCACGGCTCAGCCCCAGCCGCACCACCCGACCGAGGGCGATCTCGGAGGCGAAGAGCGGCGAGACGACCTCGTCCCACTGGAAGGGGTGGACCGGCATCCACAGGTAGGCGTCCGGGTCCTCGCCGCGCGCCCGCACCGCCTCGGCGAACTCCGCGCGTTGGTCCTCGTCGAGTTCGCGGGCGAGCAGGCCGTGCCTTTCGGTGCCGGCCATGGACTGGAAGCGCCCCAGGTCGGGGTGGACCGCGATCCACACCAGGCGGAACGCGCCGCGGGCCTCGGGGGTGTAACGGGCGGCGTCGGCGGCGGAGAACCCCAGGCGGCCCTTGTTGACGAAGATGCAGGGGTGACCGGTCTGGTGGCCCTCCAAGTCCTCGTAGGGGAGGTCGGCGAGCTCGGCGGCCCCGAGGGGCGAGGCGATCAGCCGGGCGTCGGCCGCGTGGGTGGCCAGCAGGTCGCGGACCACCTCGGCCAGGGAGTCGCCGGGCAGTCCCACGGTGGTCTGCGCGTCGGTGACGAACAGGGTCGGGTCCCAGGCGGGCTCCTCCCCGTCCCGTGTGTGACGGACCAGGGAGTCGGGGTCCACGTGCCAGGAGCCGAACCCGCCCCTCCGCGCGGTGAAGCCGTAGGAGACCCCGTCGTCAACGGCCAGCGTCCAGGAGGGGGAGCCGTCGGACGCGGCCCGCCGCGCGGTTTCGGGGACCACCATCTCCTCGTAGGCCATCTCTCCGACCATGTGTGCGAGCAGGCGCCGCCCGGCCCTTCGCCAGATCGCGGGATCAGTGGTGGCGGGGTCCACGGGGTCGGGTGTGGCGGGTGCGGTCTCGGGCAAGGGGTTCCCTTCCGTCCGGCGGTCGGTCGGCGTGGTGGACGTGCCGGTCACCGGCGCTCCTCGGCCGGCACACCGAAGGTCTGGTAGGCGGTGCGTTCGGGGAGCCGGTACACGGTGCGTCCGGTGAGGCTGTTGAGGATCGTGGCGGCCCTCCACGCGCCCAGGCCCAGGTCCGGGGTGCCCACGCCGTGCGTGTGCAGCTCGGCGTTCTGCACGTGGATGGGGGCGGTCAGCGCGGGATCGGTCTCCAGACGGTGGTCCGGTCCGATCACGTGTCGTCCGCGCGCGTCCGTGCGCAGGAACTTGGCCACGGGGGCGAGGAATTCGGGCGAGCGCTGGGCGTACCCGGAGGCGGCCACCACCGCGTCGGTGCGCACCGTGAACGCGCGTTCCTGCTCGCGGTGGTGGAAGCGCAGCTCGTAGCCGTCCCCCTCCGCACGGGCGTCGACGAGTTCGCACTGCGCGGCCAGGGAGGCGCCGACCTCGCCGCCGCCGATGCCGCGCTCGTAGAGCTCGTCGTGGATCTCGGCGATGGTGTCGGCGCTGATGCCCTTGTACAGCTGCCACTGCTGGGGCACCAGGCGGTCGCGCACCGGTTCCGGCAGGGAGTGGAAGTAGGCCGTGTAGTCCGGGGTGAAGTGCTCCAGGCCCAGCTTGGAGTACTCCATGGGGGCGAAGGCGGGTGAGCGGGTCAGCCAGCGCACCCGGGTGTCGCGGTGCTCCGGGGAGCGCAGCAGATCCAGGAAGACCTCCGCGCCCGACTGCCCGGAGCCGACGACGGTCACGTCGCCCGCGTCGGCCAGCGCGTCCGCGTGGTCGAGGTAGTCGGCCGCGTGCAGGACGCGTTCGCCCTCCAGTGCGCGCAGGGGCTCGGGTAGCACCGGAGTGGTGCCGATCCCGAGCACCAGGGCGTGGCCGCGAACGGTCTCCCTGGATCCGTCGGCCCGCGTGTACTCGACCGTGAACGCGTCGTCCTCGGCGCGTACGGCCGTGACCTCCGCGTCGAACCGGCAGGAGTCCAGGCTGCGAGCGACCCACCGGCAGTAGTCGTCGTACTCGCGGCGCGGCACGTGGAAGTGCTCGGCGAAGTAGAAGGGGAAGAGGCGGTCGTGCTCGCGCAGGTAGGACAGGAACGACCACCGGCTGGTCGGGTCCACCATGCTCACCAGGTCGGCGAGGAAGGGCACCTGGAGGCGGGCCCCCTCCAGCAGGAGCCCCGGGTGCCAGGAGAAGTCCGGACGCGCCTCCAGGAAGCGCGCGCGGAGCCCGGGCACCGCGTCGGCGAGGGCGGCCAGGGCGAGGTTGAACGGGCCGAGGCCGACCCCCACCAGGTCGTGGACGCGCTGGTCGTCGTCGTGCGGGAGGGTCAACGGTTCTCCTCGGGGACGGTCCGTTCGGCGTCGCCCGCCCTGACCACCTCGTCGAGCAGTGCGGCGGTGTCATCGGCGGTCGTGTCGGGGTTGAGCAGGGTGAGCTTGAGCCACACCCGGCCGTCCACGCAGGTGCGCCCGACCACGGCGCGGCCCCGTTCGAGCAGGCGGCGGCGCAGGCGCGCGTTGACGGTGTCGGACCGCTCTCCCGCGCGGTACCGGAAGACCACGGTGGTGAGGCTGGGCATGGCCAGGAGTTCCAGGTCCGGGTGCGCGTCGGCGAGCGCGGCGGTCTCCAGCGCGAGGTCGTGGCAGGCCTCCACCAGGCGTCCGAGCCCGTCGGTGCCCAGTGCGCGCAGGGTGACGGCGATCTTGAGGACGTCGGCTCGGCGGGTGGTGCGCAGCGAGTAGCCGAGCAGGCTCGGGTAGCCCGCCTCCTCGTCGTCGGCGGGGTTGAGGTACTCCACCGAGCGGGACAGCGGCGCGAACAGGGCGCGCTCACGGGTGAGGAGCAGCCCGGCGGCCACCGGCTGCCAGCCGAGCTTGTGCAGGTCCAGGCTGACCGAGTCGGCCTCCTCGATCCCGGTGAGCAGGCCGCGCAGACGTCGGGAGAAGAGGGCGCCGCCGCCGTAGGCGGCGTCCACGTGCAGCCACACGCCGAACTCCCGGCACAGGCGGGCGACCGCGTCGAGCGGGTCGACACCGCCCAGGTCGGTGGTTCCGGCGGTGGCGACCACGGCCACGACCGTGTCGCCCTCGGCGCGCACACGCTCGACGGCCGCACGGAGTGCCTCGGGGCGCATGCGGTGCCGCTCGTCCACCTCGACGGTGACCACGGCGTCCTCGCCCAGACCGAGGAGGGCGGCGGAGCGCTGCACGGAGAAGTGCGCCACCTCCCCGCACAGCACTCGGGGCCGGGCGGTGCCGGTGGTCCCGGCCATCCCGTGGCGCCCGGCTCCGGGCAGGGCGTGGTCGCGGGCGAGCAGCAGGGCGGTCAGGTTGGACTCGGTGCCGCCGGAGGTGACCACGCCTCCGGCACCGGATCCGTCGTAGCCGAGAAGTCCGGCCAGCTCGGCCACCACCTCGGTCTCCAGGGCGGTGGCGGCGGGGGCCTGGTCCCAGGAGTCCATGGACTGGTTGAGTACCGACGCGACAGTGTCGGCGGCCACCGCGACGGCCAGGGGCGGGCAGTGCAGGTGGGCCGCGCAGTGGGGGTGGGCGGGGTCGGCCGCGCCCAGGGCCAGGGCGTGGGTGATCCGCTCCAGGACGGTCTCGGCGGTGGCGTCGGGTTCGGGAAGGAGGGGGCCCAGCGCCGCGTGGACCCTTTCGGCCACCTCGGCGGGACCGTGTGCGGGCAGGGGACCGCCCCGGAGGGCGGTGGCGGTGGCCAGGACCTCGGCCGCCTTCCCCACGAGGGCGGCGACCGTGGCGGGACCGCCGGGAGCACCGGCGAGCCTGGAGGCGAGGAGGGGAGCGGGTGGGTCGGTCTCGCTGTCACCGGGGGCGCTCATGGTCAGAGTCGAGTCACTCTGTGTGATGGGCATGGGTGTCGGGCTCCTGTGGGTCCGGGTACGGAACGCGCGGGGCTGGTGGAGGTGCGACGACCGTTCCGGGATGCTGGCGGGCCGGACGGTTCGGGGGGAGGTGCCGTTGTGTCGGGGCGTGCCGGTGGTGAGTGGCCGGGGCTGGTGAGCCGGCCGGTCCGGAGAAGCGGTGCGCTCAGGGGCGCAGGGGCCGGACCAGTCCGCGGTGCCTGCGCCAGCCCGGGTGCGGCGCGGCGTCGCCCACGTGCCGCCAGCCGTTGTCGAGGAAGACGTCGAGGGCGCGGGTGTTGGTCTCGGCGACCATCGCGGCGGCGCGCTCCTCCCGGCGGCCGCCCAGCAGCAGGGTCAGGGTCCGGCGCGCCACGCCGAAGCCGCGGAACCGGTGGTGCACCAGGACCTCGCACAGGGCGAGGGTGCGGCCCGGGCGCTCTCGGACGGTCTCCTCGGCGTCGACCCCGGGCTGGGGCTCGAACCCGTCCCACCAGCCGGTGGTGGTGGGCAGCGTGTACCCGTAGGCGAACCCGGCCGGTTCACCGTCGACACGGCATGCGGTGAGGCGGAACCCGGGCCGGGCCGCGCTGAACGCCAGGCGTTCGCCGAAGGTGGGGTTCCGGTGATCGGGCAGGTCCAGGGAGTCGGCGTAGACCGTCTCGTAGGCCTCGATCCAGGGAGTCGGGTCGGCCAGGACCTCGTGGCCCCGGAGGTTCTCCAGGTGCCACTGGGCGTCCGGCGCTGGTCCGGCCGTGGGAGCGGGTGTCACGGGCATCGGGGGCGCTCTTTCGTCGGTGTCCTCAGGGTGCCGCGGGGGAGTGGTGTGTCGCCGGAGCGACCGTGGTGTTTCGGTTACTTCATGTGAGCCGGGTTCAATTAGGGCAGGCTAACCTAATCAAGTCAATGCTCCGGTTGAGTGCTCAAGCTCACGTTTGAGGATGGGTCCCTCGGGTGTCGACGGTTCGCCTCGGAGCTCCCGGATGCCCCAGGAACGCGGGCATGGCGAACTCGTGGCCGTAGGCGCCCGCGTTGGGGAAGACCAGCACGTCACCCGCGCGCAGCGAGCCCACTCGCACGTCCCTGGCCAGCACGTCCTCGGGTGTGCAGAGCTCCCCCGAGACCGTCACCGACACCCCGTCCACACCGGGGCGCGGGAGGCCCTCGGACCAGCCACTCCCCTCCACGACCGCGAAGTTGTGCCTGATCTCCCAGGAGGTGGGCAGCTGGAACTGGTTGATGCCGCCGCGCACCACCGCGAAGTGCTCTCCGTAGGCCGACTTCACGTCGGTCACCCGCGCCGCGTACCACCCGGTCGGCGCGGCGATCCACCGGCCGGGCTCGAACACCACCTCCACCCCGGGGTCCGGCAGCGCGGACAGCGCCGCGCCAAGGGCGGCGAGGTCGAACTCGGTGTCACCCTCCTCGAAGGGCACTCCCAGTCCTCCGCCCACGTCCACCACACGCAGGTCCACGCCGTGGCGCTTGGCGGTCTCGGTCGCCCACTCCAGGCACCAGAGCACGTAGGCGGCGTGAGCCACGGCGTCGGTGTTGCCGCTGACCGCGTGCACGTGGAACCCCACCAGGTCCAGCTCCGGCAGGGAGCGCGCCGCCGCCACCGCCTCCGGCACGCGGGGTTCCGGCAGCCCGAAGGGGCTCGGGGCGCCGCCCATCACCAGGGACCCGCTCACCGGCACCCGCTCGGGGTTGACGCGCAACGTCACCGGGAGCACGACGCCCGCCGCCCGGGCGGCCGCGGCCGCCCGGTGCAGCTCCAGTTCGCTCTCCACGTTGACCACCACGTCCGCGCCCCGCTCGGCGCGCAGCCGGGCCAGCCCCAGCAACATCTCCGGGGTCTTGCCCGGGCCGCTCACCGCGATCCGCTCACCGGGCACGGAACCCGCGCCCGGTCCTTCGCCGGGACCCTCCGGTTGGGCCCGTTCCCGCAGCGCCGTCAGGGCCGTGCGGGCCTCGCTCAACGACGCCGCCTCGAACCCGTCCACGGTCCGGGCCAGGTGCGACAGAACCGGGGAGAACCCGTTGGACTTGACGGCGAAGTACACGCGGGCCCAGTCCGGCAGCGCCGCGCGCAGTGTGCGCACGCGGTCGGCGGCCAGGGCGGGGTCGTAGACGTACCCGGAACCGGGGGAGTCGGCCAGTTCGAGGGCGGCCCGGCGGACCGCCTCGGGGAGGACGTCGGGGGACAGGGCGGGGGTGTGTTCGAAGGAGCGGGGCGGTTCCATGGGGTGCCCTTTCGTCGTGTCATGGTCCGCGCACCGAGCGTGCGCGGCGCAGGGCGGGGAAAGGGGGCCCGGAGTCCGGGCCCCCGCGGGGGTGGTCAGTGCCGGGGGTCGACGCCGAAGACCTCGGCGACGTCGTCGAGGACCGCGTGAGCGGAGATCAGGCCCACTCCGGACATCCAGTAGGCGTCGTCCACCTCGGTCTTCTCACCCTCCAGCTGGTCCCACAGGGGGTTGGTGACGTAGTCGTCCTTGGACTCGTCCACCTCGCCCGCGCCGTCGTCGTAGGTGGCCACCAGGATCCGGTCGGCCTCCAGATCGAGCAGGCGCTCGGGGCTGTGATAGGTCGCGATCTCCTCGGAGTCGGTCTCGGTGTGCTCGCTCGCGGGCAGGCCCAGGTCGTCCAGGATCACGCCCACGTAGGAGTTGCGGGTGTACAGCCGCACGCCCTCGGCGTCCCCGGCGAAGCGGACCACCGAGACCGTGGGCGCATCGCCGTCGTGGGCCTCGGTGATCTCCTCGCCGATGGCGGCCGCGCGCTCCTCGAACTCGGTGACCAGGCGCTCGGCCTCCTCGGCCTGCCCCATGGCCTCGCCGGTCAGGCGGAGGTTGTCCTTCCAGGAGACCCCGGTGTCCCTGGACATGACCGTCGGCGCGACCTCAGCGAGCTGGTCGTAGGCGTCGCCGTGGCGGACCTCGGCGGACAGGATCAGGTCGGGCCGGGTCTGGGCGACCAGCTCGGGGCTGATCTCCCACAGCAGGCCGACCGACTCGGCGTCCTCGGCGCCGCCGGTGTTCCAGTCGCTCTCGAACAGGTACTCGGGCAGCCCGTCCTGGTTCTCGGCGATCTGGGTGTGGCCCACCACGTTCCCGCCCAGGGCGAGGACGGCGTCCACGTACGTGAAGTCCAGGGGCAGCACCCGCTCCGGGGCGGCGGCGATCTCGGTGGAGCCCATGGCGTGGTCGACGGTGAGAGGGAATCCCTCGGCTGTCGCGCCGTCGCCGTCACCGCCGCCAGCGTCCTCACCGGGGCCCGCCGCGCCGCACGCTGTGAGCAGGCCCAGCGAGGAGACCGCCGCCAGGGCGGCCAGGCCCGCGCGGCGGGGGAGGAGGGGGTTGGTCATGATGGGGGCTCCCGGAGGGGTGTGGGCGGTTCCGGCGCCGCTCCGTCGGGATGGTCGCGACGAGCTGCCAGAACATGACTAACGGTCGGACGGGATGACTCTCTGGTGTGAACCGTGGCAAACTTAGATCATCCAAGTGTGGCCAGGCAAACCTAACTTAGGTCTGCCTGGCCTTTTCCTGTGAGGGGAGACCCGGTGAGCCAGACCACAGGCCCGACCCAGGGGGCGGCCGGGCCACCGCGCTCCCGGGAACCGGCGCGCTCGGCCGTCGCCGCCCGTCGATCACGCCGCCTGGGCGGGCTGGCGCTGCTCACCCTGCTGCTGGTCCTCGCCCTCGCCGCCAGCGTGCTCGTGGGCGCCCGCACACTGGACCCGGTCACGGTGTGGCAGGCCCTGACCACCGGCGCGGGGCCCGAGGCCGACACGATCGTCAACGAGATCCGACTGCCCCGCACCGTGCTCGGCCTCCTGGCCGGGATCAGCCTCGGCCTGGGCGGCGCGCTCATGCAGGGCCACACCCGTAACCCCCTGGGCGACCCCAGCATCCTCGGCGTCACCTTCGGCGCGGCCCTCGCCGTCGTGGCGGGCCTCTACTTCTTCGGCGTCACCGCCCTGCACACCCAGGCGTGGTTCGCCTTCGCCGGGGCGGGCGCCGCCGTGGTCCTGGTCTACGCGGTGGCCTCGGTGCCCGGGCGCGGGCCAACCCCCGTGACCCTGGCTCTCGCGGGCACCGCCGTCAGCTGGATGGCCTACTCGGTGGCCTCCGGGCTGGTGCTGCTCGACCAGTCCACCATGGAGAACTTCCGGTTCTGGCGGGTCGGCTCCCTCTCGGGCCGGGACCCTTCGATCATCCCCCAGATGATCCCGGTCGTGCTCCTCGGCGCCGTCCTGGCCCTGGCCAACGCCCGCGCCCTCAACGCCCTGGCCCTGGGCGAGGACACCGCCCGCGCCCTGGGCTTCCGGGTCGGCCGGGCACGACTCGTCGGCCTCGTGGCCATCACCCTCCTGACCGGGATCACCGTCGCCGCCTGCGGGCCCATCGCCTTCGTCGGGCTCATCGTCCCGCACCTGGCCCGGGGCATCGTCGGGGCCGACTACCGATGGCTGATCCCCTACTCGGCCCTCATGGGCGCCGTCCTCCTCCTGGCAGCCGACATCCTCGGCCGGTTCCTCGCCCCGCCCGGCGAACTCCAGGTCGGGGTGGTCCTCGCGCTGGTCGGCGCGCCCTTCTTCATCCACGTCGTCCGCCGCCGGAGGTTGTTCGCCCTGTGAGCGCCACACTCGAACCCCCGCCCCCACGTGACCCCCTGGCGCGCCGGGCGCGTGCGATCACCCTCGGCCCGGTCGCGATCCCCCTCCGCCCCCGCCTGGTCGCCGTCGGAGCGCTCACGGCCCTGGCGATCCTGGCCCTGACCGGGCTCAACCTGTCCGTCGGAGACGTGTTCGTCACCCCCGCCCAGGTGTGGGCCAACGTCGTGGGCACCAGCTACGACGAGTACTT
The DNA here is from genome assembly GCF_018070675.1 of Nocardiopsis sp. B62. NCBI lineage: Bacteria > Bacillati > Actinomycetota > Actinomycetes > Streptosporangiales > Nocardiopsidaceae > Nocardiopsis > Nocardiopsis sp. B62. Next base: position 114,258 of record NZ_JAGPXK010000004.1, on the reverse strand, counting down.
CACCATCTGGCGGGTGCGCATGCCGCGCGTGGTGGTCGGCCTGCTCGCGGGCGCCGCGCTGGCGGCGGCCGGAGCCATCACCCAGGCGATCATGCGCAACCCCCTGGCCAGCCCCGACCTGCTCGGCGTCACCCACGGAGCCAGCGCGGGCGTGGTCGCGGTGATGGCCTTCGGCGGGAGCTACGGGATCGTCAGCGGTCCGCTCGCCCAGATCGGGGTCCCCGCCCTCGCCCTGATCGGCGGACTGGCCGCCGGGGTGCTCTGCTACGGGCTCGCCTGGCGCAACGGGATCGACGGCTTCCGACTCCTACTGGTGGGCGTGGGCGTGTCCACGGTCCTGATGAACGTCACCATCTGGATGCTCACCCTCGGCGAGGTCAACGACAGCGGCCGGGCCATGGTCTGGATCGCGGGCAGCCTGTCCATGCGCACCTGGGCCCACGCGCTGCCGGTGGCGCTCGCCCTCGCCGTCCTCCTGCCGCTGGCACTGGTGGGCGCTCGCACCCTGGACGCCCTGTCCTTCGGCGACGACGTCACCCGAGGTCTGGGTGTGCGCGTGGAGACCGCCCGCACCGGCATGCTCGTCCTGGCCGTGCTCCTCGCCGCGTTCGGCACCTCCGCGGCCGGGCCGATCCTCTTCGTGTCGCTGGCCGCCCCACAGATCGCCCTGCGCCTCGGCCGTGCCGCACGGCCGCCGGTGCTGCTCTCCGCCCTGGTCGGGGCCGCTCTGGTGGCCGCCGCCGACCTCCTCGCCCGCAACCTCTTCGGCACCGTCCAGCTCCCGGTCGGCATCGTCACCGGCTGTCTGGGCGCCCTCTACCTCGTGTACCTGCTCGTCCGCGGCAACCGAAAGGTCCAGGCGTGACCACCGAACAGACCCACCCGGGCCCGCTCCTGCCCGTCCCGGCCGACACGAACACGCCCCGGACCCGGCTGAGCGCGCGCGGCCTCACCCTGGCCTACGACGAACGCACCATCGTGGACGGCCTGGACGCCGACATCGTCGAGGGCACCGTCACCTGCGTGATCGGCCCCAACGGCTGCGGGAAGTCCACCATGCTGCGCGCCCTGGGCCGCCTCATGCGCCCGCGCTCCGGAGTGGTGGAGCTCGACGGCCGCGACATCCACCGGGTGCCCACACGAGAGGTCGCCCAGGTACTGGGGGTCCTCCCACAGCAGCCGACAGCCCCCGACGGCCTCACCGTCGCCGACCTGGTCGCGCGGGGTCGCCATCCGTCCCAGCGGTGGTACCGGCAGTGGTCGGGCGACGACCACCAGGCAGTCTCCGCCGCCCTGGACCGGACCGGCCTGCTGGAGCTGGCCGACACCCCGCTCCAGGAACTGTCCGGCGGCCAGCGCCAGCGCGCGTGGATCTCGATGGTCCTGGCCCAGGGCACGGACCTGCTGCTGTTGGACGAACCCACGACCTTCCTGGACCTGGTCCACCAGGTCGACGTCCTGGATCTGGTCCGTGACCTGCACCGGCAGGGCGGCCGCACCATCGTCATGGTCCTGCACGACCTCAACCTGGCCGCCCGTTACGCCGACACCATCATCACCATGCGCGACGGCAGGGTGGTGGCCAGCGGAACGCCCGCCGAGGTGCTCACCCCGGAGCTTTTGCGCGAGGCCTTCGATCTGGAGGCCGTGGTCACCGAGGACCCCGTCTCCGGCGGCCCGCTGGTGGTCCCCGTGGGCCGCGCGGGGCGGTGAACCGCCGCCACGAGGAGGTTCCGCGCCTGGGGGAGGGACCGGGGACAAACGGACACTCCCACCTGGGCGAGGCTTCTGGACGTGATCGAGTGGGTAGGCGAGGATCACCACAAAGGTCCGACGGAACGTGTTCGTACGACTTTGCAGAGTGATGCCCCCGGCCGTGTCAGGGGAGTTGTCGGCGCGTTCACCCGGGTTTCACCACGGCGTGTGAAACCTCGGCCAAGGTCGTGAGCGACCAGGCAGGACCTCCTGCACGATCGCTGGCGCGCCGCTGAGAGGCACCCCGCAGCCGCACGGGGCGTGTGAGCGATCACGATCCCCGAGGAGAACGTGTGACCCCATCCGCGCCCCGCCGCCGCCTCCTGCCCCTGCTAGGAGTCGGAGGAGGACGATCCCCCAAGACCTGCGAGTACCGGTGCGGCAATGCCTGCTTCCACCCCGCTCCCAACAGGAGCGACAACGCGTACTTCGGTGACATCTTCCAGGGCGTGCTCTCGCGGCGCACCGCGCTCAAGGGAGCCGCGGTGGGCGCCGGGGCCGGTGCCCTCGGCCTGGCAGCGCTGAGCCCCGCGTCGGCGGACAGAGGGCCCGACCGCCCGCACCCCTCGCCCCGTCCCACCTTCAGGAGCGTCCAGCCCAACAACCGCGACGCGGTCACCGTCCCCGAGGGCTACGACCACCACGTGATCGTCCGCTGGGGCGACCCGGTGCTGCCCGACGCCCCGGAGTTCGACTTCGACAACCAGACCGCCGAGGCGCAGGCCCGGCAGTTCGGCTACAACTGCGACTACGTCGGCTTCCTGCCACTGGGCGACGACAGCGGCCTGCTGTGGGTCAACCACGAGTACACCAACGAGGAACTGATGTTTCGCGGGTACTCCGACGGCGCGGACGCCGACCCCGAGTGGATCCGCGTGGCGATGGCCGCACACGGCGGATCCGTGGTGGAGCTGGACCGGGTGGACGACACCGGCCAGTGGGTGCTCGCCGACGGCGACCGCCCCTTCAACCGGCGCGTCACCCTCGACACGGAGTTCCGGCTCACCGGCCCCGCCGCCGGGGACGAGCTGCTGCGCACCGAGGCCGATCCCGAGGGCACACGGGTCCTGGGCATGCTCAACAACTGTGCGGGCGGCACGACACCCTGGGGCACCATCCTCAGTGGCGAGGAGAACTACAACCAGTACTTCGTCGCAGCCCCCGACACCGAGCCCTACGCCCGCTACGGCTTCTCCACCGGCCGCGACGGTCGCCGGTGGGACCGCGTGGACGAGCGCTTCGACCTGGGCAGGCACCCCAACGAGGCGCACCGCTTCGGCTACATCGTGGAGATCGACCCGCACGACCCCGACTCCACCCCCGCCAAGCGCACCATGCTGGGCCGCTTCAAGCACGAGGGCGCCAACGTCAACCTCACCGAGGACGGCCGTGTCGCCGCGTACATGGGTGACGACGAGCGCTTCGACTACATCTACAAGTTCGTCAGCGCCAAGAGGTACGTCGAGGGCTCCCGCAGGCACAACATGACGCTGCTCGACTCCGGCACGCTCTACGTGGCACGCCTGGAGGGCAACAGCCCCGCCGAGGAGATCGACGGCACCGGCGCGCTGCCCTCGGACGGTGAGTTCGACGGCACCGGCGAGTGGATTGCGCTGTGCACCGACACCGAGAGCTTCGTCGAGGGCTTCACCGTTGCGGAGGTGCTGATCCACACCCGCCTGGCCGCCGACAGGGTCGGCCCCACCAAGATGGACCGTCCCGAGGACTTCGAGCCCAGCCCGGTGACCGGCAAGGTCTACTGCGCGCTGACCAACAACAGCGCACGCGAGCCCGGCCAGGCCGACGAGCCCAATCCGCGCGGCCCCAACAAGTTCGGGCACATCCTGGAGATCATCGAGGACGGTTCGGACTCCGCGTCCACCACCTTCACCTGGGTCGTGCCGATCGTCTGCGGTGACCCCGAGGACGAGTCCACCTACTTCGCCGGGTACGACAAGTCCAAGGTGATGCCGATCTCCGCGCCCGACAACGTGGCCTTCGACAAGCACGGCAACCTGTGGATCTCCACCGACGGCCAGCCGGGCAGCCTGGGCATCAACGACGCCCTGCACGTGGTCCCGGTCGAGGGCCGCTTCCGTGGCGAGCTGCGCACCTTCGCCACCGTCCCGGTCGAGGCCGAGGCATGCGGTCCGCTGATCACCGACGACCAGAAGACCGTCTTCCTCGCCCCCCAGCACCCGGGCGAGAACGGCACGGTCGAGCAGCCGACCAGCCTCTGGCCCGACGGGGACTTCCCGCGCCCGTCCGTGGTGTGCGCCTGGCACAAGGGCGGACGCGACATCGGCAGCTGACCACTACCCGGGGCCGTGACGCTCCGGACCGCAACCACCGGCCCCGGTTCCCTCCGTCGTGGGGGAGGAACCGGGGCCGGTTTCCGCCTCACTGGCGGCCGTGTCACAGGACCCGCTCGAAACAGAGCGCCCCGGGCGCGTCCACGTACCCACCGAAGGCCGGAGCGGGACCGTAGCCCGCCTTCGTGTAGAAGCGCACGGCGTCCGGCTGGCGCTCACCGGTCTCCAGGCGCAGGCACTGCCAGCCCCGTTCGCGAGCCCAGTCCTCCAGAGCGTGGAGGAGGGTGGAGGCGGCGCCCGAACCCCGGTTCTCCGGCAGCACGAACATGCGTTTGACCTCGCCGAACCCCTCTCCCAGGTCCCTCAGTCCGCCGCAGCCCACGGCGGTGCCCTCGTGGTCGCGCACCACGGCGAACACGGCGATGTCGTCGGCGGAGGGCGGGGTACCCGGCTCGGAGTCCGGGGTCCCGTAGCGTTCGGCGATCTCCCGCCGCTGACACGCGCGCAGCTCCGCGGCGTCGGGGTCGTCCCAGGGGACCAGTTCGACGTTCATGCCGTGATCCTGCCGTAACCGCGTTTCGTGTGTGTGAACCGCGGTTCCGCGCTCCTTGAACGCCGTGAACACGCCCAGTGGGAGCGGCGCTAGGTCAGCGCCCGGGAACGGCCTCCGGGCCTTCGGCGACCGCCCTCGGGCCCCGGGGCCTCAGCCCTCGGGGTCGGTGAGGGCCTCGCGCATCACGCGGAACTTCGACTCGGCCTCGGCCACCTCCGACGCCGGGTCCGAACCCGCCACGATCCCGCCGCCCGCGTACAGGCGTGCGTGGGCGCCGTCCACGTGGGCGCAGCGCAGCGCGATACCCCACTCGGAGTTGCCCGCGCCGTCCAGCCAGCCCACCGGGCCGGCGTACCCGCCCCGGTCCATGCCCTCCACCTCGGCGATGAGGCGCATCGCCGTCGCGGTGGGGGTGCCGCCCACGGCGGCCGTGGGGTGCAGGGCCGCCACCGCGTCCAGGGCGGACACCCCGGCGGAGAGGCGGGCGTGCGCCCGGGTGGCCAGGTGCTGCACGTTGGCGAGCTTGAGCAGGTGCGGCCAGGCGGGCACCACCAGTTCCTCGGCGAGGGGCTCCAGAGCGTCGCGCAGCGAGTCCACGGCCAGTCCGTGCTCCTCGATGTCCTTCGCGGAGGCCAGCATCTGCTGCCCCAGGAGCTGGTCGGACTCGGGGTCCTCGCCACGGGGGCGGGTTCCGGCCAGGACCAACGAGGTGAGCTGGTCGCCCTCGCGGCGCAGCAGGAGTTCGGGGGTCGCGCCGACCATACCGCCCACGGAGAAGGTGAAGCAGGCGGGGAAGCGGGTGCGCAGCCTCTCCAACAGCACCCGGACGTCTACGGGGGCGTCGGCGTCGGCGAAGGAGTCCCGGGCCAGCACGGCCTTCTCCAGTTCACCGGCGCGGATGCGCTCGACCGTTCCGGCCACCGCGCCCATCCACTCCTCGCGGGTCAGGGACCCCGGGCGCCACCGCACCGGTCCGACCGGTCGTGGCGCGGAGCCGGGGCGCAGCAGTTCCTCGGGGTGGGCGCCGGGCTCGTCGGTGACGGTGGTCAACCAGGTGCGGCCCTCGCGTCGGCCCACCACCACACGCGGCACGATCAGCGTCGAACCGGCCGAGGTGGGGGCGAACGTGAACGTGCCGAAGGTGACCAGCCCCGTGCCGGGCAGGTCGACCTCGTCCTCGACCTCGGCGTGCTCCAACAGGGCGTCGAACCAGCGCGCCGCCTCGTCGAACCGGGTGGTGTCGGTGGGCTCTGTGCCCTCCGGCAGCGGCGCGCACTCCAGCCGGGCCGCCTCGCCCCAGCCCACGACGCCGTCGTCTCCGGTCAACCAGGCGAGCGGGACCCCGGCGGGAAGGCGCCGCACCAGACTGCTGCCGACGCGGTCACGCAGGGCGACGGTACGGACGAACAGCTTCCTGGCGTCGCTGTTCGGGTGGCTCGGATCCTGGGGGTGCGGCACGGCGTTCACGGGACTCGATTCTAGGACCTGGCCTGGGACGTTGTGTCCCGGGTCGGTCCCGTCGGGGCGATTCGCGCCGGGGCCGCACCTGGGCGCGGGCCCGGCTCCGGAGGCGAACTTTGCCCGAACGGGGGTGTGACGAGCCGGAGGCGCTTCTGGGGCGGTGCTTCGTTGACCTGGCAAAAGATTCCCGTAGAGCACCCTGTGCGACGATATCCACACCTTGCCCGAATCGTGTCCGAAAATTGACATCTTGCTCTACTCTGGTTCGCGGCGTGGCGCCAAGGGGACGGCGGCGCGCGGACCTCCCGAAGGAGATCTGTTGTTGATGCGTTCGAACGCACGGAACGTGAGTACTCCGCGCGCCGGAGCCCGGTGGGCGGCGGCCGCTGCGGCGGCCACGGTACTGCTGGCCGGTTGCTCCGCGAAGGACGGCGCCCCGGAGACGGGGGCCGAGGCCGCCGTTCCCGGCGGTGAGGGCATCGCCGCCCCCGCCCAGTGCGGGACCGACGGCGACAAGCGCGAGATGCGCGGCGCCTGGCTCACCACGGTCCGCAACATCGACTGGCCCTCGGAACCGGGTCTGTCCGCCGACGAGCAGAAGGCCGAACTCGACGAGTGGCTCGACGAGTCCGTCGACATGGGCCTCAACGCCGTGTTCCTGCACGCCCGGCCCACCGCCGACGCCGTGTACGACTCCGACCTCGAACCCTGGGCCCGTTACCTCACCGGCGAGCAGGGCGGGGACCCCGGCTACGACCCGCTCGAGTACGCGGTGGAGGAGGCGCACAAGCGCGGCCTGGAGATGCACGCCTGGTTCAACCCGTACCGGGTCGGCCTCCAGGACCCCGACATCGAGAACCTCACCGACGACCACCCCGTCAAGCAGAATCCCGACTGGCTGGTGGACTTCGGCAAGGAGGCCTACGTGGACCCGGGCAACCCCGAGGTCCGTGAGTGGGTCACCTCCGTCATCATGGACGTCGTCGAGCGCTACGACGTCGACGGCATGCACTTCGACGACTTCTTCTACCCGTACCCGCAGGACGGCGCGACCTTCGACGACGACGCCACCTGGGAGGAGCACGGCGGGGACTTCGACGACCGTGGCGACTGGCGGCGGGACAACGTCGACCAGCTCATGCGTGACGTGCACGGCCAGATCCAGGAGACCAAGCCGTGGGTGAGCTTCGGCGTCTCCCCGTTCGGCATCTGGCGCAACGACAGCACGGACTCCTCCGGTTCGCCCAGCTCGGGCCTGCAGTCCTACGACGCGCAGTACGCGGACACCCGCACCTGGATCCAGGAGGGGACCGTGGACTACGTCGCTCCCCAGCTGTACTGGGAGCGGGGCTTCTCCACCGCCGACTACGAGGCCATGACCGACTGGTGGGCCGACGAGGTCGAGGGCACCGACGTGGACCTGTACGTGGGCCAGGGCGCCTACCGTCTGGGGGAGAGCGGCTGGACCGGCGACGACGCGCTGAGCACCCAGCTCGACTACTCGGGTGAGCTCGACCAGGTCTCCGGCGACATCTACTTCTCCATCAAGAGCATGCGCGACAACCCGGACGCCGTGGACCACCTGAAGGAGTCCCATTACGCCCAGCCCGCGCTGCCCCCGGTGATCGACTCGCCCGAGGGCGACGGCCCCCGGGTCGGTGCGCCCACCGGTGTCACCGCCGAGGGCGGCGATGACGAGGTGGAGGTGGAGTGGCAGGCCATCGAGGACGCCCGCTTCTACGCGGTCTACCGTCTGCCCGCCGACGCCGCCCAGGCCCTGGAGTCCGGTGACGACGAGGCCTACTGCGCCGCGCTCGCCCCGGAGAACCTGGTCGGCATGACCGGTGAGCCCGGCCTGACCGACACCGAGCCGCTGGACGACGGCGCCGGATACGTGGTCACCGCACTGGACGACTACCGGGCCGAGGGGCCGGTCAGCGAGATCGCCGACCCGCGCGGCTGACGACCGACCCGGCAGGACCGACGGGCCCGCTCCCTACACGGGGGCGGGCCCGTTCTGTGTCCGGCGGGGCCTCGACCCTCAGCCGCGCACCCCACCCACTCGTGCCCCATCCGGCACATTCGCCAGAATCCACGGTCCAAAGCTATGATTTGCCAGCCTGAAGTCCGTGAAATCCTCGTAAGTGCGAGTAGTAGGTTACTGCCATGCCGACCTTCCAGATCAGCGAGGCCGCCGACCTGCTCGGTGTCAGCGCCGACACCGTGCGCCGATGGGTCGACTCCGGCCGACTGGTCGCCACCCGCGACCCCTCCGGGCGCCGCCACCTGGACGGGGCCGAACTCGCCGCGTTCATGCGGGCCGGGGCCGACGAGGACCCTGCCCGCCGCGTCTCCTCCGCGCGCAACCGCTTCCACGGCCTGGTCACCCACGTGATCCGAGACAGGGTCATGGCCAGCGTCGAGATCCAGGCCGGACCGCACCGGGTGGTCTCCCTGATGAGCCGTGAGGCCGCCGACGAGCTCGGCCTGGAGGTCGGGGCCGTGGCCACGGCCGTCGTGAAGTCCACCAACGTCATCATCGAGACCACCGGAGAACGACATGCGTGACAGTTCCCCCCGACGAGCCGTGCGTCGCGGCCACCGGCCGGTCACCGGGCTCGCCGCCGTCGCGGCCCTCAGCGTCGCGCTGACCGCCTGTGGAGCCGAGGAGACCGGCCCCGGCGACGAAACCTCCGGGGACGCGCTCTCCGGTGAACTCACCGTCTTCGCCGCGGCCTCCCTCACCGACGTCTTCGCCGAGATCGCCGAGGACTTCCGGGAACGCCACCCCGAGGTCGAGGTCACCTTCAACTTCGCCGGCAGCAGCGAGCTGGCCCAGCAGATCAACTCCGGGGCGCCCGCCGACGTGTTCGCCGCCGCCAACACCGCCACCATGGAACAGGTGGTGGAGGGGGAGGGCCTGGACGCCGACTGGGCGGGCGAACACGGTGAGGACGGCCTCGTCTTCGTCACCAACACCCTGCGCATCGCGGTGCCGCCGGACAACCCCGCCGGGATCGAGGACCTGTCCGACCTCGCCGACGACGGCGTACAGGCGGCCTTCTGCGCCGAGGAGGTGCCCTGCGGGGCCGCCACCACGACCGCCGTGGACGCCTCCGGCCTGGAGATCACCCCGGTCACCTACGAGGAGGACGTCCGCGCCGTCCTCACCAAGGTCGAACTGGGTGAGGTGGACGCGGGCCTGGTCTACTCCACGGACGTCATCTCCGCCGAGGGCCGGGTCGAGGGGCTGGAGTTCCCCGAGGCCGAGGAGGCCGTGAACGACTACCCGATCGGCGTGCTGGCGAACTCCGCCGACTCCGCCCTCGCCTCCGCGTGGATCGAGGCGGTCACCTCAGCCGAGGGCGCCGCGGTCCTCAGGGACGCGGGGTTCGGTACACCGTGACCGCGCGGACCCCCGACCACTCCACGTCCCGACCGCGTACACCCGTGCCACGCGGCCGGGTCCGGCGCCCCCGGTCCGGGCGCGTGCCCTGGATCCTGGTCGTTCCGGCCGTCGCGGGTGTGCTCTTCCTCGTCCTGCCCTTCGCCGGGATGCTCGTCCGCGCGCCCTGGTCGACCATGGGCGCCCGCGTCACCGACCCCGCCGTGCTCGCCGCCCTGTGGCTCTCGCTGTCCACCGCCACTGTGGCCACCGTGGTCTCGCTCCTGCTCGGCGTCCCCCTGGCATGGCTGCTGGCCCGCACCGAGTTTCCCGGACGCCGGCTCGTCCGGGCCCTGGTCACCGTGCCGTTGGTGATCCCGCCCGTGGTGGGCGGCGTGGCCCTGCTGCTGGTCCTGGGCCGCAACGGTCTGGTGGGCCAGTACCTGGACGCCTGGTTCGGGCTCACCCTGCCCTTCACCCCCGCCGCAGTGGTCATCGCCCAGGTATTCGTGGCCATGCCCTTCCTCGTGATCAGCGTGGAGGGGGCGCTGCGCGGCGCGGACCGGCGCTACGAGGAGGCCGCCGCCACCCTGGGCGCCAACCGCGTCACCGTCTTCACCCGTGTGACCCTGCCGATGGTGCTGCCCGGCATCGGCGCGGGTGCCGTGCTCTGCTGGGCGCGCGCCCTCGGCGAGTTCGGCGCGACCATCACCTTCGCCGGGAACTTCCCCGGCACCACCCAGACCATGCCGCTGGCCGTGTACATGGCCATGCAACGCGACCCCGAGGCCGCCATCGTGCTCAGCCTGGTCCTTCTCCTGGTGTCCCTGGTGGTCCTGGCCACCCTGCGCGAAAGGTGGGTGAACGCCTCGTGAGGCCCACCGCCCCAGCCCCCACCGCCGGACTCGACGCCGAGCTGCGCCTGACGCGGGGCGACTTCACCCTGGACGTCGCCCTGAGCGCTCAGCCGGGGGAGATCATCGCCCTGCTGGGCCCCAACGGGGCGGGCAAGTCGTCCGCCCTGCGGGCCCTGGCCGGGCTGGTACCGCTCACCGGCGGCCACGTACGAGTGGACGGCGCCGACGAGACCACCACCGCCGTCGAGCACCGGCCCATCGGCATGGTCTTCCAGGACTACCTGCTCTTCGAGCACCTGAGCGCCCTGGACAACGTCGCCTTCGGGCCGCGCTGCCAGGGCGCCAGCAGGGCGGAGGCACGCTCACGCGCCGCCGAACTGCTCGACCACATGGACCTGACGGCCCACGCCCACTCGCGGCCCCGGCAGCTGTCCGGGGGCCAGGCACAGCGGGTGGCGCTGGCCCGGGCCCTCGCGGTTCGTCCGCGCCTGCTCCTGCTGGACGAACCGATGGCGGCGCTGGACGCCAGCACCCGGATCGACGTCCGGGCGCGCCTGCGCCACCTGCTCGAGGACTTCGACGGTGTGACCGTGCTGGTCACCCACGACCCGCTGGACGCCATGGTGCTGGCCGACCGCATCGCGGTGGTCGAGTCCGGCCGCGTCGTGCAGCGCGGCGCACCCGCCGAGGTGGCCCGGCGACCGCGCACCTCCTACGTGGCGCGCCTGGTGGGGCTCAACCTCTTCCGGGGACGGGGCGAGGGGGAGACGGTGGCCCTGGACAGCGCCCCGGGGAAGGACGGCTCGGACGAGACGGCGCGGGTGACACCGCGCGAACCGCAGGAGGGTCCCGCCCTGGTGGCCTTCCCACCGCGTGCCGTGGCCCTGTACCCGGAGCACCCGCACGGCAGTACCCGCAACGTGTGGCGACTGACGGTGGAGGGGATCGAACGCTTCGGCGACCAGGTCCGCGTGCACCTGGCGGGACCGCTTTCCCTGGCGGCGGACATCACCCCCGCCGCCCTGGCCGAGCTGGAGCTGTCACGGGGCGACACGGTCTGGGCGGGAGTCAAGGCCGCCGAGGTGGAGTGCTACCCGGGCTGAGCGGTCGCCCGCCTGGTGGCGGCCCCGTGGGGTCCCGTGGCGGCACACCCCGCCCGCCCGGGCGCGAAACGCGGTTCTCACATCATGAAACAAACCATCCCATTGGTACTCAACAGTGAAAAACCGGTACGGAATTACCGTGGAGCCTTGGATATCCGGACGCCACCCGGGGGAGACTCTAGGACATCCGGTGACGAAAGTCCTTCCCTCATGGCCGAGGAGGGTTTCATGTCCCTGCGAGAGCACGAACGACGCATCCTCGCGGAAATAGAGCGACAACTCAGCGAGGAGGCTCCGGCGTTGGCCGGACGCCTGGAGGCGTTCGGGAGCGATGATCCCGACGCCCCCATCGACCCCGGGTTGCGAAGTTGGAGGCCCTGGGTCGCCTGCGGGCTGATCGCCGCGGTCACCGCCGGGCTGCTCGTCCTGCTGTTCGTGCTCACTCCGAGCGCACCGCAGCCGGACACACCACGCCCCGCCGAGACCTCACAGGGCGTCGATCCGGCACCGGAGGGCGGCACAGTGGACCGAGTGCCCGCGCCTGCCGACTGACCACTCGTGCCCCGCGGGGTTCGATGCAGAGGGAGGACGACGACGGCCGGCGACCCCCGGAGGGGCCACCGGCCGTCGTGTGTCGTTGCCGCGCTCAGCGAGCCGCGCTGCGCACATGGGACACCGTTGCCCCGTCGGGCCCGGCCGTGATGGTGACCGTCACGAAGTAGACGGAACCGTCGTCCCTGGCGACGCTGTGCGTCACGGTGTGTGAGGCGCCCCCGGGCCCGGCCCAGGAGTCCTCGCTGTGGAAGAACGCGTCAGCGGCGGCGAGCGCGGGTGTGCCCAGGGCGAACCCCAGCGCCAGGACCGCTGTGGTGATCATGCGACGTGAATGAGCCATGGTGCTGTCCTTCGTCTGAGTACCGGAGAGGGGCCGACGCTTCGCGCGTCGGCCCCTCGACACTGCTGGGGTGTGTTCGGCGGGCACTCACCCCGGCGCGTCACCCGGTGCCCCCAGGGCTCCGGCCGTGACGGTCACCGCCCGTCGAACACCGCCTCGTCGGCTAGTTGGTGCCGCTGATGACGCCACCCTGGGCGGCGCCCCACGGGCCAGCGGTCTCGAAGCCCTTGATGTAGATGGTGCTGGGGCCCTTCTTGTCGTGGCCGTGGTCGTGGTCGTGGCCGTGACCCGACTTGACGGCGGAGAAGACGCCGCCCTGGCCGGCGCCCTTGGGGCCGGCGTAGCTGCCACCGGCGCCGTAGAAGGTGTCGGCCATGGCCACCGCAGGAGCTCCGAAGGCGAGGGCGGGGGCGATGACGGCGGCGAAGGCGATACGGGTCACGGTCTTGCGGTTCATCGTCTGATTTCCTCTCAGTGCGATCGGTCCGGGAATCCGCCCCTTTGGTTGGACTCTGGTCCGGTCGCTCTTGTTTCGTTCCGGGAAGCTGGTGTCCGGCTCCCGCAGTTTAGATGTCCGCTGGGTCGGTCGATCAATCGCCGAATTCTCCGTCATTTCTTAAACAAAAAAGTGGTCTCCGTGACTGGAAGATTGCAGAAGAACGGCGTTTCCGTGCTTCGGATCCGCGCTCTGTTGGGGGATGCTGGTGGGTATGCCCAATGTCCGGGGTGGCTATGTCGGAAATATGTGCCAGTCCCGGCCGGTGTGCGAGGCGCGCTACGCGCGAGGTTCGAGTTCCGTTTACTCGGCTCGAGTAAATATCCTTACCGAAATTTCTTCCGGGAGAGTTCGTGCAATTCCTTGAATAGGTTGGATTCCGGTGTTGATCGAAATATGGGCGTCTTTTATCGCGAGTGTCGGTCATAGGCGTATGAACGTGGCCTCGGATGGCTTGTCGCACTACGTCCATGCGAGAGGCCCCGCCCGGAGCGAACCGGGCGGGGCCTCTCTTCCTGCTTACGCCTAGAGGGCGTTGGTGAACTTGGCGGCCAGCGGACCGGCGACCGACCCACCGCCGCCTCCGCCGTCCACCACGAGGGCGAAGGCCACGTCACCCTTGTAACCGACCATCCACGCGTGGGTGGGCAGTTCGTCGTCCTCGTCGGCTTCCTCAGCGGTCCCGAACTCGGCGGAGCCGGTCTTGCCGAACACCTCACCCTGGAAGCCGGCGTCCTTGGCCGTGCCGTCCGTGATCACCTCGCGCATCATCGGGCGCAGGGCCTCGGCGTTGCCGATGGTCTGCGGATCGCGCAGGTCGTCCCGGGCGGGCTCGGTGACCAGCACCGGCTGCCGCCACGCACCGTCCGCGACGGCGGCGGGCACCGTGGCCATGTGCAGCGGCGAGGTGAGGATCTGACCCTGGCCGATGCCCTGGGCGCCCATCATGGTGGTGCTGTCCACGGCCGGGAAGCTCGGCTCCTGGGTGCTCACACCGATGTCCAGCGGCGCGTTCATCCCGAACTGCTCGGCACTGGCCTGGAGGGTCTCCGGGTTCAGGATCTGGCCGATCTCGTGCACCAGAGCGGTGTTGCAGGAGGTCGCGAAGGCCTCCGTCACCGACTGCTGCCCGTACTCGGCGCCGCCCGCGTTGCGGAAGGGCCACCCGCCCAGCTCGTACTCCTCCGGGCAGTCCATGGAGGCGTCCACCGACAGACCGTTGTCCAGGAGCGCGCTGTAGGTGACGATCTTGAAGGACGAACCCGGCGGGTACTGCCCCTCGAAGGCCCGGTTGAAGCCGCCGGGCACGTTCACCGCCGCCAGGATCTCACCGCTGGAGGGACGGACCGCCACCAGACCGGCGGGGTCGTCCGCGTCGATGATCGCGTTGGCGGCCGCGCTCTGGATGCCCATGTCGAAACTGGTGGTGACGGACTCGCCGTCGGAGCCGTCCAGGGACGCGACGGTGTTCTCCTCGGTGACCTCCGGAGCCTGGCCGTCCTCGATCTCGGCGGCGTCCACCATCACGATGGTCGCGGCGGCCTCACCGGCCAGCCGCTCCTCGTAGGTGCGCTGGAGGCCGGTCTTACCGACGGTGTCGCCGACCTTGTAGGCCGGACCCAGCCGCTCGACGTCCTCCTCGTCGGCCTCGCCCAGTTCGCCCACGATCATCTGGATCGAACCGGAGACGTCCGGGGCGTCCAGACGGGTGCCGTCGGCGGCCAGGACCTGGCCGCGCTCGCCCCACACCGCCGTGCGGGTCAGGGTCTGGCCCTCACCCAGCCCGGGGTAGGCGACCTCGGGGGAGAACTCGACCAGCCACTCGCCGTCCTCGCGCAACAGCGGGAGCTCGCCCTCCCAACCGAAGTCACTGGCGTTGGTCAGCGAGAGCGTCACCTCGTAGGGGGCGCTGCCGGTGCCGCCGTCCGTGGTGGGGGAGCCGACCTCGACGTCGACACCGTCCACCCCCAGACCGGAGTCGATCCCGCCGAGGATCGCCTCGGCGTCGTCGCCGGTGGTGACGGCTGCCAGACGGGTGAAGTCCTGCTCCTCCCAAGCGGCCTCGAACTCGGTCGTGGCCTCCTCGGGCTGGGGGAGCGTGTACACGTACCAACCGGCGCCCGCGCCGACCAGGGCCAGGACGACCACGGTCGCCACCACACCGATGACGAGCCCGCGCCGGGACTTCCGGGGCGGTGGACCCGGGTCGTAGTCGTCGTAACCGTCGTAGTCGTCCGGACCACCGGGACCCCTCGGCCCCTCGGGGCCACCGGAACCGTCCGGTCCCCCGGCTCCGCCGTAGAGGTACTCGTAGCTCTCTGCCCGGCCGTCCCGCTCCTGGCCCTCGCGCCCGGCGGGCTGCTCCGGGCCGGAACCCGGATAGGGGGTGTCGCCCTGGTAGGCGGGCTGACCCGCGTACGGGGTCTCCCAGGCCTCGTGGGCGGCCCCGACACTCTCGTGCCCCTGGGCCGTCTGGGCCCACCCGTTCTTCTCGGGTGCGTGCCCGGGGGTGTCCTGCGGACTGGGCGCCACCGGGGTGCCCCACGGTTCGTAGGGCTCCTCTCCGTGGGCGGGCGGGCCTGCCTGCGAACCCGGAGGCGGGCCGGGCGTGCCCCAGCTCTCCGAGGAGGTCTGCGCGCCCGAGGGGTCGTTCCAGCCGTACTGCGGGGAGTGCGGCTCCGAGGTGGAACCCCAGCCCTCGGTGGAGGTCTGCGAAGGGGAACCCCAGCTGTCGGCTGGGGCCTGCGGTCCCGAGGGGTCGTTCCACTCCTCGCGTGTGGCCTGCGGCTCCGGGGTCGAACCCCAGCCCTCAGGGGCCCGCGGCGTGACCGGAGTACCCCAGCTGTCGGCCGGTGCCTGCGGGCCGGAGGGGTCGTTCCAGCCGTGCTGTGTGGACTGCGGCTCCGAGGCGGAACCCCAGCCCTCGGTGGAGGCCTGCGAAGGGGAACCCCAGCTGTCGGCTGGTGCCTGCGGTCCCGAGGGGGTGTTCCACTCCTCGCGTGTGCCCTGCGGCTCCGGGGTCGAACCCCAGCCCTCAGAGGCCCGCGGGGCGACGGGGGTGCCCCACGGCTCCTGCGGCTCGGCCGAGCCGGTCCAGCTCTCCGAGGAGGACCGGGGCTCCGAGGGAGCGTCCCACTCGTCCTTGGATGCCGGGGACGCGACGGGGGAGTCCCAACCGTCGGACGGGGGCTCGGGGGCGGCGGGGGTGCCCCAGTCCTCGGAGGGGGTCCGCGACTCGGACGGTGCGTCCCAGCTCTCCGTCGAGGACTTGGGCGCGCCGGGGGAGCCCCACGGCTCGAAGGGTTCCGGGGCGGCGGGCGCCGACTCCGGCTCGGACTCCTGCCGCGAACCCCTGTACGGGGAGCCCCAGGATTCGTCCGTTCCGTCGAGACCACCGGAGGTCGGAGCGGACTCGCCGCCGTACTGGCCGTTGCCGGTGCCCCACGACTCCGGCTCCGACACCGGCGGGTCAGCCGGGCGAGGGTGCTCGAACCCGAAGTTCCCGGTGTCCGAGGGGCGGGCACCTGAGGGTCGTTCCGGAATGCGGTAGGGGTTCTCCGGGCGCGGTCGACGCGCCTCTGTACCGTCCGAATCCTCGGGCGGCCCGGAGGAATCCGGCTGCCGGGGGGACCGTTCGTCCACGCCTGACCGTCCTTCGTTGCGTTTTCCTGGAGATACCACGATGCCCCGCTCCCACCTCGGTGGGAGCGGGGCACGAGGATGAGGTCGGCATGGCGGTCGCCTCTCGGCGCGGGGCACAACGGGGCTCCTGACCGTCCGATCAGCCCACCCGCGAGGGGGCGGGTGCCGGACACGGTATTCCGCGAAGGCAATAGTTGAGGCCCGGGGGACACTTGCTACCACACCGACCAACAGTGACTCTAACCCATACGTCCGAGGAGTTGTTCCACGAACCCGGGGAGAGCTCCATGCGCAATCTCACGGTGACACACGGGCCGGATCGGGGAAAGACGAAGGGCCGGTCCCGCAAAGGGGTACGGGACCGGCCGGGAAGCTCACACGCGGCTACGCCTGGCGTGCGACGCTGGTCTGTTCCTGGCGAGTGAGCAGCTTGAGGCGCTTGCGGCCGCGCTCGGCGCCCAGCTCCTCCTCGCGGGCCTCGATGCGCTTCCAGCCCTCCCAGGTGGTGAACTCGACACCGCGCTCGGCAAGCAGCGACTGGAAGGCCACCGGGTCCGGCTCGGCGGCGGGGGTGAAGGCCTCACGGTCGGCGACGAGGTTGGTGACGGTCTCCAGGGCGTCGCCCTTGGTGTGGCCGATCAGGCCGACCGGGCCGCGCTTGATCCAGCCGGTGGCGTAGACGCCGTCCACGTGCCTGTCGTCCAGGTCCAGGACGCGGCCCTCGGAGTTGGGGACGACGCCCCGCTCCTCGTCGAAGGGCAGGTCGGTCAGGGGCGAGCCCAGGTAGCCGATGGCCCGGTAGACGGCCTGGACCTCGGTGTCCACGTACTCGCCGGTGCCCTTGACGTTGCCGTCGCCGGTCAGCTCCATGCGCTCGGTGCGGATGCCGGACACCCGGTCCTCGCCGAGGATCTCCACGGGGGAGTGCAGGAAGTGCAGGTGCAGGCGGCGCTCGGCACCGCGCTCGTCGCGGATCGCCCAGTTCTGGAGGACCTTGACGTTGGTCTTGACCTGGTTGGACTCGTCGCAGGCCCGGAGGCTGCCCTCGTCCATCTCGAAGTCCTCGGCGTACACCAGGACCTCGACGCCGGGCTGCTTGTCCAGCTCGCGCAGTTCCATCGGGGTGGCCTTGCACTGGGCGATGCCCCGGCGGGCGAACACGTGCACGTCGGTGATCTGCTTGGCGCGCAGACCCTCGTAGACGTTGTCGGTGATGTCGGTGGAGAGCAGGTCGTCGGCGTCCTTGGCCAGGATGCGCGCGACGTCCACGGCCACGTTGCCCGCGCCGATCACGGCGACGCTGGTGCCGTCGACGTGCCAGGACGGGGCGACGTCCGGG
Organism: Nocardiopsis sp. B62; assembly: GCF_018070675.1. Lineage (NCBI taxonomy): Bacteria > Bacillati > Actinomycetota > Actinomycetes > Streptosporangiales > Nocardiopsidaceae > Nocardiopsis > Nocardiopsis sp. B62. The sequence continues at coordinate 96,460 of NZ_JAGPXK010000004.1, read as the reverse complement.
TGGGAGTCGTACCAGAAGACGAAGTCGGCGGCGCCGTGGCTCCCGGGCAGGTCCACGCCGGGGATGTCCAGGGGGCGGTCGCGGTCGCTGCCGGTGGCGAAGATGACCGCGTCGTAGTGGTGGCGCAGGTCCTCCAGCTTGAGGTCCACGCCGTACTCGACGTTGCCGTAGAAGGTGATCTCCGGCTTGTCGAGGATCTTGTGGAGGGCACCCTGGATCTGCTTGATCCGGGGGTGGTCCGGGGCCACGCCGTAGCGGACCAGGCCGTAGGGGGACGGCAGCTTGTCGAGGATGTCGATGCTGACGGACGTGCCGCACGAGGACAGGGTCTCGTCCTTGGTGAGCAGGTCCGCGGCGTAGATTCCCGCGGGGCCCGCACCAACGATTCCCACTCGCAGTGGTCGCGTCATCGCACAGCTCCAAGTCTTCGCGCCAGGGTCGGACGCCATAGGTAAGGCTTGCCTAATCTATCCGATGTCGCCACCGGAAAAACCTACTATAAGGGTAGGGAATTCTTCTCACCCCGCCAGGGAGGGGGGAAGGCTCCGGACCGCCGCCCCGTGGCCGCGATCCAGGCGGGAGGCCGGGTCCGGCCTCGCCGAAAGGGCCTTCAGTCTGGGGTCAACGCCTCGTCAAGGAGGATTCAGCCCCGTCAGGACTGTGGGGAAGGTCACTGTTCCAGCTCCGCCTTGACGGAGGCAGCGTATCGGGAGATCTGCTCCTGGCCGGACAGCTTGGCGATCGCGCCCATGATCGCGTCCGTCGCCTCCCTGCGCGACCTGGCCCTGTCCGCCGCGCCCTCCCAGGGTGACAGGTCGACGGGCTCCCCGAAACGCACTCCCACGCGGTTGAACGACGGGAGCCTGCTGCCGGGAGGAAGGATGCGCTGGGTTCCCGTGAGCGCGACCGGGACCACGGGTGCCCCCGTGCTCAGGGCCAGCCACGCCAGGCCGGTCTGCCCCTTGTACAGGCGACCGTCGGGGGAGCGCGAGCCCTCGGGGAAGATGCCGAACACCTCGCCGCCCTTGATGACCTCCACGCTGTTGTTCATCGCCTCCTGGGAGCTCTGCCCCGGGCGGCGGTCCACCGAGACCGGCCCCAGCATCTTCAGGGCGCGGGAGAGCAGTCTCCGGAAGAACGTGCTCTCGTTGAAGAGTTCCTTCTTCGCGATGAAGCGCACCTGCCGTGGACAGGCCAGTCCGAGGAAGAGGGGGTCGATGTTCGACAGGTGGTTGGCGGCCAGGATCACCGGGCCGCTCTCCGGCACCAGGTGCGCGCCCTCCACCTTCTGGGGCCACACCACACGGGTGACGGGTGCGACGACGGCCTTGGCCGCTCCGTACGGTGACACAGGTAGCCCCTTCTCGGTGGGTCGCGGAGTACGCGCGGGAAACGCGGGTGTGCGGGCTCGAGGGGAGTCGGCCGCCCACGACCGCGCCACCAGAGCTTATCCGGGTTCGGGACGGGCCGCCGGGGCCAGGTCCGCCGAAGTCGGTGCCGTGGAACACTGCCGTGACCTGGGACACGCGCGCTAGGCTGATGGTCTAGACCTCTGATCCAGGTCGGAGGTCCCCTCCGGACGCGAACGAGGAAGACAGCCATGGCGAAACTGGTCGATGTCAGCCACCAGATCACCGACGGGATGAACACCTGTCCCGGCCTGCCGCGACCGGCGATCGAGGAGAGCACCACCGTCGCGGGGGCCGTCCCCGGACACGGTGACAGCAGCGGCCGCGTCAACATGGTGGGAGCGACCGGGACCCACCTCGAGATCCCCGCCCACCGCTACCGGGACGGGGCCGACCCCGCTGACCTCGACCTGGAGCGCGTCGCCGACCTCCCCGGAGTGGTGGTCACCGCCACGGAGGGCCACCAGATCGGACCCGAGGCCTTCGCCGGACTCGACCTGCGGGGCCGGGCCGTCCTGGTCCGCACCGGCTGGGACCGGCACTGGCGCACCGAGGCCTACGGCTCGTTCGATCACCCGCACCTGACCGAGACCGCGGCCAAGGCCCTGGTGGAGTCCGGCGCGACCCTGGTCGGCATCGACTCGGTCAGCGTCGACGACACCGCTCCCCACACCGAGGGGGCCCGCCCCGCCCAGGCCACCCTCCTGGCCGCGGGCGTCCCCATCGTCACCCACCTGTGCCTCCTCGACGGGCTGCCGCAGGAGGGGTTCCGGTTCCACGCGGTCCCCGCCAAGGTGAGGGGGATGGCCGCGTTCCCGGTCCGGGCCTTCGCGGTGGTCGCCTAGGTTCGGGGCCCGCACCGGACGGGAGGGTGCCCCGACCCTCCCGTGACTACAGGTCGGCGTCGACGTCCTTCTGGGCGCGGCGCCGCTCGCGCTGGGCCCGGCGCTCGGCCTCCTGCTGAGCGGAACGCTCGTCCTGGGCGACGGCGCTGGTCATCGAGTTGGCCAGCGCCCGCAGCTCCATGTTGATCCTCGGATAGGCGGGCAGGCGCGGCAGCGCGCCCAGCCTCGGGGTGCGGCGTTCCTCCATCGCGGAGATGAGTTCGTGGAAGGCCAGGTCCACCCGTTGGAGGGTGATGGTGCCCGCGGGGTTCGGGCTGCGGTCCTGCGACAGCGCGGCCAGGGCCAGGTAGCCGATCCTCTGGGTGGCCACCACCACGGGCCACAGCGGGCGCGTGGAGGCGGCCCGGGGGACGTCGCCGATCGCGCTGTCGTACACCCCGCGCAGGCTGACGAGGGCGGCCCTCATGTCGCGGCGCAGGCGGTAGCGGCGCTCCTCGGTGATCTCCACGTCCTGGTCCAGCACCGCCATCATGCACTGGCGGGTGCTCGCCAGGACGTTCGCGATGGCCTGCGGCAACCGGGTGGCCGAGGCCCGCCGCCACAGCACCAGCGCACCCACCAGGCCGAAGGCCGAACCCACCAGGGTGTCGATGATCCTGGAGCCCGCGAGTTCGGTGACGGGGTACGGGTTGGCGGTGTACGACAGCAACAGCGCCATCGGGGTCAGCAGCACCGAGCCGTAGAAGAAGTTGCGCCCCACCACGAGCTGGGTGGCGCCCTGGAGCAGACCGGCCGCGAGGATGACCGCGACCAGGGGCAGGTCCAACGTGAGCAGTGCGACGCCGCCCAGCACGCCCAGCAGGGTGCCCAGCGAACGCTGCACCGAGCGGTTCAGGGTCAGCACCACGTTGCCGCCCTGGAGGACCGCCGTGGTGGTCAGAGCGACCCAGTAGTAGTGGTCCAGACCCATCGAGAGGCCGAACGCGCCCGCGAGCGTCACCGTCAGCCACATGCGCAGCGCGGTCGGTCGGATCAGGGAGTCGCCGCTCAGGCTGGAGCGCAGCGAGCTCCACAGCGCTGGGTAGCGGTCGTCGTGGAGGTCGGCGGTGCGCCGGTCGTCGTCGTTCTCCTCCTCATCGGAACCGCGCCGCGCGGACTGGGCCGCCCGCGACAGGAGGTTGTACAGGCGCGCCTCGAGGGAGCGGGGGCGCATGCCGCGGCGCAGGTCGTCCAGGGAGTCCGGATCGGGGGCGCTGGTCGGGTCGGCGACGGCCAGGGCCATCTGGTCGGCGAAGTCCGCCGCCTGCTCGGGCAGCGCGGTGGGCCGGGCCATGCACACCTGGGTCGCGGCCAGGTGGATGTCGGAGACCCACCGCAGCAGAGCCCGCAGGCGCGCGGCCTCGGTCGTGGTGCGGTAGCCGCGTGTCTGGCCGAGCAGCACGATCCGCCACGCCTCGGCGAGCGCCACCGACGCCGCGTGCTGCGCGTGGTCGAGCTCGGCCGTGCCCACCGCCCGCAGCAGGGTGGCCAGCCCCCGGTAGGCCGCTGCCACCGCCCTGTATTCGGGGTGGCGGGCACGCAGCGGGGCGCCGGACATCGAGACCGTCCACCCCACGGCGGCACCGAGGGCGGCGACCAGCGCGTGCAGGGGCACCTCGGCCAGGCCGCCGGGAGCGATGGTGGAGATGGTGGCGACCAGCACGAAGAACATCGTTCCGGGCTTGTCCACCCGCCAGGCGGCACACACCCAGGTGGCGACCCCGGCCGTCAGCCCGATGGAGGCCACCGCCGCCCATGGGGAGAGCGAGGCGGCCAACGAGTTGACGGTCACGGCCGCGACGAACCCCAGCCCGACCAGGGCCAGGGCCGCGGCGCGGTAGGCGTAGGGGGTCTTCTTCTCGTACAGGACGGTCATGGAGCCCAGGGCGGCGAGGGTGCCGATCTGGGGTCCGAAGATGACCGAGGCCAGGGCGAAGGAGACGGTCATCGCGATGGCCGCCTGGAGTGCGGTGGTCCAGGCCCAGGGGCCCGCCTCCAGGCCGAAGATCGCCTTGATGTCGACGCGCGGTCGCGGACGCTCACCCACCGTGACGCGCTCCGGGGTCTTGGCGGACTCCTCCCCGCCCAGGTTCATCGGGCCGGTCTCGCCAGTGGTTCCCAGATCTCGCACGTGGCCATCCTAAGCCGAAATACCGTGACGAAAGGGCACGTAGGTCGCAGATGTGCTCGATCAGGCACTCTGGGCGGCGGCCTCCCTGGCCCCTCTGAGGTCGGTCTCCGCCCTCTCGGCCCGCTCCAGCGCGCGGTCCCGCGCCTCCTCCGCCACGGACAGGCGAGCCGCCGCCGCCTCCCGCGCCTCGGTGAGGGTGAGCTCGGAGTTGCGTCGCTGGGCGTCCAGCTCGGTGGTCAGGCGCTCCAGCTCGGCGGTGAGGCGGGCGCGCTCGGCCTCCGCGGCGACCCGGTCGGACTCCAGCCTCTGGTGGGCGCGCTCCAGCTCGGTGCCGAACCGGGCGCGCTCGGTCTCCAGGGCCGCGGCGTTGCGGGCGGCCTGCTCCTCAGCGTGCTCGGCCCGCGCCAGTGCGCCGCGCTCGGCCAGCTCCGCCTCGTCCCGACGACGGGACTGCTCGGCCAGGTCGGTGCGCAGGCGCTCGGCCTCCACCTGCACCCGTTCCAGGCGTTCGGCGGATTCGGCCCTCTCCCGCAGGAGTTCGGTGCGGGCCCGTTCAGCGGTCTCGGTGATCCGGTGCTCGGCGGCGGCCAGCCCGGCGTTGGCCTCGGCCACGGCCGCGTCGCGCTCGGCCACGGCGGTGCGGGCCAGTTCGGCCTGGTGTTCGCGTTCGCCCTCGGCGGTGTCCCTGCGGAGCAGGGCCTCCTCGGCCATGCGTTCGGCCTCCTGGGTGGCGGACACGGCGGCGGCGGTGGTCTCCTCCGCCGAGCGGCGGGCCGCCTCGGCCTCACGGCGCCGGTTCTCCGCCTCCAACCGGGCGGAGTCGGCCTCCGACACCTGGCGGGCGGCGGCGAGCCGGGCCGCCTCCACCTGGGCCTCGGCGGCGGCCGGGTCGGACATCGTCGAGAAGGCCTCGGTCGCGGAGTCGAGGGTGGCACTGAGCTGTTCGGCCTGGACGGCGAACCTGGTGAGGAGGTCGTCCGCGCGCAGTCGCGCGGCGGTCACGGGCTCCCCGCCCTGCGCGGGCGCCGTGGCCGCCGTCTTCTCGTCCGTCTCGGCGCGGGCCGCCTCCTCGGCGTTCTCGGCCTCCTGGGCCAGTCGCTGCCGTTCCTTCCACGCCCGCCAGCGGGTGTGTTCGGGCAGGTCGCAGTACTGCGGAGGGCGACCGGGGGAGGAGCCCCGGGGAACCGGGCGGGTACAGCCGGGGAAGATGCAGGTGCTGGAGTCGGAGGAGGCCACGGGCCCGAGCGTAGCGCTTCGCGGTCCCCCCACGCCGGGGTGTGTCGCGGGGTGTCGCGGGACGGGGCGGGAGCCGTACCGCTCGTGGGCGCGGTGGGGGACGGGAGCCACGGGGGCGGGCCCGTCCCGGGCAGGGAGAAGCCCCCGCGCGGGACGTGGGTATGACCGCGCGGGGGCTCGTTCGTGGAGCCGTCACCGCTGCACCGACCGACGGTGAGGGGGACGGGTGGGCGTCAGTCGTGGGCGCCGAAGCCGTCCACGCGGCAGACCATCGTGGTGACGAAGGGGCGGAACCCCTCCTGCTCCAGGAAGCTGATGTCCTCGGACGCGGTGGCCAGAGCGGAGAACTCGACGTCACGGATGCCCGAGGCGGCGAGCTGGCGGCGGACCTCCTCCAGGAGCTTGGAACCCACCCCGGTCCCGGTGTAGTCGGGGTCGATGGCGAAGGTCTGCACGACGGCGACCCGCTCACCCCGGTCCCAACTGCCCTGCGCGTTCTCGCGGACGGTGACCATCGCGTACCCGGCCAGGTCTCCGTCGTGCTCGGCGAGGATCGCCATGGTGTCGGGGTCGCGCAGCCAGGCCAGGTACTGGGCGCGGCGGCGCCGCCAGGACTCGTCCAGGCTCACCGCGCTGATGATGCCCTCCAGGTGCGGGGCCGTCACCGTGTGCTGCTGGTGCAGGGCGCCCCACAGGTCGGCGAGCTCCTCCACCTCGTGGGCGCCGAGGTAGCGGAAGCCGAGAACGTCGACGTTCCTTGAACGAGGTTTGGTCATCAGCGAAGTTTGCATTTTCTTCTCACCCGTTCCACCAGCTTGGGGTGCTGTTCCTGGGAAGGTGCGCTCCGCACCTCCTTGGTTGAGCTGTGGGTCTGACTGTACGTGCCGGTATCAACCGGAACAGGGCCGACACGAGGGAAAAGCGTGCACGACATCCCTGACAGAGAAAAAAGTGAAATCTTTCTTCAGGATGTTCAGGCAGGGCGGGAAGCGGATGGAAGCGGACACTGGTGGACGATGTGTAAGGAATCACCCTCAAAGAGTGGGTAATCAGACCGGAACATCATCGAAACCTGTTCGTTCTGTCCTAAATTAGGCAGCATGATCGACGTTCGGCGGTTGCAGCTCCTTCAGGCCCTTGACCACCACCGCACGGTGGCAGCCACCGCGGAGGCGCTCAACGTCACCCCGTCGGCGGTCTCCCAACAGCTCGCCGCCCTGGCCAAGGAGGCCGGGGTCCCCCTCGTCGAACGCCAGGGCCGTCGCTTCCTGCTCACCGGTGCCGCCCGGGTCCTGCTCAAGCGCGCGCACGTCATCTTCGCGGAGATGGAGCGCGCCGCCGCGGACCTGGCCGAGTACTCCGACGGCGACCGCGGGGTCGTGAGGGTGGGCTCCTTCTCCACCGGCATCAGCGACCTCGTCGCCCCGGCTCTGGCCCGCCTGCGCACCAGCCACCCCGGCTGGAGCTTCGAGGTCGTGCAGGCCGAACCCGAGGAGAGCGCCGAGATGGTGCGCTCCGGCCACCTGGACGTGGCCGTCACCATGTCCACCAGTCACCTGCCCGCGGCGGGCGACCCGGACTTTCGCAGCGACCCGGTCATGGTCGAGCTCTTCGACGCGATCCTGCCCTACCAGCACCCCCTGGCCACACGGACCAGCCTGCACCTGGCCGAGGACCTGGCCGACCAGGACTGGATCATGTCCGGTCCGGGCACGGCGTGGAACTCCTGCGTGACGGCCGCCGCCAACCAGGCCGGGTTCCAGCCCCGGGTCGTGCACACGGTCGACGACTTCAGTGCCGTCTTCTCCATGGTCCAGGCGGGTCTGGGGGTCGCCCTCATGCCGAGGCTGGCCTGGACCGGGCTCAACCACCCCCAGATCGTCGTACGCGGGGTGCGCGAGACCGCGCGCCGCCACATCGTCGTCCTGTCCCGGGCCGGGTCCACCCCCGAGCCGCTGCTCACCGCGATCCGCGAGGCCGCCAGCAAGGTCCCGGTCCCCTCGGTGGGTCCCTTCGCCATCGCGGGCTGATCCGGAGGCTCCCGGGTGCCCCCTTCCTGACGGCCGCGGTCAGAAGGTGAGCGGCGCGACATCCTCCAGCACGTCCTCGGCGGCCTGGTGCAGGTAGGAGGCCACCACGCGGATCGGCCGCCAGGCCCAACCGCCGGTGCGCCCGGCGAGGTACACCTGGCGGAAACCGCCCAGCTCTCCCAGGGGAGCGTGCGCGACCCCGCGCCGGGTCGAGGTCGACAGCCGGGGCACCACGCCCACGCCCGCGCCGGTCGCCACTAGTTCCTCGAACAGCTCCAGGGTGTCCACGCGGTGCCGGATCCGCGGGGTGAACCCGGCCTCGGCGCACATCCGTTGCAGGAGCGCCTCCTCGTCCCCCCGGAAGGGGCTGGCGATCCAGGAGGCGTCGGCGAGTTCGCGCAGGCGGCGCCGGGTCAGTGTCCGGCTGTCCGCCCCCTCGGAGGGTTGGGAGAGCAGGAGCGCCTCCGTCCCCACCGGATACACCGTGAGCGTGCCCGGGAATTCTCGGGGGAGAAGACTGTACTGGTACACGACCCCCAGGTCCGCCCCTCCGTCCTGGAGCAGATCCAGCGCCTGGTCGGACTCGTACTCGGTCAGGCGGATGTCGATCCCGGGGTGGTCGCGCCGCAGACGGCGCACGGCGGGGAGCACGATCGGCGCAGCCGACGTGTACATCACCAGGTCGACGCGACCGACGGGGTCGGTGTCGCCGTCGAACTCGGCCTGGGCCGCCTCCACCCGGGCGAGGATGTCCACGGCGTGCTCCGCGAGTCGGCGCCCGGCGGGGGTGAGCCGCACCCGCCGCCCGTCCGGCACGAGGAGGGGAACCCCGGCCTCCTTCTCCAGGACGGCGAAGTGCTTCGAGACGGCCGACGTGCTCATGCCTGTGACCTCGGACACGGCGGCCATCGTCCCGAGTCGTTCCAGTTCGACGAGCAGGCGGAGTCGCGTGAAATCCATCAACCGAAACTACATGGTTCGTCAACCATCAGTCCGTGGACAGAAACGAATGAAATGAGTCCAATGGTCGGGTGATCCCCTCCTTCCTCTCCTCGCCCCGCCGTGCCCGGATCCAGGTCCCGGCGCCGTTGATGCTGCTCGTCGCCATGTTCACGTTGCACACGGGCAGCGCCCTGGCCGTGACCGCCTTCGCCCACGCGAGTCCGGCGACGGTCACCTGGCTCCGGCTGACGTGGGCCGCGCTCCTTCTCCTGGCGCTCGGCGGCCCCTCCCTGTGGCGGGCCGTGCGCGCGGCGACACCGCGCGAGCTGGGTGCCGTGGTGATCCTGGGCACAGCGAGCGCGGGGATGATGCTGTTCTACTCCGAGGCGACGGCGCGGATCGAGCTCGGCACCGCCACCTCCATCGAGTTCCTCGGCACCCTCGTGGTCGCCGTCGCGGCCATGCGCCGCCGCCGCGAGCTCGTGTGGATCGTCGCGGCCGTGGCCGGCGTGGTGTGCCTGACGCGCCCATGGCAGAGCGAACTCGACCTCGCGGGTATCGGCTTCGCGCTGGCCGGTGCGGTCTGCGTGGTCGGCTACATCGTGCTCACCCAGCGGGTCGGTGCCGGGTTCGGCGCCGTGCACGGCCTCGCCCTGGCGATGACCGTGGGCGCGCTGGTCACCGCGCCCCTGGGGGCTCCGGCCGCCATCGCCGAGCCCAACCTCGAACTCGTCGTGTTCACACTCCTGATCGCGCTGCTCTTCCCGATGGTGCCGTTCCTGCTGGAGATGATCGCCCTCCAGAGGATGAGCCGGACCGGGTACAGCACCTTCTCCAGCCTCGAACCCGCCGTGGCCCTGGTGATGGGCATGATCGTCATCGGCCAGGCACCCGTCACCGTGCAACTGGTGGGCATGGCGCTGGTGGTGGTCGCGGGTATCGGCGCCGCCCGGGGGGACCGCAGTCCCAGGCCCGCCGTGCCCCGGAGAGAGACCGTGCGGACGCGTCGCGACGGCACCGGTCCGGCGGCCCTCCCGAGCGGCGTGCCAACCGGACCGTCCCTCCCGGAGATCGTGGACGAAGTACGGTTCTCCTCGGCGCCCATCGAGGAGAACCCGCCCGAGCGCCAGCCCGAGCGGGCCGCCTGAACCCGGTCCCTCGCCGCGTGCCCCCGTGAGGGTGGACGCGGCGCGGCGGGGGACCGTCACCGTGCCGACCCGTCACCCAAGGGAGGGCGGGTCAGTGTCCGTCCCTCTTCCCGTGGTGAGACCACCGGAACGAAAGGCGGTCGCCGTGGAACGGGAACGACGGTGGCCACGCCCGGCCACCGGGCGTGGGGCGCCCGGCATACGGTGACGGTCGCCGGTCCGGGCGCGGGGTGACGGGGTCCGCGGGCGCGACGCCGCCGCAGTTCACCCACGACCAGCGCCGCGGGCACGACCAGCAAGAAGGCCGGATCGGCCACGCCCCGGCCTCGGTGCCGGGGCCGTGATCGGGCGGGCCTGGACCGATCGGCGGCATGACACGTCCCACTCCGCCGCACCGCGTCCCGGGGCGCGCACGCTCCTTTCCATGCACTAACTTGGTCCGAATCATGGCGGCCAAATCTGACCTCGAACTCCTGCGCGCCCACGAACCGGTGCTCATGTGCACCAAGGGGGAGTTGTTCTTCCCCACCGAAGTGGACGCCTACGTACGCAGCTGCAGCCTCTGGATCGAGGAACCCGGCGGACGCGAAAGCGTCCTCGTCCCCGCCGGTGAGCTCACCCTCGACCGCCTCTCCCAGGCCGAGGAGGAGTGGCCGGGCCGCCACAAGCACCTCCGCTTCGTCCAGGAGGAGTCGCTGCGCGAGGAGGCCCGGCGCTTCAAGGGCATCGCCCGCTCAGTGATCCCCAAGAGCGGCCGCCTGGCCGCCGTGGGCGTGCTCGGCCGCGTCCTCGACATCCTGATGAAGATCTCCCTGCTCATCCGGGGCGCCGTCCCCGGCGGCGTCACCTTCGCCGCGGTCACCCGCTACCGCGAGCGCGTGGACAACGGCGGCGCCACCTACTACGGGCGCGTCACGCGCGAGGGCGGCTACATCGTCCTCCAGTACTGGTTCTTCTACGCCATGAACGACTGGCGCACCATCTACGGCGGGGTCAACGACCACGAGGCCGACTGGGAGCGCGTCACCGTCTACGTGGTGGAGAACCCCGACGGCACCACCCGGCCGGCCTGGGTCGGCGCCTCCTCGCACGAGTACCACGGCGACGACCTGCGCCGTTCCTGGGCCGACCCCGACCTGCACCGCGACGGCGTCCACCCCGTCATATACGTCGGAGCGGGCTCGCACTCGCACCAGATGCTCCCCGGCGACTACCTCATCCAGGTGGATCCCGCCTTCCTGCGCGGCCTCGTGCGCGGCTGGCGCCGGTTCACGCAGCGGCTGTTCCGCGCCGACGCCGCCATCAACCGGCACGGCATCGGGGTGCCCTTCGTCGACTACGCGCGCGGCGACGGCGAACGGCTCGGCCCCGGCGGCGACCGCGAGTGGAACGCCGTCCTGATCGACGAGGACACCCCCTGGGTGGACGGCTTCCGTGGCCTGTGGGGACGTGACACCCGGGACTTCTTCGAGGGCGAGCGCGCCCCCAGCGGCCCGCGGTACGAGCGGGACGGCACCATCCGCCGGTCCTGGGCCGATCCGCTGGCATGGGTCGGACTCCAGAAGGTCGCGCCCACCGAGAGCGCCGCGCGCGCCGAACTGCGCGCCCACGTGCGCGGCCTGGAGTCGCGCCTGCGCCGCCTGGACGGCGACGTCGTCAGCCGCCGCGACAGCCTCCGCCAGCTCGACTCGGCGCGTATGGCCCTGGACCGGGAGGCCGCCTCCCGGCCGCGCGCCCGTGAGTACGGCCAGCGGATCGAGGGACTGGAGAAGGAGCTGGCGGAGATCTACGAGAAGCGGGCCCTGCTCGCCGACGAGCGCGACACCCTCCTGCGTTCCCTGGACAGTGAGACCCCGCTGGTCCCGTCCCCGACCGGGCACCTCAAGGCGCCCCACATGCCCTACGCCTCCGGCGAGCAGCGCGCCAACCGCTTCCTGCACCTGTGGGTCGCCCTGAGCACACCGCTGCTGCTCATCTCGCTGGCGCTGACGCTGTTCATGCTCCACGGACAGATGACCCTCTGGGCCATGCTCGGAGTGGTCCTGGCCTTCGCCGCGATCGACTCCGTCGCTCGCCGCAAGTTCGTCCAGTACCTGACCGGGATCGCGATCGCCGCGGTCGTCATCGGGTTGATCGTGGGTGTGGTCGCCGCCTTCATCGCGGACTGGCGCATCGCCATCACCGTCCCGATCGTGCTGATCGTGGTCGTGCTGCTGGTGGTCAACATCCGCGACCTCATGCGCCGCTGACCCTGCCCGACCGGGCACCGGGCGGCGCGGTGTCCGCCCGGAGCGCCTTCCCGGGCGGACACCGCGAGGGCCGTGCATGATGGACCCATGGACGAAGCGCTGTTCGGACGACCACTCGTTCACGTCGCCCCGGGGGCGGTTCACCTGCCCGGTTGGCTCACCCCGCAAACCCAGGCCGCCCTGGTCCGCAGGTGCCGCGAATGGGCCCGGGGTCCGGCCGGAACACGCCACCACCCCATGCCGCGTGGTGGCGTCATGAGCGTCTCCATGACCTCACTCGGCTGGCAATGGGTCCCCTACTCCTATTCACGGACCCTGCCCGACGGCACCCCCGTCCAGCCCTTCCCCGACCTCCTCGGCGAACTGGCTGCCCGCGCCGTCGAGGCCGCCTACGAGGCCCCCTACGAGGGTGACCCCTACGACGTGGCCCTGGTCAACTTCTACGACGCCGACGCCCGCATGGGCATGCACCAGGACCGCGACGAACGCTCCCCGGCTCCGGTGGTCTCCCTCAGCCTCGGTGACACCTGCGTCTTCCGGTTCGGCAACACCGAGACCCGCACCCGCCCCTACACCGACGTCGAACTCCGCAGCGGGGACCTGTTCGTCTTCGGCGGACCCTCCCGCATGGCCTACCACGGGGTCCCCCGCACCCGACCGGGTACCGCAGACCCCGCCCTCGGACTGAACGGCAGGCTCAACATCACCATCCGGGCCTCCGGCCTGCCCGACTGACCCCGGCTCACCACCGGGTTCCCGGCCTCCACCCCGGCCGCCCCGGCGTGTCGGGGCGCGCCCACGCCGACCACCGCGTCAGGATCGGGCAGGTCAGGCCAGGCAGGGAAGGGCACACCATGACCGAATCCGCGCCCGAACGCACCATGGCGCTGGGCCGGGCGGAGGCCGCGCTCCCCGCCGACGCGCCCCCGGGGGAGTGCCGGATCGTCCTGTACTGCTCCGGTGAGCGACAGCGCGAGGCGGCCACCCTCGCCGAGGCGCACGCGGCGGTGCGCGCCGACCCCTCCCTCGGGGCCTGGGTGAGCCTCACCGAGCCCAACCGGGGCCAGCTCCTGGAGGCCGCCCACGAGTTCCACCTGCCCCGCCTGGCGGTGGAGGACGCGATCGTCGCCCACCAGCGGCCCAAGGCCGAGACCTATGGTGACGTCTTCTTCCTGGTGCTGCGCCCGGCCACCTACGACGAGGACAAGGAGACGATCCGTGTGGGTGAGGTGCACGTCTTCGGCACCCGGGACGTCGTCATCACCGTCCGCCACGACTCCTCGGTGGACTTCGAGCGGATCCGCGCGCGCCTGGAGGCCAAACCCCACATGATGGGCCACGGCGCCCTCGGAGTGATCTACGCGGTCCTGGATCGGGTCGTGGACGACTACGCGCCGGTCGTCGCGGCCCTCCAGGAGGACATCGACGAGGTGGAGAGCGCCGTCTTCGCGGGGGCTCGGGACGCCTCCCAGCGGACCTACCGGCTGGCCCGGCAGATCATCCTTCTGCAACGGGCGGTCGACCCGCTCGGCCGCGTCCTGGAGGAGATCATGGAACCCCTGGACAGCCCGGAGCGGTTCGGTCCCAACATGCCCCGGCCGGGCGAACACCACAGGGGCGAACTGAGGGAGCACCTGCGCGACGTGGCCGATCACGTGGCGGCCGCCAGGGATCACGTCGAGGGGTTCCGCCAGTTGTTGAGCAACATCATGACCGTGGAGAGCAACCTGGTCGACCAGGCCCAGAACGAGGCGATGAAGAAGGTCTCGTCCTGGGGCGGAATCCTGGTCGTCCCCACGCTGATCGCGTCGATCTTCGGCATGAACATCGCCCCCCAGCCCGGCTTCCACTGGGTGTTCAACTGGCCGCTCGTCCTGGTCTTCATGTTCCTCTCGTCGCTGCTGCTCTACCTGCTCTTCCGCCGCAACGACTGGCTCTGACCGGGGCGTGCGGGCTCAGGAGGCGAGCAGGGAACGGATCGCCTCCAGGTCGTGCCGGGCCGCGACCGCGTGCTCCTCGGTCTCCGTCCGCGTCCGGCGCCACTCCCTGACCGCCGTGTCCACCTGCTGGTCAAGCTGGCGGCTCTGGTGCCGGACCATGCCCTCGGCGTCCGCCTTCTCCCGTTCGGCCAGGAAGAAGGCGTATCCGGCGGAGGCCGCCCCTGCCAGGGTCAGGACCCACAGAAGGCCGTTGGCGGTGAGCACCGAGAGCAACAGCAGGACTCCGGTGACGGCGGAGGCGCCCCAGAAGTACCGGCGGGGGCCGCTCTCGGGGACGGCCCGCCGACGCAGCCGCTCGCGTGCGCCCTCGACCTGCTGGCGGTCCGCTCCGGAGGGCGTCAGCCGGATCGCCACCCCGTGCACTCTCAGGCTCGCCGTCTCGGGGAACGGTTCGGCGGCCCGGCCCGCCAGGGCCTCGGCGGCGTCCAGGACAGCGGAGCGAACGAGGACCAGCGAGAACGTGCGGCGGTGAGGGGGCGCGTCCTCACGGGTCAGATCCTGTTGGAGGAGTGAGCCCACCGTTCCCACGTCCTCGCTCCACGCCGGAGGGGCACCGTCCTGGCCGCTGTTCTCGATCACCGCGCGCAGCCGGTTGGCGTCGGCCAACAGGGGAGCCTCCTCCGGGCTGCCCTCCTCCACGAGCAGACGCAGGGAGTCCTGGAGGAAGTCGGAGCTGGCGCGGTCCGGGCCGAGCACCTCGGCGGGGGTGTCCTCCCCGCCCACGTCGGTGATCTCGGTGACGCGTTCGCGCAGCTGGGCGAGGTCGGAGACGGCCTGGCGCCACGGATCGGCCATGGCGGAGACTTGGAAGGCACCCGAGTCGCGCAGTCCGCGGGGCCGGGAGCCCCGGCCGTTGACGGGAGCGCCGGAACCGAACCATCCGTCCACCAGCGGACCGCGGACCCCGTCCTCGGACCAGCCGCGCAGGGTGGACAGCAGCAGGTGCTCCCGGGCGTCGTCCCCGAAGGAGCCGTCGGCGGTGAGGATCCACAGCGCGCGCTCGCACCGGGTCACCTCGGAGTCGGGCTCGGGGAGCCGGGGCAGCAGTTCCGCGGACACGCCCTCGCCCAGAGTACGGGCGTGCTCGGCGCCGGTGAGCGCACTTGTCAGCGCCGCGAACCCGCGAGCGCGCAGCGGGTCGACGCGGGCGGCCTCGTCGAAGTGCAGGCGGGCGCGGGGGAGGTCGTCGCCCAACAGGGAGTGCAGGCCCCGGGCGGCAGGGACCAGCCAGTATCCGGGGACGTCTTGGAGTTCCAAGC
This sequence comes from Nocardiopsis sp. B62, assembly GCF_018070675.1. Taxonomy (NCBI): domain Bacteria; kingdom Bacillati; phylum Actinomycetota; class Actinomycetes; order Streptosporangiales; family Nocardiopsidaceae; genus Nocardiopsis; species Nocardiopsis sp. B62. The sequence continues at coordinate 81,172 of NZ_JAGPXK010000004.1, read as the reverse complement.
TGGGGAGCGCGGTTCCGTTCAGCATCTGGAGCGTGCGGTGGCGGGCGATGGCGGCGTGGTCGAACATCGCCAGCGTGGCGCGCACGTCACTGAGCTCGATGAAGGCGTCCAGGGTCGTGGACACCCGGTCCAGCCGCTGCTCCAGCGTGCCCCTGAGCCGGCTCAGCTCGGACCGCACACGGCTGCGGTCGCGGGCCATCTGCGAGTACGCGACGTCCAGGTTCTCCTGGAGTTCGCGGATCCTCCGGTCCTGGGACCCGTCCCTGGAGAGGAAGACCTGTGAGTAGTCGGTGTGGCTCAATCCGGTTCCCTTTCCCTGTGTGCCCGGCGATCGCGGGGCGCGCTCACGACTGTGACGGATCCGGATCGCCTCTGGTTCGGGGGTTGCCCGGAACCGGTTCACCGGGCAGGCTTGGGAGCGCTCCCAAGAGAAAGGCCCCCATGAGCGCACCGCAACTCCCCCCGAACCTGCTGTTCGGTACTGCCACCGCCGCCTACCAGGTCGAGGGCGCCGCCACGGAGGGCGGCCGCGGGCCGTCCATCTGGGACACCTACTGCCGCACCCCCGGGAGAGTGGCCCGGGGGGAGTCCGGCGACGTCGCCTGCGACCACTACCACCGCTACGCCGAGGACGTCGCCCTGATCGCCGGGCTCGGCGTGGACCTGTACCGGTTCTCGGTCTCCTGGCCCCGTGTCCAGCCCGACGGCCGCGGAGCCCCCAACCCCGAGGGTCTGGCCTTCTACGACCGGCTCGTCGACACCCTCCTCGACGCCGGGGTCGAGCCCGCCCTCACCCTCTACCACTGGGACCTGCCCCAGGCCCTGGAGGACGAGGGCGGATGGCGGGTCCGCGACACCGCGCACCGCTTCGCCGAGTACGCGAGGATCGTCGCCGACCACCTCGGCGACCGGGTCGACCGCTGGATCACCCTCAACGAGCCCTTCTGCAGCGCCTTCGTCGGGCACGCGGTCGGTCGCCACGCCCCCGGAACCCGGGAGGGCGCGGGCGCCCTCGCCGCCGCCCACCACCTGCTCCTCGCCCACGGCCAGGCCGTCGGGGAGTTGCGCGCCGCCGGGGCCGGGGAGGTCGGCATCACGCTCAACCCCGACCACCTGGTACCCGCGACGGACTCCGAGGCCGACCGCGCCGCCGTCGAACGCGTCCGTACCCTGCACAACCGGACCTGGTTCGACCCGCTCTTCACCGGCGCCTACCCGGACAACGAGCACGAGGTCTGGGGGCCGCTGGCCGACGCGCCCCACCGCAGGCAGGGGGACCTGGAGATCATCGGCCGTCCCCTCGACTTCCTCGGCGTCAACTTCTACCGCCCCCTGATGTTCCGCGACGCCCCGCACACCGAACCGGACCCGGCCCTGCGCACCGCCGTTGACGTCCGTGCCGAGCAGGTGGAGTTCACCGGTTCGTGGCGGCACACCACCATGGGATGGCCGGTGGTCCCGGAGACCTTCGAGGAGCTGCTGGTGGACCTGGACCGGCGCTACCCGGGTCTCCCACCCATCCTCATCACCGAGAACGGGGCGGCCGAGCCGGACGAGCCCGACGAGGACGGCCGGGTCCACGACGCGGACCGCGTCACCTACCTGCGCGATCACCTGGCCGCGCTGGGGCGGGCCATCGAGGCGGGAGTGGACGTCCGGGGCTACTTCGTGTGGTCGCTGCTGGACAACTTCGAGTGGGCCTTCGGGTACGAGCGCAGGTTCGGACTGGTTCGCGTGGACTACGAGAGCCTGGAGCGCCACCCCAAGGACAGCTACCACTGGTACCGGGAGTATCTGGCCGAGCACCGGGCCCGCCGGGGATAGGAGACGGCGGGGACACGGACCCCCTGCCCACAGGTTTCCCTGGCGGACCAACGGCGTGTTGGCATACGTTCCGATCTGGGGCAAGCTGGAGGGTGTAGGCACACGAGGGCCGTGGGGGCTCATGACGGACGGATCGGGTATGACGGCGCCGCGGGATGCGAGTTCGGGGACCAGCGGAAGCCTCCGCGCCGCACAGCGCATGCTCCAGTTGCAGAACAGCCTGGTGGAGCTGCTGCGGACCAAGCCCTTCAGCCAGATCACCTACAAGGAGATCACCGAGGGCGTCGACATCGACCGCTCCACCGTCTACCGGTACTACAACCACAAGAACCAGGTGCTCCAGGCCGCCGTGGACGTGCGGCTGACCGCCTTCGCCTCCCAGGTGGACCTCACCTTCGGCCGGATGGAGTCCATCGACGGGTACATGGGTCGCCTCGTGAACGCCTGGATGGCGCTGTGGCTGGAGTCGGGCGCGCTGCTCGCGGCCGCCTCCGGCCTCGGCGCGGAGCCGGGCGAGCAGCGCCGGTGGTGGCGCGAACGGACCGAACCGTGGATCGAGGCGGTCCGCGAGTCGATCGAGGTCGCCCGCTTCGTCGAGGAGCTGCCCCAGGACGGGCGTCCGGCGCTGCCGCTGGCCGAGATGACGGTGGGGATGTGCCTGTCCACCTTCAACAACGAGCTCACCGTTGCGCACACCCCCGAGCATCGTGAGATGCTCCGGGACCTGCTGCTCGACGCCGTTCTGCGGACGATGGGCCGCAGCTAGCCCCCTTCCGGGGGCCACCACGGACGGTCATCTCCGTAAGGAGGCGGGCCCGCGCCTGCGGCGCCCGGGGGTCAGGCCGGCTGCCGGGCCAGCTTGCCGAAGGAGCCGACGACCGCCCCGAACGCGAACATGGACGCCTCGTCCTCGTCCATGTGCACGATCCCGGCGGGGATGCGCACACGGTAGGGCTTCTCCTCGGCGGGCAGGAAGTCCAACCCGTCGATGATCCCCTGACCCTCCAACAACAGGAGGGCCTCTCCGACCCGCCCCGTACGGTCTCCCCGCGCCCAAATCGACATACGTTCACCCTAACTACAGCGCGTGGCCGAAAGCGGAGCCGGTCCGCGTTCCGGGCGGCCGCGCCGTGGCATCGCGGGAGGTTCGCGGCAAAGCGAACCCGACCTGGAACGCCCGGTTCACGGCGCCCCGGCTGCCCCGCCCGGATTGGGGGAGTCAGTTCCCAGTGATATCACCGGCGGTGCAGTTGCACGTGCACGCGCACGTGAGTATGGCCGGAAACGGCCATGAGCAGGGCACGGGACTCTCGGCCCGTTGGCCGGAGCCGAATCGGGGTAGGGGCGGCGCTCGACCTCAGGGCGACAGGACGGTCATCGGTTCCCCCTCCGCGTCCAGGGCGGTCAGGTCGACCTCCGTCGCCGGAGGCATCTCCGAGCGCGGTCCGGTCACCGCCAGCGCACTCTCGCCGCCCTCGGCGGAACCCTCGGCACCACCCGCCACGGTGAGGGAGGTGACCTCCCGGGAGGCGGCCGCGAGGTAGTGCCACCGGCTGTCGTCGTCGCGCCACCACGTGCCCGCGGCCACCTGACGGTTGAGGTTGCTGCAGTCCCAGCCGCCCTCACGTTCCCCGGCCAGCACGGTCCCGGTCCCCGCCTCGGTTCGCGTGACCAGCACCGCGCGAGCCAGCCCTCCGCCGTCGTGCCCGCCGAAGCGCACGCAGGTCCAGCGACCCTCGCCGCCGCCGGGCAGCTCCTGGACCGCGAACTCCCACGCGGTCACGGTACGCACCGGCTCCTCCGGGGTGTCTCCGGCGCAGGCCAGGTCGCCCCACAGGTCGAATCCGCGCTCGGAGTCCAGGACCTCGTGCGGGCCCAGTCGCCTGATCTCCGAGGGCGGGGGCGGCATGTACCCCAGGTGGGCGGTGTCCAGCCCGCCGAGGTCGATGGCCGAGTACGGCTCCCCGTGCGCCACCTCGGGGGCGCGCAGGCGCAACACCGGGCCCACGTCGCAGTGGCGACCGGTGGGCAGGTGCTCGGTCACCCCGTCCCGGACGCCCACCTCCGACCAGTCGGCGTCAGGCTGCCCGAGCGGGGCGGTGGCGGCCTCCGTCACCCACGGCGGCAGCAGGTAGTGGGTCCCCTCGTCGGTGTCGGTCAGGCGCAGGGCGGGCCAGTTGGCCACGCCGTTGACGGGTTCGGCGAAGACCTCCACCAGTTCCGTTCCCGACCCGGTGCCGTCGTCCCCACGGGTGTAGCGGGCGACCCGCGGACCGTCGTGCAGCAGGACGACCTCACGCTCGGCCACCGTGCCTGCGAACAGCACTCGGGGCGCGCCCGGGGGTTGGCCCTCCTGCTCGGACCAGGCCGCCAGCGCACGCCGGGTGAGCGCGTCGTCGTCCACCGCGTCGCCCCGGGGGTGCCAGGCGGTCAGGTCCAGGCGGAAGCTCTCCCGCCAGGCCTCCGGGGCGGTGGCCCCGGCCAGGCGCGGCGGCGAGGAGGCCAGCATCGCCGTGCTCGTCCCACCGCCCGTGTCCGCGGTGGTCATCCCCACGGCTGCCACCACGAGGACCAGGGCGCCGGTCGCCGCCACCAGTCCGCGCCGGTGCACCCAGGACCCCCGGCCGCTCACCCGGACCACCGTGGGGTCCGGCAGAGGCAGGTCGGTCGCAACCTCCCGGGCGCGCTCCACCACCGCTGCGGCGTCGCGGACCCCGACCGAGCCGAGGAGCGCGGCGGTGGCCCGCGCGTCCAGGGACTCCAGCCGCATGAGCGTGTACGCGGCGCGGGCGGGCGCGTCCAGCCCGTCGAGCGCCTCCAGGGCCCGTGCCTCGCCGCCGATCCCGTCCACGGGTGAGACCCGCAGCCCGGCCTGGCCGCGCGGATGCCAGCTCCGGGGGTGCAGTGCTCTGCGCAGGACCCGACGCCGCGTCCTCGCGTACTCGTGCGGGCGCGGATGGCGGCGCCCACGGGGGAGCGCACCGGTCACGAGCCGGTGGGCGTCCTCCAACAGGCCGGGGGAGTCCCGGTGCCCGGAGAGCGTGGTCAGGGCGAGCAGGACCAGGTTCCGGTAGGGGTTGGGCGGAAGGCGTTGCTCCAGGGGGGCGGGCATTGTGTCTCCTTCGGATCTTTCCGAGCGAGACTAGGGAAACCGGTGCACACACACCCGGCGAACGCCGATACCCGCCCCCTATGTCCAGAAAGTCCTGCACAGCGGGCGTTTCCGGCCTCCGGAGAAGACCCGTGGCGGACTCGCGTAGCGCCGGTGATCACCTCGCCGAGGAGGCGCCTCGTACTCACCCGGTCCCGTCGTCGGAGGTTCCACCGAGGCGCCTCGGGCCGACCCGAAGCGGTCGCGGGAGGTTCCCGTCTCCCCCGGCAACAGTGAGGAAACAGCCGCCGAACGTCGCGGGCTCAGATCGATCGAGAGGGGATCTCCGGCGGCGGCCCGGGGGCTGCCTCGACCACGGCCAGGAAGCGATCCGCGTCGCCGCCCGGCCACTCGGCATTCGGCCGGGCGAGACGGGGTCAAATCGCGGTGTGCGGTGTTTACGAGGTCGTCTCGTCGGTCATGGCGTGGCGGGACGGGCAGTGCCCGCTACGACCAGGACCCGACGGGGGAGTTCGACATGACCGACCACGAGCAGGACGCCAAGGACCGGCTTCTGGAACAGAACCGCACTGACTCCCAGGGCCCGCTCACCACCGAGACCGGTGTACGGGTCGAGGACACGGACAACTCCCTCAGCGTCGGCGAACGAGGCCCCACGCTCCTGGAGGACTTCCATGCCCGGGAGAAGATCACCCACTTCGACCACGAACGCATCCCCGAACGTGTCGTGCACGCCAGGGGAGCGGGGGCCTACGGCCACTTCACGCCCTACGAGGACCTCTCCGAGGTGACCGCGGCCCACTTCCTCAGCGGCCCCGACGTCACCACCCCCGTCTTCGTCCGCTTCTCCACGGTGGCCGGGTCCCGGGGTTCGGCGGACACCGTTCGCGACGTGCGCGGCTTCGCGGTCAAGTTCTATACCGAACAGGGCAACTACGACCTGGTCGGCAACAACATGCCCGTCTTCTTCATCCAGGACGGCATCAAGTTCCCCGACTTCGTGCACGCGGTCAAGCCCGAGCCGCACAACGAGATTCCGCAGGCCCAGTCCGCGCACGACACCCTGTGGGACTTCGTCGGACTCCAGCCGGAGACCACGCACATGATGATGTGGCTGATGTCGGACCGGGCGATCCCGCGCAGTTACCGCACCATGCAGGGCTTCGGCGTGCACACCTTCCGGTTCGTCAACGCCCAGGGCCGGGGGACCTTCGTCAAGTTCCACTGGAAGCCGCTCCTGGGCACGCACTCGCTGGTGTGGGACGAGGCCCAGCGCATCCAGGGCAAGGACCCCGACTACAACCGGCGTGACCTGTGGGAGGCCATCGAGCGCGGCCAGTTCCCCGAGTGGGAGCTGGGGGTGCAGCTGATCCCGGAGGAGGACGAGCACGCGTTCGACTTCGACCTCCTGGACGCCACCAAGATCGTCCCCGAGGAGCAGGTGCCGGTACGCCCCATCGGACGCATGGTGCTGGACCGCAACCCGGACAACTTCTTCGCCGAGACCGAGCAGGTCGCCTTCCACACCGCGAACGTCGTCCCGGGGATCGATTTCACCAACGATCCGCTGCTCCAGGCCCGCAACTTCTCCTACCTGGACACGCAGCTGCTGCGGCTGGGCGGATCCAACTTCCAGCAGATCCCGGTCAACCGGCCGGTGGCCGAGGTGAGCAACAACCAGCGCGACGGGTTCGCCCAGCACCGGGTCCACCGCGGCCAGACCTCCTACTACCCGAACTCCCTGGGCGGGGGATGCCCCGCGCTGGCTGACGAGAGCGTCTACCGGCACTACACGGAGAAGGTCGAAGGGAACAAGGTTCGCAAGCGGGCGGAGAGCTTCAAGGACCACTACACCCAGGCCAGGTTGTTCCTGAACAGCCTCGCCGACTGGGAGCGCGAACACCTGGTGGCCGCGTTCCGCTTCGAGCTGGGCAAGTGCGAGGAGTTGGCGGTGCGCCAGCGGGCGGTGGCCAACCTGGCCCACGTGGACCACGTCCTGGCCGTCGAGGTCGCCGAGGGCGTGGGAGTGGAACCACCGCAGGACCCCGGCACCGCCCGACACTCCCGGACCTCACCCGCGCTCAGCCAGGCCAACACCGCCTTCGGAGACCTGACCGGACGCCAGGTCGCGGTGCTGGTCGACCACGGAGTGGACGGCTCCGACGTCGAGGCCCTGCGCCGGGCCCTGGTGGCCGAGGGCGCCGTAGTGGAGGCGCTCGCCCGGCTGGACGGCTCGGTGCGCACCCGTGAGGGCGCCACCCTGCCGGTGGACCGCGCCTACACGACCGTCTCCTCGGTCCTCTACGACGCGGTGGCCCTCCCGGGCGGCGGCGACGCGGCGGCCTCGCTCGCCCGAGACGGTGAGGCCCGGCACTTCGTGCTGGAGGCCTACAAGCACGCCAAGGCCATCGCAGCGGTCGGAGCGGCGACCTCTCTGCTCGACGCCCCGGGGCTGCCCGGCCCTCTCGGCCATCCGCCCACGGTCACCGAGACCACACACGGTGTGGTCCGGGCCCCCGCGGTGGACGAGGGTCTGGTCCGGGAGTTCGCACGCCTGATCGGGCAGCATCGCGACTGGACCCGGCCGACCGCGGCCGTCTCTGCCTGAGGCGGCCTGGCCACCAGGATCCAGGAGTGCCTGCCGCACGGCCGCTGACCGGCCCTCCCACAACGCACGGACCGCGCACCTGATCGCCGACCATCGGGGATCGACGATCAGGTGCGCAGACGTGCGTGGCCTCCCGCAGCGGGCAGGGGCCGGTGCCGCCAACCGGCACCGGCCCCCGTCCGCCGGAGGGTCAGGCGCGCTGCCGTAGGCGCTCCCTCTGGGGCACGACGGTGTACTTGGGGTCCTCGGCCGACTGCACACCGGCCTGGAAGACCCCCAGCCGGGTCAGCGCGGACCCTCCCACCAGAGCGGCTCCGCTCAGCGCCGACACCACCCGGTTGCGCCGACCCAGCACCGCGCCCACCGCGCCCGCCAGGGTGAGGGTCTTGGCCGTACGCGTGAGCGCCCCCGCCAGCCCCCGGCCGTAGGGCTCACCGACCAGGCCCATCCGCTTCTCCATGAAGGTGGACACCGCGAGTTCGGTCAGCGCCCCGCCCACGGCCGCCCGCCGGAAGGGGCCCGCGTGCCCCGTCGGTGTCGCGACCAGTCCCACGCCCCCCGCCGCCGCGACCGCGGAGGAGGCGAAGACGTAGGGCATCTCCCGGTGTCCCTCGTGCCAGGCGGGCACCGCCGTGTCGCAGATCAGCGGGGCCGTGTAGGTGGCGACCAGCGGCCCGAGGACCCCGGCGCCCATGGTCGCGGCCGTCCCGATCCGTGGGAACCACCCGGTGGCGGCGGTCACGGCGGCCGTCCCGGCCAGGGGTCCGTAGCCCGCGAGGAGCCAGGACCCCACGCTCATCGGTGAGGTCGGCTTGAACACCCGCAGCATGTTGAGGAAGCGCTCGGGCCGCCCGAGGTCGTGGACGAGCGCGACCAGCGACCCGGAGACCGCCACCAGCGCCGTGTACTTGAGCGGCCGGGCCAGATCGGCGCGACCATGGACCTCCGCCCCCGCTGCCAGGACCGAGGACGCCCCGGCCAACCCGCCCAGGAAGAGGTAGCCGCCGATGTCGCGGGCCTCCCACACGACCCCGTTGAGCACCGGCCTGCCGTGGTAGGTGCGAAAGTCGGCGTCGGGTACGCGTGTGGGCTCACCTCCGCGGCGGCCCCGGCGTCGGCCGCTCGGCCGTCCGGGCGGCCGGACCGCCTCCCGGGCCTGGTCACGTTCGTTGCGCTGCGCCTCGGAGACCACGTCCGCCGCGCCGGTGACCGCGTCACGCCCGCGTTCGCCGGGTCCCATGCCGTCGAGTTCCGGATTGCTCATGACCGCCTCCCCGCGAACGCCGCGAGCGCACCGGCGAACAGGACCCCCGCCGCCGCACCCGCGTGACGCCACATGGACGGCAGGTCCCGGGTGGTCACCACCGGGTCCGGCGGCAGACCGTACACCTCGGGTTCGTCCAGCAGCAGGAAGAACGCGCCCGCGCCGCCCACGCCGTCCTCCGGATCCTCTCCGTACAGCCGAGCGGAGGACACACCCGCCCCCTGGAGGTCCTCCACACGCCTCTGGGCCCGTTCCCGCAGCTCGTCCAGGTCACCGAACTGGATGGAGTCGGTGGGGCACGCCTTCGCGCACGCGGGCTCCAGACCATCGCCGATCCGGTCGTAGCACAGCGTGCACTTCCAGGCCCGACCGTCGACCTCACGACGGTCGATCACCCCGTACGGGCAGGCGGACACGCAGTACCCGCACCCGTTGCAGATGTCCTCCTGCACCACCACCGTGTCGAACTCCGTGCGGAAGAGCGACCCCGTGGGACACACGTCCAGGCAGGCCGCGCTCGTGCAGTGCTTACACACGTCGGACGACATCAACCACCGGAACTCGCCCCGGTCCGTCCCCTCGCCGTCCTCGCCCGTGCGCTGTCCCGGGAGGTCGAACGAGGGCATGCCGAGGTCGACCGTCCCGGGCCCCGAACCGGCGCGGGCGCCTCCGTCGCCGCCCGCGGGCCTGCCCACCCCGGACTCCTGGTATCCGAGCGGTAGCCGCTGCTCGACGAAGGCCACGTGGCGCCAGGTGTCGGCGCTCAGGCGACCGCTGTTGTCGAAGGACGAGGCCAGGAAGTCCAGCCCGTCCTCCGGGACCATGTTCCACTCCTTGCACGCCACCTCGCAGGCCTTGCATCCGATGCACACGCTGGTGTCGGTGAAGAACCCCTTGCGTGAGGGCCGTTCGTCCGCGGTCATCAGTCCTCCGTTCCGGTCCGCTCGGTGACGCCCGCCCTGCGCCGGTACTCCTCGACCAGGGCCACGCGTTCGGGGCCCCGTGGACGCCGCCCCGGACGGATGTCGGCGGTCAGCGCCTTCACCTCCTGGATGTGCACGTTGGGGTCCAACGCCATGGACATCAGCTCGTTGGCCGAGTCACCCGTCGAGTACCCGTTGGGCCCCCAGTGGTAGGGCATGCCGATCTGGTGCACGACGCGCCCCTGCACGCGCAAGGGCCTCATGCGGTCGGTGACCAGCACCCTGGCCTCGATGGCGTTGCGCGCCGTGACGACGGTCGCCCAGCCGCCGTGCTCCAGCTCCCGTTCCGCCGCCAGCTCCGGGCCCACCTCGCAGAAGAACTCCGGTTGGAGTTCGGACAGGTAGGGCGTCCACCGGCTCATTCCCCCGGCGGTGAAGTGCTCGGTGAGCCGGTAGGTCGTCACCACGTACGGGAACACCCCGGAACCCGGCGTGCCAGGGGCCGGGTGGTAGCGGTTGAGCTCGTGCTGGAAGAGCAGGCGGGTGGGGTTGCGCTGCTGCCCGTACAGCGGGTTGCCGAACGGGGTGTCCTGCGGCTCGTAGTGCGTGGGCATCGGGCCGTCGTGCAGACCGGCCGGGGCATAGAGCCATCCCTTGCCGTCCGCCTGCATGATGAACGGGTCCACCCCGCTCAGGGCCTCGACACCGGTCGCCTCCTTCGAGGGCCGGTAGCCGGGCGCCTTGTCGTACTCGAAGTCCGCGACGTCGTACCCCGTCCAGTGCCCAGCCTCCTCGTCCCACCACACCAGGGCCTTGCGATCGCTCCACGGGCGGCCCTGGGGGTCGGCCGAGGCGCGGTTGTACAGCACGCGCCGGTTGTCCGGCCACGACCACGCCCACTCGGCGGCGATCCAGTCCTGCTCGTTTCCCGGCTTCTTGCGCGCGGCCTGGTTGACCCCGTCCGCGAACACCCCGCAGTAGATCCAGCAGCCGCAGCTGGTGGACCCGTCATCCCTCAGCTGGGTGTACCCGTCCAGCGGACGGCCCTGCGCGTCGTACCCGTTGATCTCACGTAGCACCGCCTCCGCGCTCGGCTCCCCGTCCGGTTCCAACGGGTAGTCCCAGGTGAGTTCGAGGACCGGCAGGTCCTTGGGGTCCCGTGACCCGGCCAGCCGCTCCCGTACCAGCCGTCCCAGGTGGTACATGAACCACAGGTCGCTGCGCTGGTCGCCGCTGGGCTCCACCGCGCGGTCGTGCCACTGGAGGGTCCGGTTGGTGTTGGTGAACGTGCCCGACTTCTCCGTGTGCGCCGCCGCCGGGAAGAAGAAGACCTCCGTGCCGATGTCCTCCGTACGCATCTCCCCGGACTCGATCTCCGGGCCGTCCTTCCACCAGGTGGCGCTCTCGATCAGCGAGAAGTCGCGCACCACAAGCCAGTCCAGCTCGGCCATGCCGAAGCGCTGCGCCCGGCTGTTGGCCGACCCCACCGCGGGGTTCTCGCCCATGAGGAAGTAGCCCCTGCACTCGCCCTCCATCTGGGCCATCACGGTGTCGTACGTGCTGTGCGACCCGGTCAGCCGGGGCAGGTGCCCGAAGCGGAAGTCGTTGTCCGCCGTGGCGTGCTCGCCGAACCAGGCCTTGAGCAGGCTCACCGTGTACGACTCCATGCCCGACCAGAACCCCTTGCGGGGATGCCCGGCCGCCAGCACGTACCCCTCCAGGTCCTGCTCCTCGTGGGCGTGCGGCATCGGCAGGTAGCCGGGCAGCAGGTCGAACAGCGTGGGCACGTCACTGGAGCCCTGGATGCTGGCGTGCCCGCGCAGCGCCTGGATGCCTCCGCCGGGTCGGCCCACGTTGCCCAGCAGCAGCTGGAGGATCGACGCGGTGCGGATGTACTGCGAACCCACGGTGTGCTGCGTCCAGCCGACCGCGTAGCAGAACGCGCTGGTGCGGTCCGGCCCCGAGTTCTCGGTGAGGTGGTCGCACACCCGCAGGAACACGTCCTTCGGGATACCGCACACCTCCTCGACCAACTCGGGCGTGTACCGCGAGTAGTGGCGCCGGAGGACCTGGAACACGCACCGGGGGTCCGTGAGAGTGCGGTCCTCCTCGGGGCGCTCCCGGATCACCGCGCCGCCCGAGCCCTGTTGTTCCGGGCGCCCCGAGCGACTGGTGTCGCCCTTGACACCCTCACGGGTCCGGGGGAGCTGGTTGCGGTCGCCCGCCGCGGCCGCCACCGTCGCTCCCTCGTAGGTCCAGGTGGAGACGTCGTAGGAGCGGTCCTTCTCGGAGAACCCGGAGAACACCCCGTCCAGGTCCTCGGTGTCCCGGAAGGCCTCGCCGACGATGGTCGCGGCGTTCGTGTACTCCAGGACGTAGTCGTGGAAGTACTTCCCCTCCGACAGCACGTGGTTGATGATGGCGCCCAGGAAGGCGATGTCGGTGCCCGCCCGGATCGGCACGTGCAGGTCCGCCAGGGCGCTGGTCCGGCTGAACCGCGGGTCGACGTGGATGACGACGGCGCCGCGCGCCTTCGCCTCCATCACCCACTGGAATCCCACGGGGTGCGCCTCGGCGAAGTTGGAGCCCTCGATCACGATGCAGTCGGAGTTCTGAAGGTCCTGGAGGAACATGGTGGCCCCGCCGCGCCCGAAGGAGGTCCCCAGCCCCGCGACCGTGGAGCTGTGGCACACCCGGGCCTGGTTCTCCACCTGGATCACCCCCAGGGCGGTGAGGAGCTTCTTGATCAGGTAGTTCTCCTCGTTGTCGAGGGTCGCCCCGCCCAGACTCGCGATGCCGAGCGTGCGTGCCACGCGCCGCCCTTCGCTCTCCTCCTCCCAGGTCTGCTCCCGCGTTGCCACCACACGGTCGGCCACCATGCGCATGGCCGTGTCCAGGTCCAGCTCCTCCCAGTCGGCTCCATGTGGGGGCCGGTACAGGACCCGGTCCCGCCGGGACGGTCCCGTGGTGAGCTGGAGGCTCGCCGAACCCTTGGGGCACAGGCGTCCCCTGCTGACGGGGGAGTCGGGGTCCCCCTCGATCTGGATGACCCGTTCTTCACGGACGTACACGTTCTGCCCGCAGCCCACCGCGCAGTACGGACAGACCGACTTGACCACCCGGTCCGCCCGCGCGGTGCGCGGGCGCAACCCCTCGGTGCGCTCCGACCTGGCCGCGTCCCCGAGTCCGATCCGGTCGTCGCCGGTGACCTGCCTCAGCACGGGCCACGAACGGAACCATCTCCACACGCTCATGGAACTCCTCTCGGGCCCGGGGGCATCTTCGCCCGCGGGTCCGTTTCCTCGCCTGACGTCAGCTGCCCTGGATCTCTCCGCCGGTGGGTGTGAGGGTCTCGCCGGTGTAGTAGGACGAGAGTCTGTTGCTGGCGAAGAACACGTAGGAGGGGGCGATCTCGTCCGGTTGGGCGGCTCGTCCCATGGGCGCCTGCTCGCCGAACCCCTCGGATCCCTTCTTGCCGAGGGTCGATGGGATCAGCGGTGTCCACACCGGCCCCGGCGCCACGCAGTTGACCCTGATGCCCTGGTCCATGAGCACCTGGGACAGAGACACGGACAGGTTCATGACGGCTGACTTGCTCGACGCGTAGTCGATCAGCGACTTGTTGCCCCGTAGGCCGTTGATCGATCCGGTGATGATGATGGAACCGCCCTGGGACATGTGCGGCAGTGCCTCGCGAAGGGTCCAGAACACTCCCATCACATTCACGTCGAAGGTGCGGCGCAGCTGTTCCGTGGTCAGGTCCGTGAAGTTCTCGACCGGGGTCTGGGTGGCGGCGTGCTCCACGAGGACGTCGATCCCGCCGAGCTCCTGCGCGGCCCGGTTGACCAGGTGCGCGCACGCGGACTCGTCGGCCAGGTCACCGCGCACGCCCACGGCGCGGCGGCCCTGGGCCTGGACCAGGTCGACGGTGTGTTGGGCCTCGGCGTCCTCGCTGAGGTAGCCGAAGACGATGTCGGCGCCCTCCTTGGCGAAGGCCACCACGACGGCCCTGCCGATGCCGGAGTCGCCTCCGGTGACCAGGGCGCGTTTTCCCTCGAGGAGTCCTCTGCCCTGGTAGTCGCGCATCTCGTCCCGGGGCTGGGGTTCCATCGGTTCGGTGCGGCCCGGGTGGGGCTGGCTCTGCGCGGGTGGTCGGGTCTCGTTCACGGGGGTCCTCCCTCCGGTCGGCCTTCCTGGACCGCCCTGCCCGACCGGCGGGAGCCGCACACCTGTCCCGCCGCCACGGAGCACCATCCTTTGCCCGGGCCTGCGAGTGGAGGGGGACGTCTTTCCGGTTGAGGGAGTTTCCGTAGAGGTCGTACGGGTCCGGGCCACAGCTGGAACCGGACTCGAAGGGGCGGGTTCGCCAGTGCCTTCGGGCTGAGCGCGGGCGCGGTCGTGACCAGTCGGGCCTGGTCGATGACCGCGCCTGCGCGTGACCCTAAGCCCGAAGCCGAGGCCGAGTCCGTTCGCCCCAGTCCGACTCTCCGGGAAGCTACCGGATCGCCTCGGGCCGGGTGCTCAGGAGTGGCCGCTGGCCGTGCCGGGGAGCATGACGGCGACCTGACCGCGGATGTCCCCGGCGATCGTCTCCACGCTGGACGTCGCGTTCGCCGACGCCGCCATGCTGAGGAACATGACGGCCGACACGATGTGCGCCAGTGCCGCCGCGTCGTTCGCATCGGTTTCGGTGTCGCGACCGATCACGGCGGCGATGGCCGCCTCCGTCCGGGCCGTGATCATGAGGGCGTCGCGGTGGCGGGGCTCCTCGGGGTCGCCGAACACCATCTCGCGCAGGTAGGTGCGTCCGTTCTCGACCTGTCTGCGGTTGCACTCCACGATCGGGCGCACGATGGCCATCACGGCGTCCAGGGTGTCAGCGGTGCCCTCGGCGTCCCTGATCCCTCGGTCCAGGGACTCGGAGTAGTGGGAGTTCTGAACCAGCAGCAGTAGTTCGCCCTTGCTCTTGGCGTAGAGGAAGAGGGTGCCGGTGCCGATGTCGGCGCGTTCGGCGATCTGCTGGGTGGTGACCTCGTCGACCCCGTGCTCGGCGAAGAGCTCACTGGCCGCCGCGGTGATGCGTTCGAGCTTCTGCTGCTTGTTGCGCTCGCGTCGCCCCGGCGCCCGGGAGGCGGATGACATCGAGCCCTCCTTGGGGAATAGGTGTTGACCAAGCTCAGTTATGAGCGTAGTCATTAATGCCTGGATTCGGGTACGCCCGGGGGAACATTCTTCCACGCGGGAGCGGGGACCCCCGGGGCGGTCCCAGGCGGAGCTCACGACCGACCGGACCCCGGGCACACCCACCACGCACAGCGCGCGGCCAACAACTAGGAGAGCCACCATGCCCACACTCGACGGATCCGTCGTCCTGGTCACCGGAGCCAACGGAGGCATCGGCACACAGTTCGTCAGGCAGGCCCTGGCGCGCGGCGCGAGCAAGGTCTACGCCTCCGCGCGCAACCCCCGGACCTGGGACGACGAGCGCATCGTTCCCCTGCGTCTCGACATCACCGACCAAGCTTCCGTCCGGGAGGCCGTCGAAGCGGCCGGTGACGTGACCGTACTGGTCAACAACGCCGGAGCCTCGGTGTCCAGCCCGGGCATCCTGTCGCACACCGAGGAGGAGATTCGCACCAACGTCGAGACCAACTTCGTGGGTCCGCTCCTTCTCACCCGTGCCTTCGCCCCGGCCCTGTCGGCGAAGAAGCGGTCCGTCATCATCGACATTCACTCGTTGCTGAGCTGGTACGCCGTGGCCGGTATCTACAGCGCCACCAAGGCAGCCCTGTGGTCGGCGACCAACTCCCTGCGACTGGAACTCGCCCCGGAGGGAGTGCACGTCGTCGGAGTGCACGTGGGATACGTCGACACCCCGATGGCCGCCCACTCCACCGACCCCAAGGTCGACCCCGCGGACCTGGTGCGCGCGGTGTTCGACGCCACCGAGGCCGGGCAGTACGAAGTCCTCGCGGACGAGGACTCCGTTCGGGTCAAGGCGGGGCTCAGCGCCCCGATCGAGGCTCTGTACCCGCAGCTCAACGCGACGACCACCTGAGTCGGCGCCGCAGCCGTGAAGCGCGGTCGCGGCACCCTCGTCACGGGGCCGAAGGGCCTCGTCGTGGCTGGCCGCTCTTTGCTCCCGCACTCCGACTGTCCCGGGTCGGAGTGCGGGCCGCGTGTTGTCAGCGGGTGAGGAACTCCACCGCGACGGGGGCGAACTCCCGGTGGTACTGGAAGATGCCTCCGTGGCCGGAGTCGGGATAGACGACCAGTTCCGAGCCGGGGATGCGACGGTGCAGGTCCTCGGAGAGCACCGAGGGCACCATGCGGTCGTTGTCCCCGTTGGCGATCAGGGTGGGCTGGGTGATCTCCGACAGGTCGGTCGGTTCCGAACGCCCCCACCGTTTGATCGCCTTCAGTTGGGTCCGCAGGGCCCTGACACTGATCGGCCTGTCACGGTCCGTGGTGCGTTCCCCGAGCCGCTCGACGAAGGCCCTGCCCGCACTCCTGCCGGTGGTGTCGCGGTTGAAGAACAGGTACTCCTTGGGGTCCGACCGGGTCAGGGCCGCCCGTGCCATGTCGTAGTAGGTGGTTCTGGCAACCCTGTCGATGCCCTCGCCCCCTTCGGGCCCCGTGCCGGTCAGGACGAGCCTGCGGACCAGTTCGGGGTACTCGCGCGCCAGCACCTGGGCGACCATGCCGCCGAGGGAGAAGGAGAAGACGTCGATCTCCCGGAACCCGAGCGCCCTGACGAAGGTGACGGCGTCAGCGGCCATCGCCTCGACCGTGTCGGGGACCTCGCCCGTCGACGCCCCGACCCCCCGGTTGTCGAACGCGATGACGTGGCGCTCCCTGGCGATGGGGTCGACGATGCGCGGGTCCCAGTTGTCCAGAGTCGCGGCAAGGTGCACGAAGAACACGACGGGGACGCCCCCTCTCGGCCCGAGTTCCCGGTAGGCAAAGGTCACCCCGCCCGCAGTGACCGCGAGGGTCGGCGCCTTCGCGTACGAGGTGTTGACCGGTTCGCTGCTGGTGTCGCTCATGATGGCCTCCCTTGGGGGCTCGGGCGAAGATGTGCCTCGACGGTGACGCGAGTTGTCTTGGCGGAGGAGTCAGGTGAGGCTGATGACGGCCTTGCCACGGATACCTCCCCGTGCCAGTGCCCGTAGGGCCTGCGGTGTCTGTTCGAAGGGGAACACCTTCCCCACGACGGGGCGCAGTTCCCCTGCGTCGACGAGGGCGCCGATCCGGCGTAGCTGGTCACCGTCGGCGCGCATGAACAGGAACTCGTACGTCACCCCGAGTTTCCTGGCCTGGCGTCGAACCCCCGCGCTCATCATGGTGATCACGAGGCGCAGCAGCGGGTTCAGGCCGGCTCCCCGGGCGAAGTCGGGATCGGGCGGCCCGGAGATCCCGATGGCCTTACCTCCTGGTCTGAGTACCCGCAACGACCTCTTCAGATTCGTGCCGCCCAGGCTGTCCAGGACCAGGTCGTAGTCGTCCAACACCTTCTCGAAGTCCTGACTCCGGTAGTCGATGACCGTGTCGGCTCCCAGTTCGCGGACGAAGTCGGCGTTGGCGGCGCTGGCAGTGGTGGCGACGCTCGCTCCGAGGTGTTTGGCGAGCTGGATGGCGATCGACCCGACACCACCCGCGCCAGCGTGGATGAGGACCTTCTGCCCCGGCCCCACCTTGCCGCGTTCGACGAGCGCCTGCCAGGCGGTGAGCGCGACCAGAGGCAGCGAGCCCGCCTCCACGGAGGAGATCGACGCTGGTTTGTGGGCCAGATCGGACTCAGCGACGGCGATGCGTTCGGCGAAGGTACCGATCCGGTCCTTGCGGGGCCTGGCGTACACCTGGTCGCCGGGTGCGAAGCCCCGGACTCCGGAACCGACGCTGATGACGGTCCCGGCGACGTCGTGTCCCAGGATCAGCGGGAACCCGTAGGGCAGGATCTGCCTGAACTCACCGACACGGATCTTTTCGTCCAGCTGGTTCAGCCCGGCGGCCTCCACCCGAACGAGGACGTCACGTTCCCCGACGACCGGCTCGGAGACCTCGGCCTCTCGCGGCTCCTCCTTGTACTTGGTGATGACGAACGCTCTCATGGGCTGTCGCCCCTTCTCCGTGATGAGTGTGGTGGCGCACCCCCGGCGCGCTGCGGAGGGGCCGACGCGCGGCGATGAACACGCTGCGTTTGCGAAGCCAGCACCTCCTCCGTCGGTGCGGTGGCAACGGACGGCGGAGGCCACGAGACCGGCTGTCCGGAGCGTTGTGGGCGCTCCCGACCTCGCCATACCCCGATTCGCTGAACATAGTCAATAATGAGTGTACTCATGTTTAAGGGGGGCGTGCCCGTCCGAGCCGCACGCACCGCCCGGTCCCGAGCGTCGGGGTCGGCGAGGGGGCCTGCGGCTCGCCGGGCTCACAGGCCGGGCGAGCCGGGTCGTTTGCGGCGGCCGGTCGTCCGTGCGGGGCTCGGGCATCCAGGTCAGGGGAGTCGCGGGGCCACCGTCCGCGTGCCTGCGCAAGAACGGGGCCGCCTGGCACTCCTCGAACCGACGTGGTGGGCCATGGATTTGCCCCTGACACTGGTGTCAGGTCCTAGCGTGGCTGATGTAGTCCGTTCGCGCGTGAGCGAACGGACGCCGCACGGCCACCACAAGGAAGAGGAACGGGCGATGTCGACTCTGGGGATCATCGGAAGCGGGAACATCGGAACCGCGGTCGCGCGGTTGGCAGTGGCGGCGGGGATCGATGTGGTGATCGCCAACTCACGCGGTCCGCGGAGCCTGGCCGGGCTGGTCGAAGAGCTGGGACCGCGCGCCACCGCGGCCACTGTGGAACAGGCCGCCCGGGCTGGGGAAGCCACTCTGCTCAGCATCCCGCTGACGGCCTACGACGCCCTGCCCGAGGGGCTGCTGAGGGGGCGGACCGTGTTGGACACCGGCAACTACTACCCGTTCCGCGACGGACGGATCACCGAACTCGACTCCGAGCAGGAGACCACGACCGAACTCGCCCAACGGCTCCTGCCCGGCGCCCTGCTGGTCAAGACGTTCAACAACATCATGGCCCACCACATCCCCCAGCTCGCCCGCCCGGCCGGGGCCGACGACCGCAGCGCCCTGCCCATCGCCGGTGAGGACCCCGCGGCGAAGGCCCGGGCCGCGGACCTGATCGACAGGCTCGGCTTCGACACCGTCGACGCAGGGGCCCCGGCCGAAAGCTGGCGTTTCGAGCCCGAGTCCGATGCGTACACCAGGATCTACCTCGCCGACCCCGGCGTACCGGTTGACCAGATGATGCAGGCCCCCGCCGCCCCGGTCCCGGCCAGCGAGCTGGCTGACCTGCTGGAATCGAGTCGGCGGGTGAAGGTGGCCGAACGCACCTTCTGAGCACGCTCGAAGGGGGCCTCCACCGCGGGACCGGTGGAGGCCCCCTCTCGTTCCTAGGACACCTCGTCCAGGACGCCGGGCGTGTCATGCGCCACGACGCTCTCGGCCAGCGGCACCCGCCCCATCCGGAATGTGCTCGCAGGCCCTTCGGGGTCGGCCAGGCCGAAGGAGATGCCGAACAACAGCTTCATCTCCGGATCGACGCCCAGGGACTCGCGCACGACGTCGGCGTAGAAGCCCAGCATCGTCTGCGGAATGCCCGACAGTCCGCGTGCCTCCAGCGCGAGCAGGAAGGTCTGCGCGTACATGCCCAGGTCACCGGCCACGCGCACACCGTCGCCGAACTGGGGCATGAACAGCAGCGCGACGTGGGGGGCGTCGAAGAACTCCAGGTTGCGCAGCGCGGCCTCGTGGCGTGCCCGGGTGTCGGAGCGCTCCACACCCAGGGACTGGTAGTAGGCCGCCCCCTGTTCCCGGGCGCGCTGGAGGTAGTAGCCGTCACCGAAGTCCGCGTAGTCGAAGCTGAAGTCCGGGGAGGTCCGGCCGTCCCGGTCAGCTTCCAGCAGTCGGGCGCTCAGCTCGTCGCGGCGGGCGCCCGAGACGACGTGCACCTGCCAGGGCTGGGTGTTGCAGTTGGAGGGCGCACGCTGGGCGTCCTCCAGAACCGCACGGATGTCGGACGCGGCCACCGGTTCGGGGAGAAAGCCCCGGACCGAGCGGCGTGAGCGCACGATATCGGCGAAGGAGCGGGAACTGTGGGGCACAACGATTCCTCTCAGGCGGTGTCGGCTCGTGCACACCAGGCGATCGAGTCCCGGTCCCTGGTGGACGCGCGGCTACACTAGGACCTGACACCGGTGTCAGAGGCAAATCAGATCGGAGGTCGCGTGCGGATCGGAGACCTGGCCGAACGAACTGGGGCCAGCGTGCGCTCTCTGCGCTACTACGAGAAGCAGGGCATGCTCTCCAGCGAACGCAGCGCCAGCGGGCAGCGCCACTACGGCGAGGACGCGGTGAGCCGCGTGGTGTTGATCCGGCAGTTCTTCGCCGCCGGGATGAACAGCAGGACCATCGCCGAACTGCTGCCGCACATCAAGAGCAACGGGGAGCGTTGCCCGCCGCAGGTCCTGCGCCAGCTCGTCTCCGAACTCGACCGCATCGACGCGCAGGCGGACGAGCTCGCGCGCGTACGCCAGACCCTGAACGACATGGTCGAGGCCACGAAGGAGGCCATGCGGGCCACCTGAGGGCGCTCTCCCGCGACGCGCGAAGAAGGGCACCCGCATGGCGGATGCCCTCGGACCTGCCCTGGGGCGGTCAGATCTTCTTCGGGGTCCTACCGCCCAGAAGGAGGGCGCTCACGACCAGCGCCGCGCTGGGAACGGTCATCAGGGGCGTTCGCGACGAGGGCATGGGGTCCTCGAACCTGGTCAGCGTCAGGACCCGGGTCCGCGATGGCGGAGGACGGCAAGCCGAAGACCTTGTCGAAGGCCCAGTTGTAGCCGAAGGTGTAGAACGGGATGTAGACGATGAACACCAGGTCCAGCAGCAGCGCCTGAAGCAGCGTGATCTCCAGCCACCACGCGATGAGCGGGATCAGGAAACACACCAGCGTCAGCTGGAACGAGACCGCGTGCAGGACCCGCCTCCCCACGGTGCGCTCGCGGCTGGCCTGCCGTCTCTCCCACGCCTCGAACAGGTAGTTGAAGGCCATGTTCCACAGCGACGCCACCGTGGCGATCATGATCGCGAGCGGGGCCGTCGTCGCCGGGCCGCTGCCGGTCAGGGCCGTCATCACCGCGGTACCGACCAGGAATCCGATGACCTCGTAGCCGCCCACGTAGACCAGCTTGCGCTTCAGACCTTGCACTTCGCACTCTTTCCAGCGTTTTCGGATGCAGCAGAGGCCGACGTTAGCGTCAGCTAGGGTGATGGAAAAAGTCAGCTTCTTTCAGTTGGGTTGATAGACCGATGGGCCTGTCCAGCGACAACATCGAGCTGTTCCTCGCCGTGGTCGACCACGGCTCCTTCTCGGCCGCGGCACGGGCGCTGAACCGGGTCCCCTCGGCGGTCAGCATGGGGATCGCCAATATCGAGGCCGAACTCGGCTACCCGCTGTTCGACCGCTCCAGACGCGAGCCCGCGCCCACCGCGCAGGCGCACGCCCTCATCCCGCACGCCCGGCAGATCGCCAGCAGGCTGCGCCTCCTCCAGGCGCACGCGATCGAGCTCTCCGACGACCTGGAGAGCACGCTCACTGTGGGTGTGGCGGCTGGGGTTGACCGGGGGCCCCTCCTGGACGCGGTGGCGGAGATCGCCGAACGCCACCCCCTGCTTCCCGTCGAGATCGCCGACGCCCCGCAGGACGACGTCCGCGAGATGCTGCACGGCGGAGCCGTGGACCTGGCGCTGATGTTCGCCAAGACCCGGAACGACCGGGAGGAGGTGTTCCTGAACGTGGCGGAGGAGACGTTCGTGGCGGTGGCGTCCGCGACGGTGGAGACCTTTGGCCTGCCCGCGGACCTGCGGCGCCTGGAGGACCTCGCCGGCGCCCGCCAGATCACGGTGTCCAGCCTAGAGCAGGAACTCACGGAGCGGCGATTGGTGGTCTCGGACGCCTACTGGCGCACGAACTCCGCGGAGACCGCCCTCGGGCTGGTGGAGCGCGGGGTCGGCTGGGCCAACCTGCCGCTTTCCGTGGTGCGGGGGAAGGTCGCCCAGGGGACCGTACGCGTGATGGAGTTCGAGAACCTCCGGAACGGGCTGGCCATGGCCGTGCAGCTGGTGTGGCTGCGCGGCCGTCCCCTACGCAAGGCGGCGGGGCAGTTGGTCGCCCGGATGGGCCCGGACCGGCGGGTCGGGGGCTGACGGGGGAGCTGAAGCACGAGAAGGGTCCTGGGTGAGAAGGCCCACGCCAGCCGGGCCGATCGGGAGCACTCGAGCGCCCCAGGACCAAGGGCGACGGTCACTCAGCCCCGTGACCGGCGTGAGCACCGCGAGGGCGAGGGCCCCGTGGGGCGGCGGGCCTTCGGCCCTCGACCGGGTGGCCCACCGTGACCGTGGTGCGGCGGATCAACCCGCTCAAGCAGAACCGGACGGCCGCGACCCGTTAGGACAAGGGGCCGCGATCTTCGAGGGAACCGAGCGGGTGGCCGCGATCCGGACCTGCCCCGGACCTGCCCGTTCGAAGAGCAGTGCCTGGGTCTGTTGGTCGCCCCACCCGGCACAGCGCCTGACAACACGAACTCGGACGAGCCCGCCAGCCACCGAAGAGCTGCGAGCGCCCGTGAAGGCCGTGGCGATGGAACTGCCCGCAGCCGCGATGCTGGCCCAGGTCGATGCCCTCGTCGCTCACGCCACTCATGCCTGCCGACGCACCCGAGGAAACTCGTGGCTCCGGGGGTCCACCGGGGCCACGTGTTCGGATCGGCTGCTTGAGCGCCTGCGGACTGTGGACCGAAGCACTCTCACACTCCTGTGTGACGGTCCCGGGACTGCGCTCCGACCACTCACCGGCCACCTACTCACTGGCCACGTGTTCCGCGGCCGGGCGTTCAGGGGCACGCTCCTTCTTCGGCGGCGGGGTGGACGGGTGCTTCGCGGAAGCGAACTGCCCTGTGGCGATGAGGACCACCACGAGCACCAGCGGCACGATCCACCCGCTCCAGCCCAGGATCGTCGCCTGCGTGGTGTCGACGTGCTCACCCGCCCTGGCGAAGAGAAGAAAGGTCGCACCCGCCCCGTTGAACGCGGCGTGAGCCAGGGCCGCGGGCCACACGGATCCCGATCGGAGCCGAAGCCAGCCAAAGACCACGCCGACCAGAACGCACATGGCGACCATCGCGCTCAGGCCGAGCCAGCCCGGTGCGTCGGGGTAGTTGTAACCCAGCAGGATGAGCGGAGCGTGCCACAGGCCCCAGATCACGCCGGAGACCAGCAGCGCCGGGAGCGTTCCCAGCGGCATCAGCTTCGGGAGCAGCCACCCTCGCCACCCGAGCTCCTCACCCAGCGCGGGAACGAGGTTGATCAACGCCGCGAGGGGAAGCGTGACCAACTGGAGGACGATGAGCGCTCCGATCGGTATCGGGATCTCGGCGGCTCCCGTCTGCTCGTCGAGGACCTGCTGGAACGCGGAGAAGTTCGCGAAGTCGGCCGGATAGACCCCCAGCAGCGCACCGACCGGGAGCGCCACCAGGACCAGTGCGATGGACACGAAGATCCCCAGCACCCCGTAGCCGAGCACCCTGCGAACGGGTCTGAGCGGCCACAGCCCGAGTGCCCAGGCCTTCTGTCGCGGCCGCTCCACGAAGAACACCACGACGAGGGCGGCGATCGCGGGGGTCATCATCGTGGCGGTGGCCACGAGCGTGAACCACGGGCTGGCGAGTCCGTCACCGAGCCAGAGCGGGAGTGCGAGGAGCCAGGCGAGCGCGAACGCCAGGATGGTGAACACACCGATGGAACGCAGGTCGTGCCCGTTCATGCGGGGTTCGCCTCGGGTGGTAGGCGGCTTCGAGCCGTCCGGGGATTGGATGGTCACGACGTCTGTCCTTCGAGGATGTGCAGACCGGTGATGGTGCGGTCGTCGCGGAACGCGATCCGTGCCGTGTAGTCGCCCGCCTCGAACGCGAGCGGCGTGTTCGTGATCGTCAGGTCGCCGGCTCGGGTGACCTCTGGCTCCCCACGACTCTCGAAGGCTCCCGACAGGCCGACGAGCTGTGCCCAGGCGGCCGCGAGCGCGTCCTCCGAGAGGCCGTCACGCATGGCCGGATCGAGCTGCTCGGTGACCCGCGCCCACTGCCCGGAGGCGAGGTTCTCGATCACCGTGGCGGCCAGTTCCACGACACCGGGGAGTGGTGTGGTGTTCATGGGTTCTCCTGTTCTGGGGTCGATCGGTTTGCCATAGCGCTGAAACGCCGCCTGCCTGCTCACGCCGAGAGCGTCGCCGATGACCTGCCACGTGGCGCCGTGCTGGCGCGCCTGTTGCACGACAGCGCGCACGACGTCGTCGGCGGCCGTTTGCATGCTCACGGCACCGGCTATCGATCCGGCCCAGTCCTCGTCCCGGTTCAGGACACGTGAGGCGAGGAACGCATCCATGCGCGTCTTCAAAGCGCGCAACGCATCAGTCAATCGTTCTTGCACATGTAAAGTATAGCTTTACAAACAGGCTGTGTGTCAAGAGAGCGTGCGCTCCCTCGGTCGGCGGAGGGAGTCCCACAGGCGCTCACCTCTTCGAGATCGCGCACGCTGCCGTCCCTCGCTCGTCAGTGGGAGGCCGATCAGGAACCGGGGCGCCGGTCACGGTGGGTCACCCAGGCGGGCCTGTGCCGGGCTGGTTGGCGGGGGCGCCACTCGCGTCTGCTCCCGCTCCCCGCGCTGGTGAACGGTCGCAACAGCAGGATGTCGGGTCAGTGGGTCGGCATCCCAGGACACGGGGTCGAGGAGGATTGCTACAGGATTTGGCGGTAGACCCTCACGGGCTCACCGGTCGATGGTGAGCGCCTTCAGCGCGCGGGTCTCGTCGGCGTCGGTGGGCAGGGTGTAGCGGCGGGTGGTGTGGAGGTCGGCGTGCCCCATCAGCTCGGCGACCAGGACCACGTCGACCGGCGCGGTGGTTCCCACCTCGTAGATCTTCCTGTCAGGGCCTCTTTCGCCTCTCGACCGCCTCGTCGTGATCGGTGTCCGCGTAGTCGTCCGCGGTGTCGGGCTCCGCTTCCTGCCTGTCGGGGTTCGGTGCGGTCCAGCTTCCCAGGAGCCGTAGTGCCTCGGCTGTCGCGGACTGGGGCTCGACGTTGTAGACGAGCATGGTCAGCCCGGGGTAGGCGGGCATGGTGAAGGTCTCGTAAGTGAAGTCGACCTCGCCCACGAGTGGGTGCAGGTAGCGCTTGGGGCCCACGCGGTACCGCAGCACGTCCTGGTCGGCCCACGCCTGGCGGAACTCGGCGCTCTTGGTGGACAGCTCGCCGATCAGCTCGATGAGGCTCTCGTCGTTGGGGTTCTTCACCGCGGCGGCGTGCAGGAGCGCGACGTTGTTGCGCACGACCAGCCCGCGATCGCGGAAGAAGTCGTGCGATCGGGGGTCCAGGAAGAGGAACCGGGAGGAGTTGAACAGGTTTGACTTGTTCCCGCCTTCCACCGGGTAGAGGGCGCGTCCCAGCGCGTTCGCGGCGAGGATGTCCAAACGCTCGTTCTGCACGAACGCGGGGACGGTGAGGGCGTCCAGGACACTCTGTACTCCTGCGGGCACGCGGCGGGCGGACGGGGCGTGCGACTGTCGGGTCCGTCGCCGGGTGCCCTGGGCGAGGTTGCGCAGGTGCTCGTGTTCGATCTCGTTGAGCTGCAGGGCCCGGGCGATGGCGTCGACGACCTCCTCCGAGGCGCCTTTGACCTTGCCGCGTTCGAACTTGGTGTAGTACTCCACGCTCACTCCGGCCAAGAAGGCGGTCTCCTCGCGGCGCAGCCCGGGGACGCGGCGCTTCCCGGCGAACGGCTGGATTCCGGCGGCTTCCGGTGTCAGCCTCGCGCGTCGCGAGACGAGGAAGTCGCGCAGTTCGGTGGGTAGGTCCATGGGCGTGACGATACGCCCCTGAAAACGCCTCTGACCAGGGTCTTGGTGAGAGGGGGGTCTGGCAGACCCCCGTTTGGACCCGCCCTGCCGGAGGGACGCAAAGTGCAGTGTGCTGGATGAGCGTGCAACGCACGAAAGCATCCGTCGATCGGAAAGCACACGACTGCTGTGTCCACCACATCCTCTTCATCACCGTCTCCCGCTGGCGAAAGCGGGGTCCGTTCCACGTTCACCGCCTGGCTGGCGCTGTTCGTGCTGGCGAGTGCGGGCTTCCTTGCCCTGGCCGTCGAGCTGAGCCCCGCCGGGCTGCTCACGCGGATGGCCCCCGACCTGGACGCGAGCGTGGCCTCGGCCGGGTCGCTGATGGCCCTGTACGCACTGGGCAACGCCGTGCTCGTCCTGCCCTTGACGACCTGGGCCCTGCGATTCACCCGCAGAACCGCGCTGACGGCCACCCTGCTGGTGTTCGTCGCCGCCAACGTCCTCGTCGCGCTGTCCACCGACCTCGCGCCCGCACTCCTTGCGCGCTTCGTCGCCGGCGGCGCACACGGCCTGCTGATGGCCCTGAGCCCCGCGGTCGCAGTGCGCCTGGTCCGTCCCGACCAGCGCGGGCGTGCGCTGGCCGTGGTCGTGGGCGCCAACACCGTCGGTATCGCCGTGGGCGCCCCACTCACCTCCCTGGTGGGGACGACCCTGGGATGGCAGGCCACCTTCTACGCGGCCGCTGCCATGGCACTGCTGTGCGCCGTGCTGCTGTGGGCCACGCTCCCGCCCATGCGTTCCCAGGACGGGCCCCGAGTCCCGGTCCTGCGCGCACTGCGGCTGCCGGGCGTTGCGCGCATCGGCGGCGCCTGGGCGCTGGTCATGCTCGGCTACCTCGGTGTCATCACCTACATCGACCCCTACCTGCTCGCGCTCGGCGCACCACCCCTGGTGGTCAGCGGCGCCCTGTTCGTCTTCGGCACCGCGGGCCTGCTCGGGGTGTGGCTCACGACCCGCATCGCCGCGAGGTCGCGCATCGCCGCGCTGGTGGCGATGCCGCTCGTCATGGCCGCCGCGCTGGTAGCGATGGCCTTCGGTATCGGAAACCTCGTGGTGGTCCTGGTCCTGCTCGCGTGCTGGGGCGTCGGGTTCTCAGGGGCCGTCCTGATCTACCAACAGGTGCTGCTGCACGTGGGACACCGCGCCCCGGAGACCGTCATGGGCATCGGTGTGGTCCTGTGCCAGGCCGGGATGGCCGTCGGCGCCGCGCTCGGAGGCGTGGTGGTCGACTCCGCGGGGGTGGGAGCCGTGCCCGTGCTCGGAGCGGCCTCGGCCGTGGCGGCCCTGCTGCTGCTCGCTGGTGTGGGCGGTGTGCTGCGACGCGCCACGCGAGAACAACAGCCCGCCGCCCAGGAGGGGCGCCAGACCACGCGCGCCTGAACACGACGACCGCTCAACGACACGGAGAAGGATTTCCCGATGAACACCCACATCACCTTGAACAACGGTGTCCGGATGCCCGTGCTCGGCATGGGCACCTACGCCGCCGGGGAGGCCACCGCCGGTGCGGTGCGCACGGCACTGCAGGGCGGCTACCGACTGGTCGACACCGCGGCCGCCTACTTCAACGAGCGCGGCGTCGGCGAGGGGATCCGCGCTTCCGGGGTCTCGCGCGAGGACGTCTTCCTCACCACCAAGCTGTGGATGACCGACCACGGCTACGACAGCGCCCTGCGCGCCTTCGACACGAGCCTGGCCAAACTCGGAACCGACTACCTCGACCTGTGGCTGATCCACTGGCCCTACCCGGCGCGTGCCGAGCGCACCCTGGACGCCTACCGGGCCGCCGAGCGGCTGCTCGCCGAGGGGCGGGTGCGGGCGATCGGTGTCAGCAACCACACGGCCCAGACGCTCGACGGCTTCGTCGAGCGCACCGGGATCGTACCGGCCGTCAACCAGGTCGAGCTGCACCCCTTCTTCCAGCAGCGCGACCTGCAGGCCCTGAACACGCGACACGGCATCATCACGCAGTCCTGGTCGCCGCTGTGCGGGTTCAACGCCAACAGCCCCGAACCCGACCCGGAGCTGGACCCGCTGGCCAACGACATCATCGGCGCCATCGCCGCACGTCACGGTAGGTCCGCCGCCCAGGTGGTTCTGCGCTGGCATCTGCAGCAGGGGCGCGTGGTCATCCCCAAGTCGATCGACCCCGCCCACATCGCCCAGAACATCGACGTCTTCGGCTTCGAGCTCGGTGCCGACGACCTCGCCGCGATCGCCGAGCTGGACACCGGCCGCCGGGGCGGCCCCGAGCCCGTCGACGTCACGCCCCTGGTGATCGACCTGACCATCGACGAGGCCTGAGCGTCTTCACCGCGGGCCGACCTGCTCCAGGCCGGTCGGCCCGGGTCCCGAGGAAAGGGGACACCCATGTCCGAACCCCGCCACCACGACCGGCCGCGGGCCGTCGTCGTGGGCGGTTCCCTGGCCGGGCTGACCACGGCCCTGGCCCTGGCCCTGGTCGGCTGCCGCGCCCAGGTGCTCGAACGCAGCGGCCCGGCCCTCCGCACCGGCGGCGCCCTGTCGGCCGCCTTCGCCGAACTCGCACCCGTCATCGGAGACCGCCACGCCCGCACGGCCCTGGGAACGGCGAACCCCCGCGGGCGGGGCCGCCGGGCGGCGGACCCCATGCCGTGGACGGTCCTGCGCGAAGGGCTGCGCCGGGCGGTCGAGGACGAGCCGCTCGTCTCCTTGCACCACAGCACGCGTGTGACCGCCATTAACCAGAATGAGCACTCTGCCTGGGCCGACACAGACGGCGGCCGCACCTTCGCCGCCGACCTCGTGGTGGGAGCCGACGGCCACCGCAGTCTCGTGCGCCGCACACTCGTGCCCGAGCACCCCGACGCCTCCTACGCCGGCTACGCGCTGTGGATCGGCCAGACCGAGGAGGCGTCCCTGCGCGGGGTGCCGCGCACGGCGCCGGGTTTGTTCATCGAGGCGAGCGGACCGCACTACCTGCTCGGGTACCCGATGCCGCACGAGGGCGGACGCACTCTGGGCTGGGCCTGGTACGACGCCACCCGCAACGACCTGATGCGCTCC
Organism: Nocardiopsis sp. B62; assembly: GCF_018070675.1. Classification (NCBI taxonomy): domain Bacteria; kingdom Bacillati; phylum Actinomycetota; class Actinomycetes; order Streptosporangiales; family Nocardiopsidaceae; genus Nocardiopsis; species Nocardiopsis sp. B62. The sequence continues at coordinate 52,382 of NZ_JAGPXK010000004.1, read as the reverse complement.
ACGGGGAGCGTCGCGGGCCGTGTGGTGCGGCACTCCCTGCGAGCCTCCGCCATCCTCGATCCCGTCTACCGCGAACTGGTCCTGCAGGCGCGACGGCACTGGCCCTCTCCCTGGGCGGAAGCGATCATCGACAGCATCGACCGCCGGGAGGTGACCGGCGTCCCGATCGCCGAGTACGTCCCGCGACGCCTGGCCGCCGGGCGCCTGGCGATCGTGGGCAACGCCGCACACGTGCCCACCCCGATGACGGGCAGCGGTTTCGCCGCCTCGCTCCAAGACGCGGCCTGGCTCTCCCGCGAACTCGCCGCCGCGGATTCGGCGACGGTCCCAGGTGCACTCGCACGCTATGAGAACACCCGGTTGGACGGCGCACGCGACCTCGTTCGCTCAGGGCAGGGGTTCAGCCGCAGCTTCGCCACCCAACCGTGAAGGGGTTTTTGCCAGACGGGGTACTGACACGCCCTGCCTGACCATCCGTCAACTTCCTAAGGTCGAGGACATGCACACCATCACGCTCAACAACGGTATCGAGATGCCCGCCCTCGGGCTCGGCGTCTTCCAGTCCCCTCCCGAGGAGACCGTCAGCGCGGTCACCACGGCGCTCGAGACCGGGTACCGGCTCATCGACACCGCGGCCAGCTACGGCAACGAACGCGAGGTCGGCCAGGCCCTGCGCCAGTCGGGTCTGGCGCGCGAGGAGTACTTCGTCGAGACCAAGGTCTGGCTCGACGACTTCGGCTACGACGCGACCCTGCACGCCTTCGACAAGGGCGCCGGCAAGCTCGGCCTCGACGTGATCGACCTGTTCATCCTGCACCAGCCCTTCCCGTCCCGGTTCGACCTGACCGTCGACGCCTACCAGGCCCTGGAGAAGCTCCTGGACCAGGGCAGGGTCCGCGCGATCGGCGTCAGCAACTTCGCCCCCGAGCACCTGGAGCGCCTGATCGCCCGGACCGACGTCGTACCCGCCCTCAACCAGAGCGAGCTGCACCCCTACTTCACCCAGCCCGACGTCCAGCGGGCCGACGCCGCCCACGGAGTGCTCACCCAGGCGTGGTCCCCGATTGGCGGCATCACGTTCTACCCGGGCTGGGGCGAGGACCGCATCAACGTCATGGACGACCCCACCATCGCGCAGATCGCCTCCGCGCACGCCAAGACCCCGGCCCAGGTGATGCTGCGCTGGCACCTGCAGCAGGGCCGCTCCGCAATCCCCAAGTCCGTCAAGCCGCACCGGATCCAGGAGAACTTCGACGTCTTCGACTTCGAGCTCACCGCCGAGGAGCTCGCCTCGATCAACGCACTCGACCGGGGAGTGCGGGGCGGCCCCGAACCGGCCGATCTCACGCTCGAAACGGCAAGCATCGAGATCCCCGAAGCCTGAACCGACCGGGCGCCGCGCGTATTACCCGTCGACCGGCCGGTTTGGGGCCACCGTCCCGGGCATGCAGGGCGTCCAGGATGAACAGCGAGTCGCGCACGGTGCCGGGCCCCACTCTTGATCCGGGTGGCGAGACGAACTCCCGTCGGTCTTGGCGTCCGGGTCGCCTGACCAGCCGTGGCCCCGGGAGCGTCGGCGCACCACCACGCGGTCGGCGGGGGCGCGTGGTTCGCGCCGGAGGAATCAGACCAGGACGCGGGTGACCGGAGCAGTCCACAGGCCGGTGAGCGCGTCAGTCAGGCCAACCGCGGTCCGGGACCAGGAGCTCCACGAGGTGGTGTTGCCCGCTGCCACGGCCTGCTCCCGCTCAGCGATGGTGTGCACGATGAGCTGGCGGGTCATCGCCTGGCGTTCCAGTCGAACCTCCGTCGGCAGGTCGGGAAGGCACCTGCGCAGCTCTTCCCCCGCCCGAGCGAGCGAGGGTGAGTCCAGGGCCTCGCTCGCCGCGATCTCCCGGTAGACCGGATCCGCCAGGACCTGGGCGCTGAAGCGCCCGTACCAGGAGGGTGAGCCCAGGTCCTCCAGGTGTAGGGCCAGGGGCTCGACCGTGCATCCCACCCAGTCCCTGACCTCGTTCGAGCCGTCGATCCGCGCCACCATCCTGCCCCGCGCGCCCTCGATCTGCTCGGTGTGCTGGCGCACGATCGCGCGCACCAGCCCCTCCTTGGAGCCGAAGTGGTAGGAGACCGCCGTGTTGTTGCCCTGGCCCGCCTCCTGGCTGATCTGACGGTTGGACACGCCGGCCACACCGTGCTCGGCGAACAACCGCTCGGCGGTCAGCAGGATCGTCTCCCGTGTAGCCGCGACCCGCTCCGACCTCGCCACCCTGTCACTCATGCCGACCACGGTACCGACATCCGCCCCGCGCGACCCCTCAGCTGCACCGACCTCGGGGATCCGCCTGCGTTCAGGGGCCGCGCCGGGTTGTGGACCGCGTACACCCCCTGGGGCGTGGGTGGCCGACGCCTGATCGGGCCGTCGCCGGATCGGTCCGCGTTCCGCATGGTGGTGTCGGGTCCTCACTCGTCGTCCGGCGTGGAACCGCCGTGTGCGTACTGTTATCGTAAGTCAAGCGCCTGACTTAAATGTCGGCGCTTTCGCGTGTCCGAACACGGGGGTTCCTGCTCGATGACTCATGTGCATGCCAGTCCACCGGTCGAGCGGTCTCGTGCCAGGCCGAACGTGATCGTCTGTGTCCTGGCCTTCTGTGGCATCGTCGTCTCGCTCATGCAGACCCTGGTCATTCCCCTCGTTCCGGTCCTGCCCGGCCTGCTGGGAGCCACCCCCGGGGACACGGCGTGGGCGATCACCGCCACCCTGCTCGCCGCCGCGGTCGCCACCCCCACCGTGGGACGCCTGGGCGACATGTACGGCAAACGCCGCATGCTCCTGTTCAGCCTGGCGGTCCTCGTGGTGGGATCGCTGACCTGCGCGCTCGCCAGCAGCCTGGTACCGATGGTCGTGGGGCGCGCCCTCCAGGGGCTGGCGGCCGGGGTCATCCCGCTGGGCATCAGCATCATGCGCGACGAACTGCCACCCGAGCGCCTCGGCGGGGCGACCGCCCTGATGAGCGCGTCCCTCGGTGTGGGCGGCGCGCTCGGCCTGCCCGCCGCCGCGCTCGTCGCGCAGGTGGCCGACTGGCACCTGCTCTTCTGGGCGGCCGCCGTGCTGGCAGCAGCGGGAGCCGTCCTGGTCCGCACCCTGGTTCCCGATTCCGGGGTTCGTAGTGGGGGGACCTTCGATCTGATCGGTTCGCTGGGGCTGTCCGTCGCCCTTCTCCTTCTGCTGCTGGCGATCTCCAAGGGCTCGGACTGGGGCTGGGGCAGCGGTGTACCGGGTGCCATGCTCGCCGCCGCGGCGGTGGTGCTCCTGGTGTGGGGCTGGTGGGAGCTGCGCGTTCCCCACCCGCTGGTCGACCTGCGCACCAGCGTGCGCCGTCAGGTCCTGCTCACGAACATCGCCTCCCTCGTGTTCGGGTTCTCCATGTTCGCCATGTCCCTGGTCATTCCGCAGCTCCTCCAGCTACCGGAGGTCACCGGTTACGGGTTCGGTCAGACGATCCTGGTCGCGGGGCTGGTGATGGCCCCGAACGGTCTGGTCATGATGGCGATGTCCCCGCTCTCGGCACGCATCTCCCGGACAAGGGGACCAAAGACCACGCTGATGTGCGGCGCCCTGCTGGTCGGTCTCGGCTACGGCCTGAGCCTGTTGCTCATGTCCGGCGTCTGGCAGCTCATGATCGCCTCCACCGTCATCGGCGCGGGTGTCGGCCTGGCCTACGGCGCCATGCCCGCACTGGTCATGGGAGCCGTGCCCCGGTCCGAGACGGCCGCGGCCAACAGCCTCAACACCCTCATGCGCTCCATCGGTACCTCCGTGGCCAGCGCCGTGGCCGGGGTCGTCATCGCCAACGTGACCATGACCGCGGGCGGTGAGGTGTTCCCCGCTCAGAACGCCTTCGTGTTGATCCTGGGCATGGGTGCTCTGGCAGCGCTCTCGGCCCTCGTCGTCGCGGCCTTCCTGCCCAAGCGTGTGGCCGCCCCCGTGCCTGGTGAGGCCGAGCCCGAAGCGACCCCGCCCGCACGCACGGTCACCAGCGGAGCCTGAACACCACGTACCGCGTGGACGTTCGATCGGCCCGCCGTCCCTTCGACCGTGCGCTGCCTCCAGAGCCACGTCCGCCAAACGACAGCCCGGCCCCGCAAGCGCCGAGACACAGGAGAAGACATGACCGCGAACGACGGACCCGTCACCGCCGCGAACACCGTGGAGGAGTGGCTCGCCCACCCCGCCGGAGGGCCGGTCCTGCGTGAACTACTGGAAGGGTCGGGACAGGACGCCGACGCGCTGCGCCCCGTCGGCAAGCTCTCCCTGGCAAAGCTCGTCGAGATCGCCGGGGACCGCTTCCCGCAGGAGCTCGTCGACGAACTCGTGCTCCGCGCCAACGGCGGGGTCGTCCCCGACGTGGCGGACGAGCCCGAGGCGCCCACTACCGGTGCGCGCTTCGCCGGGCGCACGGTCGTGGTCACCGGGGCGGGCTCCGGGATCGGCCGCGCCACCGCCGCGCGGATCGTGCGCGAGGGTGGGCGCGTCGTCGCCGTGGACATCGCGCAGGACCGCCTCCAGAGCCTGGTCGACGCGTCGCCCGACGGCACGGTCGTGCCCGTCGCGGCCGACATCACCGGCGACCAGGACGTGGCGAGGATCGTCGAGGCGGCGGGGGAGCGCGTCGACGGCCTGGCCAACGTCGCCGGGATCATGGACGACATGTCGCCCCTGCACGAGGTGAGCGACCAGACCTGGGAGCGGGTCTTCGCTGTCAACGTCGACGGCACCTTCAAGCTCTCGCGCGCCGTGGTCCCGGCCATGCTCGCCGCCGGTCGGGGCTCGATCGTCAACGTCGCTTCCGAGGCGGCGCTGCGCGGCAACGCGGCCGGGGTGGCCTACACGGCCTCCAAGCACGCCGTCGTCGGTATCACGCGCAGCTCGGCGTTCATGTACGGACCGCACGGTGTCAGAGTCAACGCGGTTGCCCCGGGACCGGTGGCGACGGGGATCGACGGCACCTTCGGGTCGGAGTTCGGCAAGGCCCGCATCGGCGCGTTCATGAGCCTCATCCCGCAGGTCGCCGACGCGGACAAGCTCGCCGCGTCGATCACGTGGCTGCTCAGCGACGACAGTGACAACGTCAACGGCGTCGTGCTGGCCTCCGACGGCGGCTGGTCCGTGCAGTGACCACGCCACCGGCGGGCGACCGGGCGCTGCGCCCCGGACGCGCTCCCGCCGGACCATCAACGGTCTCGGCTCCGCGCGGGGGCGGCGCCCACGATCTGCGGCTTCGGCCGGAGCCCCTGGTGGGGGAGAGGCCAGTACCACCAGGGGCTCCGCGCCTGGCCACCGCTGGCGCCGTACACGCCGTCGACCGGAAGCCGACCTGGTCGGAGCCCGGCCGAAGAGCCCGGCGACTCATCCTCGGGCAGACCTGTCCGGCCGATGGGACCGGACCCGTGATCAGCTCGAGTGGGCCTCAGGGGTGTTCGTCGCGTTCGTCCGTGCCCCTATCACGGCGAGGTGAAGACAGTGTCTGCCCGGACTCCACCGGTGCCACGGGCGTCACGACCGCGTGGATCGAGGGGCGCGGCCGGGTGGACGGTCACTGGAACGCGGGGGGAGTGGACATCAGGTCGATGCCCCACATCCACGGCAGCATGTAGAGGACCCCCATGACGATGAGTGCGAGGGCGACCCAGTTCAGCCAGAAGCCGACCTTGACCATCTCGATGATGGTCAGTTTCCCGGTGCCGAACATGATGGCGTTCGGCGGGGTACCCACCGGGAGCATGAACGCGCAGTTCGCGGCCATCGCGCAGGGGACCATCAGCGCGTACGGGTGAATGTTCAGCGAGATCGCGAAGGCGGCCATGACCGGGAGGATCATCGTCGCCGTCGCGGCGTTCGAGGTGATCTCGGTCAGGAGCAGCACGAGGGTGGTGGCGATGACGATGATCAGCACCACGCTGACCCCGTCGAGCATGCGCAGTTGCTCGCCGATCCACGAGGAGAGGCCGGTGTCGACGAATCCGGCCGCGATGGCCAGTCCGCCGCCGAACAGCAGGAGGATTCCCCACGGGATCCTCTTCGAGTCCTCCCACTGGAGGATCCTCTTGTCCCTCCCACCGCGAGTCGGCAGCATGAACAGGGTCACCGTCGCGATGATCGCGATCACTCCGTCGCTGATCCCCGGAAGAAGGCCCTCCCAGAGGAAGGACCGGGACACCCACATGAACGCCGCCCCGAGGAAGACGCCGAGCACGACCTTCTCCTCCGCGGACATTGCGCCGAGAGCCCTCTTCTCCTCCCGGATGATCTCCCGGCCGCCGGGAAGGTGCTTGAACCGGACCCTGAACTTGATGCTCGTCAGGTAGAACCACGTGAAGGCCAGGAGGGCGACGACGATGGGAACGCCGAACACCATCCAACCGCCGAACGAGATGGTCTGGCCGAAGAGCTCCCCGGAGGTCGCGGCGAGAATGGCCAGTGGCGGTGTGCCGATCAGGGTGCCGAGGCCGCCGATGGTGGCCGCGTAACCGATGCCGAAGACCATGGACTTCTCGAACTTCGACAGGTCGTCGGCGAACTCTCCGCCCCGCAGCGAACGGGCGGCCTGATAGGCGACGGCCAGGCCGACCGGGATCATCATCATGGTGGCGGCCGTGTTGGAGACCCACATCGACAGGAATCCGGTCGCGACCATGAATCCGAGGATGATACGGCGCGGGCTCGTGCCGATCGCCGCGACGATCGTGAGGGCGATGCGCTGATGGAGGTTCCATTTCTCCATGGCGATCGCGATCGAGAATCCCCCGAGGAACAGGAAGATGATGTCGTTGCCATAGGCCGAGACCACGGCGTCCCCGTCCAGCGCGCCGGACAGCGGCAGGAGCACGATGGGAAGCAGGGACGTGACCGGGATGGGGATCGCCTCGGTGATCCACCACGTCGCCACCCAGAGGGTGGTGGCCAGGACCGCCCTGCCCTCCGGGGAGAGTCCCTCGGGGTGGAAGAAGAGCAGCGTCGTCACGAACAGCAGCGGTCCGAGGATCAGACCGATGATCCGGGCGGGCGTGTACCCGGGGTCGGACCCTTGGGTCCCGTGGGGCCCGTCAGGCCCGTCGGACCCTTCGGCTGATTCCGGACCCCGGCGTTCGCCCCGGGCTTCGGCGGAGCCGCCGCCCTCGCCCGTGGCCGCTGCCACCCGCTCCGTCCGCCGCGGCGTCCTTCGCGTCGAGAACGTCAGCAGCTCTTTGATCTGCCGGTGTGAGTCCCACAGGTTGCCCCATAGGGACTGCGGATAGGAGTTTGCCATTGCTGTACCTTCTCTGGTCTTCGGCTCGGCTCGACTTGCCGCAGATCGGTTCGGGTGGAGTCGGACGAACAGGTCATGGGGGGACCGTGACCTCGGGTACTCCGCGAGGGAGGACGGAGAACCCGTTTCAGTCGCGGGACCGGAGCCCCTTCTCGGCATGGCTGCTTCGATGGTCGCGCACGCGTGGCGGGGCGGCCCTGTGCGATGGCGGGAGCGGGCACTCCCGTACCCACGGTCGGTTGGGAGCCGCCGGGGTCTGGGAGGTCAGACGTGCAGGCCCCGGAGGACCTCGTGGAACCTCGCCTTGCCCTCGAGACCGATGCCCGGGAGGTCACCCGGCGCCACACGCCCGCGGGCGATCACCGCGTCGTCGGTGAAGCCACCCGTGGGCTGGAACTCACCGGGGTAGGACTCGTTGCCGCCGAGCTTGAGGGCCGCGGCGATGTGCAGCGAGAACTGGTGCCCGCCGTGCGGGACGCACCGGCGGGAGGACCAGCCGTGCTGGGCGAGCATGGCCAGGACCCGGCGGTACTCCGTCAGTCCGTAGCTCAGCGCGGGGTCGACCTGGATGAAGTCGCGGTCCGGGCGCATCCCGCCATAGCGGATCAGGTTCCGGGCGTCCTGCAACGAGAAGAGGTTCTCGCCGGTCGCGATGGGATGGCGGTAGTTCTCCGACAGCGTCGCGTTCAGACCGTAGTCCAGGGGGTCGCCGACCTCCTCGTACCAGAAGAGGCCGTACTGCTCGATGGCCTGGCCGTAGTCCAGCGCCGTCCGTAGGTCGAACTTGCCGTTGACGTCCACCATCAGGCGGGATCCGTCACCGCCCAGGACGTCGATGACCGCCTCGATGCGCTTGAGGTCCTCAGTCAGGTCGGCGCCGCCGATCTTCATCTTGACGATCTCGTACCCGGCGTCGAGGAAGCCCCGCATCTCGTCCTGCAGGTCACTCAGGGTCTTGCCGGGTGCGTAGTAGCCGCCAGCGGCGTAGACGAAGACGTCCTGATCGGGTTCGCCGTCACCGTAGTGATCGGAGATCCACCGGTACAGCGGCACGCCCGCTGCCTTGGCGGCGAGGTCGTGCAGCGCCATGTCCACCACACCGACGGCGACGGAGCGTTCTCCGTGTCCACCGGGCTTCTCGTTGCGCATCATGACCTCCCAAGCCCGGGCGGGTGAGAGTTCACCGTTCTCGTCCAGCAGCTCCTCGGGCGTGGCGTCGCGCAACCGCGGCAGCATCCGCTCGTTCAGGATGGCCGTGGCGTTGTAACGGCCGTTGGAGTTGAAGCCGTAGCCCACCAGCGGTTTGCCGTCGACCACCACGTCACTGACCAGCGCCAGGATCGTGCAGTCCATCTTGCTGAAGTCGATGTAGGCGTTGCGCATCGACGAGCTGATCGGGATGGTGCCGGCGTGGGCGGAAACGATTCTCATAGACTTCCTCCTGTCGAACGATGTCTTATAAGACCCTTATAAGTACGGCGGAGTCTATGCTGAGTGAGACGGGGGTCACAAGCCCGTGACTGAGGATTCTGTGAGAGAGGTCATGATGGCCAGCGCGAGGACCTTCTCCAGCAAGGGCGGGCTGGCCTACACCGAACTGCGCCGCCGCATCACCTCCGGCGAGCTCGCCCCGGGATCACGCCTGTCGCAGTACGAACTGGCCGAGGAACTGGGGATGAGCATCACCCCTCTGCGGGAGGCGATCCGGCGACTGGTCAGCGAGGAGTGGGTCGTGATGGACGCCCACCGCGACGTGCGCGTGGCGCCCATGAGCGCCTCCGAGGCTCGCGAACTGCTGGAGGTCCGCTTCTCGCTGGAACCCTCGGCCACCGAGCTCGCCGCCCTGCGCAGGACGGAGGAGGAGATCGCCACGATGAGGGCGGCGGCCGACCAGTTGCTGCCGGTCACCCGCACCTGGGGTGAGGAGGCCATCGCGACGCATCGGGCCTTCCACCGGTCGATCTACGCCGCTTCCCACAACAAGGTGATGATCAGACTGCTGGACGACCTGTGGGACAAGGCCGACCGGTACCGGCGGATCGGGCTCGAGCTGCCCGCTGGTGCCGAGCCGCGCACCATCGACCTGAACCAGCACCACAGGATCCTGGAGCTCGTGATCGTCGGCGACGGTGCGGCCGCGGCCGACCTGGTGCGCTCCCACATCCGGAACAGCCTCGGTGCCATGGTCACGGACGCCCTTGAGGGGCTGGAGCGTGCCTACCATCCCATCGCCGCGCGTTCGACCGGGATCACCTGAGCCGCGAGCCCGTAGGCCACAGGGCCACGAGCCGGTCGCTCGAGGCGAAGCTGACGCCGCGCACTCCCAGGTGCGGGGGTTCAGCCATGGTGACCGGGTGGGCGAACGGTTCGATGGAGAAGGGGTCAAATCGGAAATCTACGACATAAAGGTGGGTTCCGTTCCGCGTCGCATCGTCGCGGAGAACTTGCCGGATTCACCCACCCGGGACATGCCGGAGTCCGTACTCTGGACCCGCGCGCAACGCGTGAGCGCCGGTGCGGAACGCGGTGGACGGGTGATCCGCACCGGCCGCCCCTTCGTACCCGTTTCCTTCTGGGGCAGGGTGCGTCGCCCCCCCCGGGCCGCACTGCTGCCACCCGGGGTCAGCCCCAGCCGGGGGCGGTGTGACCGGTCGGCCGACGACCCGCCTGCCTATGACGACCGGGCGGGGGCCGAACCGACCGCTTCAGTGGAGGTGCTGGCCGCCACCACCCAGCAGGGACGAATTCCACCCCGGCTGCCTTCGAGCGCACCTTGCGCGCTCTGCTGTCGGGCCACGTGCTGTGGGCGCCGAGCCTCCGAGCGGGGCTTCGATCGGAGAGGGCAGCGGGCAGGGGCAGCGGAGCTTTGACGCCCACCACTGCCCCCTCCACCCACTGCCCCTCCGCGAACGGCTCAGCCGGGGTTGTGGGCGATGACGAGGTCGGTCAGTTCCTGGCTGGGGAAGTCCATGACCACCACACCCGTGCGGGGCGCCTCCACGGGGCGCAGGTGGTCGACGGCGCGGGGGTTCACACCCCGGATGCCCAACCCGCCCAGGGCGACCTCGCGCGGGTTCGCGAAGGGGGCTCCGCTGCCGCTGAGGTGGTTGACGTAAAGGACGTCGTCTGCGCCCGAGGCGGTCCGCTCGAAGTGGGCGCGGGCCTTCTCCCACTTGGCGGGGATGTCGAAGAGCGTGGGCACCCGGTAGTCGTCCTGGATGTCCAGGGAGGACCCGTTCCAGTGGACGCCGTAGTCCCGGGAAGCGGAGAAGTCCTGCACGATGACGATGCGGCCGCGGACCTCGCCGAGGTCCGGCACGCGGTCCACGCCCTGTTCCGGCGCCCACAGGCGTTCGGTCAGGATGTCCCGGGTGTCCGGGTTCTCCTCGACGTAGTGGTCCAGGGTCTGTTCGTAGGACCGGGTGTTCTCCTCCTCGGTGTGCTCCTTCTTCATCCGCATGAGCACGGTCTCTGAGGGGTTCTCGTCTAGGAAGTCGCCGATGTCGGTCACCACGTCGGTGAAGTTCAGGTTCAGGTACTCGACACCATGGTGGATGGGGAAGGCGTCCCGGTAGTGGCGGGTGCGCACGTCGAGGAAACGCACCCCGGAGTCGAGCTGTTCGGTGAGGGTGAGGTCCTGCGTGCGCGACCACACGGAGCCGGTCCAGGCGCCGGTGTCGTGGGTGCCGGGGATGGACAGCGCCGACAGGCTCGTGTCGTCGGGGATCTGCCCCATCCAGGCGGTGCGCGCGACCGACGGGCCCTGTTCGGCGGCGGCCGGAGCGGCGGGGGCGAGCACGGACAGGAGTGAACCGGTGAGGAGGAGGGCAGCCAGGACCGGTCCGGTGCGTCGGGGGACAGCCGTGGCGGCGGAGGGGAGGGTGAGCATGGGGGTCCTTCGGGAGCGGGGGGTGCGGCCCTGGGATCGGGCCGCTTTCACCCTGCCACGCGGCGGCCACGTTGGCATCCCCCCTTCCTCTCGCGCTGGGCGGAGGAGACGGGTGACGGGCGCACACGTGCGCCCGTCGACCCGGTGCTGGGGCGTCCGCTCCTAGCGGGTCTTGACGACGGCCGCGATGAGACCGGAGATGATCATCATGGACAGGCTGACGATCATGAGCACGAACGCGACGGTTCCGACCATGGTGTTTCCTTCACTGTGTCGTCCCCCGGGCACCGCGTGCCGTTCCCCCGGCGCCCGGCACACCGGGACACCCGTGGTTTCGGGCGCGGCATGTTACCTCTTCGGTCCACAACCCTATCTCGCCGTCGCGAGGTCGCCGCGTCGGGTGCCCGCTCTGACCAGCGTGGTTCAGCTCTCGTTCCAGAACCGCTGGTAGGTCCCGACCAGCCAGCGGTCGGCCCAGTCGGAGTCGGGGCCTTCGGGCAGGTGGGAGGTCCGGCACAGCTCCTCCAGACGGTTCTCCAGTTCCCCCGCGCGCTCCAGGGCCTCGTCACGGGAGCGCTCTCCCCGGCGCAGGGCCAGCAGCCAACCCCGGTCGGGTTCGGGCATGGGCAGGGTGATGTCGCCGGTCTCCATCAGCTCGACGCCCTGGAGGCCCAGCCGGACCATGTGGTAGGCGTACTTGGTGTCGAAACCGTGCCGCTCCACCAGTTCGGGGCGGTTGGTGTGTCTTCCGCCCCGGGTGCCGGCCATGCGGTCCCGCTGGGCACGCAGGTAGCCCAGGAAGCGCTCTCCCGCGCGGCGGGACAGGAAGCGGTGGCCGTTGGCCCGCAGGTCGACGCCGATGGGTGTGAGGGTGGTGATCTCGTCCTCTGGGACGAAGAGCGGCAGCAGGACGGTGGGGTTTCCCTCCAGGGCCAGGCGGGTCCACTTGCGCAGTGAGTAGACGGTCAGGTCAAGGTCGCCGGGGCCCGAGCGGACGTGTTCACCCTGGTCGCGGAGGATGTACTGCTCGAAGGCGCGCAGACCGACGACGTACTCGGGCGGCTCGACGCAGATGCCCATCTCGTCGCGGTCGTTCTGGCCGTCGAGGTTGAGGCCGTGGACGACGGAGCCGACCTGACAGCGCAGGACGGTGCCCTGTGCGGCGATACGGGCGAACTCCTCACTGGAGTGCTTCACCTGAGCCTCCCGGTTCGGTGGATCGTGGTCGCAACCTATCGGGGCCGGGGTGGGCACCACGAACGGATTTCGGGGGCCGTCGCTCGTACGAGACCGTCTCAGAGGGCGCGTGGGGCGACCCGGGGCAACAAAACACTGATTTCCCTACAAACCAGGGCCTATGGTTCTTGCCGGGCACGCCCCGCGTCCGTTTAGCTGGTCCCGTACCCCGCCCGGCACCGGCCGGGCCCGGCAGTGGAGAGCAGGACCCGTGCCCCCCGAGAACACCGAACCCAGGATCGACACCACCGTCCCGCACAACGCCAGGATCTGGAACTACTGGCTGGGCGGCAAGGACAACTACCCCGTCGACCGGGAGATGGGCGAACAGATCCGTTCGTTCTTCCCTGAGATCGTCGACAACGCGATCGCGGACCGTGCCTTCCTCGTCCGTACTGTCACCTACCTGGCACAGGAGGAAGGGATCCGGCAGTTCCTGGACGTCGGTACCGGACTGCCCACCCACAACAACACCCACGAGGTCGCGCAGTCGATCGCACCCGACGCCCGTGTGGTCTACGTGGACAACGACCCGCTGGTGCTCACCCACGCCCGTGCCCTGCTCACCGGCACCGACCAGGGCGTGACCGACTACGTCGACGCCGACCTGCGCGACCCGGACTCCATCCTGGCCACGGCCGCCAAGACCCTGGACCTCGACCAGCCGGTGGCCCTGATGCTGCTGGGCGTGGTGAACTTCGTGGCCGACGACGCCGAGGTGCGCTCGATCATGGACCGGCTGCTGGACGCGCTCGCCCCCGGCAGCTACCTGGTGGTCTCCCATCCCACCGACGACATCGACCACGAGCGCGCCCACCAGGTGGCCGCCGCGTGGAACGAGAAGGGCACCCCCAAGATCACCATCCGCACGGCGGCGGAGATCAAGGGGCTCTTCGACGGCCTGGAGCTGCTGGAGCCGGGTCTGGTGTCCTGCTCGCTCTGGCGGCCGGGGCCGACCGAGGTGGGTACGCTCCGCCCGGTCGCCGAGTACGGCGGCGTGGCCCGCAAGGCCTGACCGCCCCGGCCGAACCGGCATCCGCCCCAGCCTCACCCCCCGGGGGGGGGGGGGGGGGGGGGACCAGCCAGCCGCGCGCACCGATCGACACCGACCACTGGCGCGTGCGGCTGGCCGCCCTCTGCGAACTCCACGGGGTCCCGGGCCCAGCTCGGCCTCCTGCGGGTCGGGTCCGGTGTGGAGGGCGACACCCTTCGCCCCTTGGGAATGACCCGTGACCGCACCCTGCCGGAGGAGGCCATGCTGTACGGTGCGGCGGTCGGCCACGTGCGGGGACTGCCCGCCCGGAGATCGCTCCTGTGTGGGGGATACCCCGATCCATGGGCCCGGCTGGCACCGTCCTGGCCAGCGCCGGGGACGTGCTGCGCTTCGCCACCGCCCACCTGCGCGGCGGTCTCGGCGCGGCCGCGCGCCACGTCCCGGGAGCGCCTTCCTGTACTCGGGCGGGGGAGCGCCCCCGCTTTCCAGGGGTGGCGCACGTATGTACTCGCGATCACGGTGCATGGGCGCTGTCGTAGCAAGTGTGGGTGGGGACCGCCCTTCCACTCTTGAGTGGGAGAGCGCTCCCCGAATCCCGGCAGAGCCGACGCTCCCGCCCCAACGGGCAGCGTCCACGCGGTGTGGGGCCAGCCGGTCCGCGACGGGCATGGTGTTCGGGGGTGATCCTGTCGCGCCTGCCCACGGCGCTGACTCCTGCCACAGGTGTCGCGAACGCGGTGCTCCCTCACAGCACCAGGAACACCACCAGCACCACGGCGAGCAGGAGCACGTACGACACGGCGTGCGCGCGGTCGGGGATCCGGCCGACGTGGCGGCGGACCAGGGCGATGGTGGGCAGCGACCCGGCCAGCAACAGGGCCCCGGCCACCAGGTCCACCGAACCCAGGTGCCCCTGGTCGGCTCCGGCGCCGCCGGTTCCCCACAGCGCGTAGACCAGCGTCCCGGCGAGCGCGACCGGCACCGTGAGCGGGTTGGCCATCGCGGTGGCCTCACTCATGGGCAGCCCGCGTCGGCGCAGCAGCGGCACGGTCATGACGCTGCCGCCCACCCCCAGGAAGCCGGTGACGGCGCCGATGCCCAGCCCCACTGTCCGGGTGACTCCCAGGCGCGGGACCCGTGGCGAGGTGCCCGGTGAGGCCGTCAGGAACCCCCGACGCAGGAGGCTGTCGGCGATGGTCACCGCCAGGTAGACCACGAACAGGGCGTGTTGGACCGCGCCGCCCGCCATCGTGGCGGCCAGCGCCCCGATGGCCGAGCCGATTCCGATGGGGGCGGCCAGGGGCCACAGGTGTTCGCGGCGCAGGCGCCCGGCACGGTACTGGGCCCAGGTGGCGCTCAGGGAGTTGACCACCATGACCGCCGTGGAGGTGGCCACGGCCACGGCCATGGCATCGACGCCCGGTTCGGCGCGGGCCAGGGTGACCGCGTAGACGACCGGAACGGTCACGAAGCCGCCGCCGAAGCCGAACACGACCGTGGTGACGCCGGTCAGACAGCCCAGGGCCAGGAGAACGAGGATCGAGGAGAGCACCCGCACCACGGTAGGGAGGTGTGGGGTTGGCGTGCATTCGATGAAAGGACACGAATGATCGTGTAACAGACAAGATAGCGTCGGTCCGTGCGCAACGTCCCCGTGTCCGAAGTCGACCACATCGACCGACCGGTGCTGGCCATCGGCACTGACTACCCGCCCGGGTTCCTGCTGGCCCGACACCGGCACCGGCGTGCACAGTTCCTCTACGGCGCCACCGGGGTGATGCGGGTGGTGACCGACGACGGCGCGTGGACCGTGCCGCCGCAACGGGCGGTGCTCGTGCCCGCCGGGACCGACCACGAGGTCACGATGGAGGGGGTCAGCACCCGCAGCCTGTACGTGGAACCGTCGGCGGTGCCGTGGTTCCCCGCCCGATGCCAGGTGGTGGAGGTGTCCGCGCTGCTGCGCGCGCTGCTGTTGGCGGCGGTGGACATCGAGCCCCGACACGAACGCCACGGTCGGGACGCCGCCCTGGTTGATCTCCTCCTCCACGAGCTCCGGGGGCTGGCGCCGCTGCCGTTGGACCTGCCCCTGCCGCGCCACGAGGGGCTGCGCGCCCTGTGCGAGGAGTTCCTGGAGGCTCCGCGCGTCCACGATCCGCTGGCCCGGTGGGCGGGACGACTGCACGTGAGTGAGCGCACGGTGAACCGGCTGTTCCGGGCGGAGACCGGGATGGGGTTCGCGCGATGGCGGCAGCGGGCCTGTGTGCTGCGTTCCCTTCCCGAACTGGCTCGGGGTGAGGCGGTCGCGCGGGTCGCCTCGGATCTCGGCTACGACAGCCCGGCGGCGTTCTCTGCGGTGTTCGCGCGCCTGCTGGGGACCAGTCCCCGGGACTACCGCTCCGCCGCCACCCCGTAGGCCGCCGGGCACGGGACCCCTCATCGAGTGGCGCGGCATCCTCGTCGGGTGCTGGGGGTGCTGGGGGTGCTGGGGGTGCTGGGGGTGCTGGGGGTGCCCGCAGCACCGCTGTTCCGGGTGCCCGACGGAGCTTCCCGGCCGGTGTCCTGTACCCCGCGCGGGAACGGTGGGGAGGGGCCTGCGAGCCGGGCCGCCGTTCGTCGTGTCCGGCACCCGCGCGGGGACGTTGGACTGGCAGCGTTCCGAGGCATCCACTTCGGAGTGTCCGGCACCCGTGCGGGGACGGTGGGGATGGGTCCGGCACCCGCGCGGCCGTGGCGTCGTGACCTGGCACCCGAAGAACGGGGGCCATTGCCGAGGGGCCCGGCTCGCTGTTGCTCCGGAGCTCCTGGGTCTCCGAGGTCCTGCGGCCCCGCGCCGGGAGCCCGGCGCGGGGCGAGGCCGCTACTCCCTGGGGCGCTGGTCGATGATGCGGCGGAACTTGCCCACCGAACGCTCGATCTGCTCGGGGTCGACCACGTCCACGGTGACGCTCACACCGACGCGGTCCTTGATCGTCGCGGTGATCTCCCGGCTCAGGGTGGTGCGCCGGTCGGTGGTGCAGTCCGGCGCGGCCTCGACGCGCACGGACATGCGGTCCAGGCGACCCTCCTTGGTGAGCACCAACTGGAAGTGCGGGGCGAGTCCGTCCAGACCCAGCACGATCTCCTCGATCTGGGTCGGGAAGACGTTGACCCCGCGCAGGATGATCATGTCGTCGCTGCGGCCGGTGATCTTGTCCATGCGTCGCATCGGGCGGGCGGTGCCCGGGCGCAGTGTGGTCAGGTCGCGGGTGCGGTAGCGGATGATCGGCATGGCCTGCTTGGTGAGCGAGGTGAAGACCAGCTCGCCGTTCTCCCCATCCGGTAGCACGTCCTGGGTGACGGGGTCGAGCACCTCGGGGAAGAAGTGGTCCTCCCACACGTGCAGGCCGTCCTTGGTCTCCACACACTCGTTGGCCACGCCCGGGCCCATCACCTCGGAGAGGCCGTAGATGTCCACGGCGTTGATGTCGAAGCGCTCCTCGATCTCCAGGCGCATCCGCTCGGTCCACGGCTCGGCGCCGAAGATCCCCACCTTGAGCGAGGTCGTGCGCGGGTCGATGCCCTGGCGCTCGAACTCGTCGAGCAGGGTCAGCATGTAGCTCGGGGTGATCATGATGATCTCGGGCCGGAAGTCCTGGATGAGCTGGACCTGCTTGGCGGTCTGGCCGCCGGACGCGGGGATGACGGTGCAGCCCAGCTTCTCCGCGCCGTAGTGGGCGCCGAGCCCGCCGGTGAACAGGCCGTAGCCGTAGGAGACGTGGACCTTGTGGCCGGGGCGTCCGCCGGCGGCGCGGATCGAGCGCGCCACGACGGTGGCCCAGGTGTCGATGTCCTCGCGCGTGTAGCCGACCACGGTGGGCTTGCCGGTGGTGCCGCTGGAGGCGTGGATGCGGCTGACCTGCTCCTGTGGCACCGCGAACATCCCGAACGGGTAGTTGTCGCGCAGGTCGGCCTTGGTGGTGTGCGGGAAGAGGGCGATGTCCTCCAGCGACCTGAGGTCCTCGGGGCGTACCCCGGCCTCGTCGAACTTGCGCCGGTACAGGGGCACGTTCGTGTAGGCGTGCTCCAGGGTCCAGCGCAGACGCTCGAACTGGAGGGAGCGCAGCTCGTCGACACTCATGCGCTCGGCGGCGTCCAGCGACTCGGGCTCCGGGGCCCGCCCGAGGCGCCTCTGGAGAGCGGTGCCGGCCGACTGCGTGGTGGTGTCCTGGCTTGCCATGGGCCTCTCCGGGTACTGTGCACGGTGTTTCCGCCGGGCCGGGCTCGGTCGGCCGTCCCTGAGGAGGAGGCGGGGCCCGCCGTGCGAAGCCGCGGCACACTTTCTGGCGGTCCAACCGCTCTGAGGTGGGTCTTCGTCGGTCCGCGGTGGGGACCGACTTGCTTACTGACCGAACGTTCGGTTACTAATGCATTTATTCAGTCTCCGCGTGGCTGTGTCAAGGAGACGTGTTGAAGAGTTCACACAGGACGGTGGCACACGCCACCGCAGTCAACAAGGGAGGCCGTTCGTGAGCGACGTCTACGTGGTCGACGGGGTGCGCACCCCTCAGGGCCGTTACGGGGGCGCCCTCGCGGCCGTTCGCCCCGACGACCTCGCCGCCCGGGTGGTGGCCGAGGCGGTCCGCCGTGCCGGGGTCCCGGGCGAGGACGTGGACGAGGTGATCCTCGGTGCCGCCAACCAGGCCGGT
Organism: Nocardiopsis sp. B62; assembly: GCF_018070675.1. Classification (NCBI taxonomy): domain Bacteria; kingdom Bacillati; phylum Actinomycetota; class Actinomycetes; order Streptosporangiales; family Nocardiopsidaceae; genus Nocardiopsis; species Nocardiopsis sp. B62. The sequence continues at coordinate 34,271 of NZ_JAGPXK010000004.1, read as the reverse complement.
GAGGACAACCGCAACGTCGCCCGGATGGCGGTCCTGCTGGCCGGGCTGCCCTCCACGGTCCCCGGCTACACGGTCAACCGCCTGTGCGCCAGCGGGCTGACCGCCGTCGCCTCGGCCGCTCAGGCGATCCGTGCGGGCGAGGCCGACCTCGTGGTCGCCGGTGGCGTGGAGTCGATGACCCGCGCCCCCTGGGTGATGGCCAAGCCCGGCACCCCCTGGGCCAAGCCGGGCGAGGTCGCCGACACCTCCCTGGGCTGGCGCTTCACCAACCCCCGCTTCGCGGCCGCCGACGCCGAGGTCGCATCGGAGGCCACCCCCGAGGAGCTGCGCTACACGCTGTCGATGGGGGAGACCGCCGAGGAGGTCGCCACACTGGAGGGCCTCACCCGCGAGGAGTGCGACGCCTTCGCCCTGCGCAGCCACGAGCGGGCCGTGTCAGCCGCCCAGGCGGGCCGGTTCGCGAACGAGATCGTCCCCGTCACCGTGCACGGCCGCAAGGGTCAGACCCACGAGGTCACCGAGGACGAGGGGCCCCGCCCCGGCTCCACCATGGAGAGCCTGGCCAAGCTCCGCCCGGTCTTCCGACAGGGCGGCATCGTCACCGCGGGCAACTCCTCCTCGCTCTCCGACGGCGCCTCCGCGCTGGTCCTGGCCAGCGCCGAGGCCGTGCGCCGGTACGGCCTGACCCCGCGTGCCCGCGTCGTCGCCTCCGCCTCGGCCGGGGTGGACCCGCAGGTCATGGGGCTCGGTCCGGTTCCGGCCACCCGCAAGGTCCTGGGCCGGGCCGGATGGGCGCTCGACGAGGTCGGCGCGGTCGAGCTCAACGAGGCCTTCGCCGCCCAGTCCCTCGGGGTGATGCGCCAGCTGGACCTCGACGAGTCCCGGGTGAACGCCGACGGCGGCGCGATCGCGCTCGGTCATCCGCTCGGCTCCTCCGGCGCCCGACTGGTGGTCACACTCATGAACCGCATGGAGCGTGAGGACGCCCGGCGCGGCCTGGCCACCCTGTGCGTGGGAGTGGGGCAGGGGACCGCGCTGCTGGTGGAGCGCCCGTGACCCCGAACCCCGACCGGCCTGGCCCGGGGCCGACCGGCAGCCCCCAGTCCCCGAACGAGAACGGCCAGCCCATGGACTTCGAGACCCTGCGCGTCGACTGGCGCGAGGACCGCGTGGTGGTCGAGCTGCACCGCCCCGAGGCCCGTAACGCCATCAACGGACGGATGATCGCCGAGCTGCACGAGGTGTGCGCCCGGATCGAGGCCGACCTCCGACCCCTGCTCCTGACCGGCCACGGCACCGTGTTCGCGGGCGGGGCCGACATCTCCGAGCTGCGTGAACGTGGCCGTGAGGAGGCACTGGCCGGGATCAACAGCCGCCTGTTCGAACGCCTGCACCGGCTCCAGGCCCCCACCGTGGCCGCCGTCGACGGTTTCGCCCTGGGCGGCGGCGCCGAGCTGTCCTACGCCTGCGACATCCGGATCGCCACCCCCACCGCCGTGTTCGCCCAGCCCGAACCGGGTCTGGGCATCATCGCCGGAGCGGGTGCCTGCTGGCGCCTGAAGGAGCTCGTCGGTGCCTCGGTGGCCAAGCAGGTGCTGCTGGGCGGGTTCCGTCTGGACGCCGAGGCCGCGCTGCGCCACGGCCTGGTCGCCGAGATCGTCCCCTCCGAGGAGCTGCGCGAGCGAGCGCACGCCCTGGTCGACCGGATGGTGGCCTCCTCGGCCATGGCGCTGCGGATGACCAAGCTGGTGCTGGATGCCGAGGGCGTGCACCCCCTGGCCGACGACCTCACGCAGGCGGTGCTGTTCGAGAGCGCCGACAAGCACGACCGCATGACCCGTTTCCTGGAGAGGAAGAAGCGTTGAGCGAGATCACCCCGCAGGGCGTGCCCGACACCGTCGCCGTCATCGGCGGCGGCACCATGGGCGCCGGAATCGTCCAGCAGTTCCTCATGGCTGGGGCGAGCGCGGTGCTGGTCGAGGCCACTGCCGAGGCCGCCGAGGCGGGGCTGGGGCGGGTCCGCGCCGGGCTGGACAAGGCCCGTGAACGCGGCAAGATCGACGCCGAGCCCGCCGCCTACCTGGCCCGCATGAGCACCGTCACCGACGCCTCGGACCTCCCGGGCGACACCGGGCTGGTCGTTGAGGCCGTCACGGAGAAGCCCGCGCTCAAGATCGCCGTGCTCACCGCGGCGGAGGCCGCCGTCGGCGAGGACACCGTGCTGGCCTCCAACACCAGCTCGCTGTCGGTCACCGAGCTGGCCGCCGCGCTCAAGCGCCCCGGTCGGTTCCTGGGCACGCACTTCTTCAACCCGGTCCCCGCCTCCAAGCTCGTGGAGATCGTGACCGCGCCGGAGACCGACCCCGCTGTGCTGGAGACGGTGCGCGGCTGGGTCGGGGCCCTTGGCAAGACGGAGATCGTGGTCCGGGACGCCCCCGGGTTCGCCACCAGCCGCCTCGGCGTGATGCTGGGCCTGGAGGCCATCCGCATGGTCGAGGAGGGTGTGGCCTCGCCCGCCGACATCGACACCGCCATGGAGCTCGGCTACCGCCACCCCATGGGCCCGCTCAAGCTCACCGACCTGGTCGGACTCGACGTGCGCCTGGCCATCGCTGAGCACCTGGCGAGCGAACTGGGGGACCGGTTCTCGCCCCCCGAGCTCCTGCGCCGTAAGGTCGCCGAGGGCAGGCTCGGCCGCAAGAGCGGCGAGGGATTCCACCTCTGGGACAAGGGAGACAAGGCGTGAGTGAGGACAGGGCCGCGGAGTTCGGCGAGGTCGACGGGCTCGCCACCATCAGGCTGCACCGTCCGGGGCTGACCCGGAAGGCCAAGGAGGAGCTGCTGGAGGCGGTGACCCGGGCGGCGGAGTCCACCACCGCGCGGGCGGTGCTGTTCCTGGGGTCGGACCGGGCGTTCTGCCTGGGCCAGGACCTGGCCGAGCACGCGCGGATCCTGGAGGAGACCCCGGACCAGGCGCTGACCACGGTGCGCGAGCACTACAACCGGATCGTGTTGGCGCTGGAGAGCATCCAGGTGCCCGTGGTGGTCGGGATCGGCGGTGCCTGCGTGGGAGCCGGGCTGGGGTTCGCCCTCGCCGGTGACGTGCGCGTGGCGGCGGGCAGGGCCAAGTTCGGCACCGCGTTCACCGGGATCGGCCTCGCCTCGGACTCCGGTCTTGCCCTCCGGCTGGTCCGCTCGCTGGGCCAGGCGCGTGCGATGGAACTGATGCTGCTGGGCACGGTGTTCGGTGCCGCGCGCGCCCAGGAGCTGGGCCTGGTCACCGAGGTCGTGGCTGACGAGGACTGGGAGGCGCGCGCCCGCGAGGTGGCCGCGCAGCTGGCCTCGGGGCCCACGGCGGCGTTCGTGGCGGCCAAGCGCGAGGTGCGCTCGGCCGCCGATGGTCAGAGCGACCTGCCCGAACTGCTGGAGGAGGAGGCCGACCTCCAGAACCAGCTCGGGGTGACCGCCGACCACGTCGGTGCGGTCTCGTCCTTCCTGAACAAGCAGAAGCCCACGTTCACCGGCCGGTGACGGGTCCGGTTCTGCCGTCCGGCGCCGGAACACGTCTCGTGCCGGGGCGAGGGCCTGCGCGAACAAGGTGACCAGCCCCGATTCGGGGGTCCGGGGACTTGCGTCGGACCCCCGAATCCGGGGATACTAATTACTGACCGAACGTTCGGTTATGAATGGGGATTGATCAATGCCGACCACGGCCCAGGAAGCGCCCCCCGGCGCGGACGAGGCACTCCAGGTGGAGTTCGACGCCCGCATCGCCGCCAACCAGCGCGTCGAGCCGCGTGACTGGATGCCCGAGGCCTACCGGAGGACCCTCGTCCGCCAGGTCTCCCAGCACGCCCACTCCGAGATCATCGGCATGCAGCCCGAGGGCGACTGGATCGCCTCCGCGCCCAGCCTGCGCCGCAAGGCCATCCTCCTGGCCAAGGTCCAGGACGAGGCCGGGCACGGCCTCTACCTGTACGCGGCCGCCGAGACCCTCGGAGTCGACCGCAACGACCTCACCGAGCGGCTCATCGAGGGCCGCCAGAAGTACTCCTCGATCTTCAACTACCCCTCGCTGAGCTACGCCGACGTGGGCGTGATCGGCTGGCTGGTGGACGGCGCCGCGATCTGCAACCAGGTCCCGCTCTGCCGCACCTCCTTCGGCCCCTACGCCCGCGCCATGGTGCGCATCTGCAAGGAGGAGTCCTTCCACCAGCGGCAGGGCTACGAACTCCTCATGCGCATGATGGAGGGCACCGAGGGCCAGCGCCGGATGGTCCAGGACGCCGTCGACCGCTGGTGGTGGCCGTCCCTGATGATGTTCGGCCCGCCCGACGCCGAATCGCCCAACACGCAGCAGTCCATGACCTGGGGCATCAAGATCGACACCAACGACGACCTGCGCCAGCGCTTCGTCGACATGACCGTTCCCCAGGCCGAGAAGCTCGGAGTCACCCTGCCCGACCCCGAACTGGTCTGGAACGCCGAACGGGGCCAGCACGACTTCGGTACCCCGGACTGGGACGAGCTCAAGCGGGTCATCAAGGGCAACGGCCCCAAGAACGCCGAGCGCGTCTCCCGCAGGCGCGCCGCGCACGAGAAGGGCGCGTGGGTCCGCGAGGCCGCCACCGCCTACGCCAGGAAGCAGCAGGAGGCCACGGTATGAGCAGGAACGACGACGCCACCCCGGCTCGCCCCGAGTGGCCCCTCTACGAGGTGTTCGTCCGCGGCAAGCGCGGCCTCAACCACGTGCACGTGGGATCGCTGCACGCCCCCGACGCGACCATGGCGCTGCACAACGCCCGCAACCTCTACACCCGCCGCAACGAGGGGGTGAGCATCTGGGTGGTGCTCGCCGAGGACGTCACGGCCTCCAGCCCGGACGAGAAGGACCCCTACTTCGAGCCCAGCGGTGACAAGGTCTACCGCCACCCGACCTTCTACCCCATCCCCGAGGACGTCCCGCACATCTAGGGGGACCACGGTCGGCACGACTCTTCAAGGACAAGCATGAGTGGCGAGAACATTTTCACCGGACTCACCGAGGAGCACGACGGCGACGCCCGCTGGGCCTTCGGGACCGGCTTCACCGAGGCGCTCGCGGGCGTGGACACCACCCTGCCCGCCGGGGTCGACGGTGCGGACCTGGCGGTCTACTGCCAGATGCTCGGCGACGACGCGCTCGTCCAGTCACAGCGCCTGGTCCAGTGGGTGACCGACGCCCCCGAACTGGAGGAGGAGGTGGCGCTGGCCAACATCGCCCTGGACCTGCTCGGCCAGGCCCGGCTCCTGCTGGCCCGCGCCGGACAGGCCGACGGCACCGGCCGTGACGAGGACGCCTTCGCCTACCACCGGGACCCCGCGCAGTTCCGCAACGTGCGCCTCACCGAGGCCCCGCGCGGCGACTTCGCCCACGCGATCGCCACGCTGCTCGTCCTCTCCTCCTGGCGGTTGGCCCTGTTCACCCGGCTCGCCGACAGCGCCGACCCGGTGGTGGCCGCGATCGCCGCCAAGGGCGTGAACGAGCTGGCCTACCACCGCGAGTACGCCGTGGCCTGGACCCTGCGCCTGGGCGACGGGACCCCCTACTCCCACGAACGCATGGGCGCGGCGATCGCCGACGTGTGGCCGCTCACCGGCGAACTCCTCGCCACTCACCCCCTCGAAGCGGCGCTGGCCGCCCAGGGTGTGGCCGTGGACCCGGCCTCCGTGCGCGACGAGGTCCACGACGTCCTCACCCAGGTGCTGACCGCCGCCACCCTGCCCGCACCCGAAGCCTTCCCCCGACCGGCGGTCGCCGGACGCGACGGCGAGCACACCGAACACCTCGCCCCGCTGCTGGAGGAGCTCCAGAGCGTGGCCCGGGAGCACCCGGAGGCGACATGGTAACCACCACGGACACCAGGCAGCTCCTCTGGGATGCGGCCGCCGCGGTCACCGACCCCGAACTGCCCATGCTCACCCTCGCCGACCTCGGCATCCTGCGCGAGGCCACCGTGGAGGAGGACGGCACCGCCGCCGTGTGGATCACGCCCACCTACTCCGGGTGCCCCGCGCTGGCGGAGATGCGGGTGGACGTGGACCGCGCCGTCCGCGCCGCCGGGTTCGACCGGGTCGAGGTGCGCACCGCGCTCTCCCCGGCCTGGACCACCGACTGGATCACCGACGAGGGCCGACGCAAGCTCACCGAGCACGGCATCTCACCCCCCGGCGGTGCGCCCAAGCGGCAGGCGGGGCCCGTTCCGCTCATCCTGATGCCCACCCGCACCGTGCCGCGCTGCCCGCTGTGCCGTGCGGCCGACACCGAGGAACTGTCCCGGTTCGGCTCCACTTCCTGCAAGTCTTTGCACCGCTGCCGGTCCTGCCTCGAACCGTTCGAGCACGTCAAGGAGATCTGACCGTGTCCACACCCGTCACCGAGACCGCCGGGGCCCAGGTGCGCGGCCGCGCCGCGTTCCACCGGCTGCGCGTGGCCGCCGTCGAGCGCCTGTGCGACGACGCCGTCGCGGTCACCTTCGACGTCCCCGATCACCTGACCGAGGAGTTCGCCTTCGCGCCCGGCCAGTCGCTGACCCTGCGCCGCCAGGTCGACGGCGTGGAGGAGCGGCGCAGCTACTCCATCTGCTCCGCCGTGGGGGAGGCGCCCCGCGTTGGGGTACGCCTGGTCGCCGGAGGACTGTTCTCCAGCTGGCTGGTCCGTGAGGTCGAGCCGGGCTTCGAGATCGAGGTGGGCGTGCCCACCGGTCGGTTCAGCCCCGACCTCACCCAGGCCGCGCGCCACGTGCTCGTGGCAGCCGGTTCGGGGATCACGCCGGTCCTGTCCATGGCGGCGTCCCTGCTGCGCCGCACGGACTCGCACGTCACCCTCCTGTACGGAAACCGCCGCAGCGACACGGTGATGTTCGCCGACGAGATCGCCGACCTCAAGGACTCGTTCGGGCCCCGGTTCGAGCTCGTCCACGTGCTCTCCCGCGAGCCGCGTGAATCCGAGTTGTTCACCGGCCGACTGGACGGCGCGAAGCTGGACGCGCTGCTGTCCACCATCATCGCCGCCGACGCGGTCGACCACTGGTGGCTGTGCGGGCCCTACGGCATGGTCACCGACGCGCAGGAGGTCCTCGCCCGGCACGGTGTGGAGGGGGAGCGGGTCCACCAGGAGCTGTTCTTCGTCGAGGGGGCGGAGCCGCCGCCCCAGGCGCGCCACGAGGAGCCCGAGGTCGAGGGTCCGGCCAGCGAGGTCACCGTCGTGCTGGACGGCCGCACGACCACTCTGACACTGCCCCAGGGTGTGCCGGTGCTGGACTCCGCGCAGCGCTACCGTCCCGACCTGCCGTTCGCCTGCAAGGGTGGGGTGTGCGGTACCTGCCGGGTGAAGGTCTGTGACGGTGAGGTGAAGATGCGCCGCAACTACGCGCTCACCCCCGCCGAGGTTGAGGCCGGGTACGCGCTGGCGTGTCAGTCGTTGCCACAGACCGACACCGTCACCGTGGACTTCGACTCGTGAGCGGTGCCGCGTCCGAGGGACGCAACGAGACCGCGTGGCGGATGTTCGAGGCCGACCGGGCTTCCAAGGGACTGGGGATGCGCCTGGTCGAGGCCCGCGACGGGTACGCGGTGGTGGAGATGGTCGTGGGGCCGCTGATGCTCAACGGCTACGACATCACCCACGGCGGGTTCGTGTTCGCGCTCGCCGACACCGCCTTCGCCTGCGCGTGCAACCTGGACGGCGGCGACGTCACGGTGGCTTCGGGCGCGGACGTGACCTTCGTGGCCCCCACCAAGGAGGGGGATCTGCTGGTGGCGACCGCCGAGGAGAGGGTTCGGTTCGGGCGCAGCGGCGTCTACGACGTCACGGTCCGTCGGGGTGACCAGGTTGTCGCGGAGTTCCGGGGTCGAAGCCGGAGTCTTCCCCAGAGGAGTTGATGGTGTGGGGGCCGGGGTTTGGGGCTGGGGACTGAGGGTCCCAGGGCCCCGGCCTCTGACATCATGTGCATTAGATGTGTGGCTGTGAAGGTCAAGCGGAGATAACGGCCCGCGTTGTCGCAGGTCATTAAGCGTGAGCCCCGCGCACGCGGGGATGGACCGCCGAGGAGGTCAGCGCGGAGGGCATACCTCCGGTGAGCCCCGCGCACGCGGGGATGGACCGCGGGCCAGAAGTACCCCCCGCGCACCGAGGGCGTGAGCCCCGCGCACGCGGGGATGGACCGTTCAGCCCCAGCTGACCGCTGTCGTCGTCCATGTGAGCCCCGCGCACGCGGGGATGGACCGTTCAGCCCCAGCTGACCGCTGTCGTCGTCCATGTGAGCCCCGCGCACGCGGGGATGGACCGGTGGGCATGGACTTCACGTTCGTCCGCCAGAAGTGAGCCCCGCGCACGCGGGGATGGACCGTCGTAGTCGGCGTCGACGACCTGTTCCATGCCGTGAGCCCCGCGCACGCGGGGATGGACCGATCGTCTGCCGACCCGCACAGATGGTCTCGCTGTGAGCCCCGCGCACGCGGGGATGGACCGATCACCCTGCAAACCGTGGGGGGTGAGCGGACGTGAGCCCCGCGCACGCGGGGATGGACCGGCGAAGCGGTCCCCACCTGGTCCGGCGGGGAAGTGAGCCCCGCGCACGCGGGGATGGACCGGAGGGCCACGTCGTGGGCAGGGACGCGTACTGGTGAGCCCCGCGCACGCGGTGATGGACCGTCACCGGACGCTTTGGGATGGTCCGCCCGAGCGTGAGCCCCGCGCACGCGGGGATGGACCGACGGTCTGCGGGATAACCGGATAGATCGCTCGGTGAGCCCCGCGCACGCGGGGATGGACCGATTGACGCGGCCGTGACTTTGGTCATTGCTCGGTGAGCCCCGCGCACGCGGGGATGGACCGGCGGTGAGGCGGTAGAGCCGCTCGCGGAGCATGTGAGCCCCGCGCACGCGGGGATGGACCGCCCGGCCGAAACCGGCCGGGCCCTCCTGCATCGTGAGCCCCGCGCACGCGGGGATGGACCGACCACCCCCATGACCCAGCAGGCCGCCGCGTGGTGAGGGTGGCGTTACAGCACTGGCTTGTCTCGGTCCGCCTTCAGATCCGACTTGGTAGGACTCGCTGCATATCGCGCCCAGAGCGCCCAGAGCGGCACGGAAGCAGTCAGCGGGATCAGCGCCATCACCATGGACCGGGCCCGCGCGTTCATGCATATCTCATCCTGGACCAAGGCCACCCCCTCTCGGTACGTGTAGAGGTTCGTGGATGGGCAATCAGGGCGAGGCGTTTCCAGCACGATGGCGGGTTGAGGGGGTGGGGCCAGCAGCATCCAAATGGTGATGAACCACAAGAGCAGCGCCCATATGAGGACAAAATTGTGAAACTTCAAGACGGTCCTGTCGTTGGAAGACGGGCCACCGAAGAATTTCATTCCTGTATTTCCATGTCATCCCTTTGGCCCGATCTGGTCAGTCAGGTTTTGAAGAAAGGTTCACCCCCATGACCCCCAACAGGTCGCCGTGAGCCCCGCGCACGCGGGGATGGGCCAGTGATCCACTACAAGGACCGGGTCCGCAGTCGACGGACTGCCTGGCCCGGGGACCCAGGCCCGAGACGACCAGAGAGTTACAGAAGACGCTGAACTCCGGGAAGTGCTGAGCCGAGTGCGGCCCGGCACCCCTAGGGCGCCGGGCCGCTCGCGCTGTTGTCTGAGCGCCCAGTCCGTCCCGTGGTCATCTCCAGCGTGTGGAATTCACCCTGGGGCATCGATGGTGAACGGTAGTTGGCAACTCGTGGGTGAGTGACCTTCTGGTCCTGTGCAGCGAAGCCTCACGGACGCCCCTTTCCCTTGGCGAATTGATCAACTATGAAGCACTCGATCACGCTTTGTGCTCGACCAAATAGGCCCCATCAGTCGTTGGTGGTTTTCGTGGGTGCCTCGGGGTCATGACAGGAGGGCTGCCAAGAGCAGCGGAGGAGACCCCTCTTCAACTAGGACATCCCCCGGCTTACTTCAGAAAGGCGGCAGAGTGAAGAACGCGAAGTCGTTCGGCGAGCTCTTCGTTACCCATGTTGAGAACTTCACCGAGTACTGGCACGACGGCGGCTCGCGAAGCCAGAAGCCGGTCGGTTTCTGGCAGCCCAACATCCCGGACAACTATCGGGCGCTGGGCACGGTCGCGATCCCGGGGTGGGGCTCCAAGAACCTCCCGCACGCGGGGGTGCATGTGGTGGACGAACACGTCGTGGCCATCTGTGTGAGGCAGAACCCGACCGTTCCTGCCGCGCGCCCCGAGCCCTCCCTGGCCGACCCGGTCGACTACGAGCTGGTTTGGGACGACAATGGCTCCGGGGCCAGGTACAAGTGCTCCCTGTGGCGCCCCATCCCGCCTGAGGGCTACGTGGCCATGGGCCTGGCGGCTTCCAACGACTCCTACGACAAGCCACCGCTGGACGCGGTGGCCTGCGTTCGCGAGGACCTCACCTACCGTGCGGTGGCTTCGGACGAACCCGTCTTCACCGGCCAGGGACTGGGCACGAAGCACGACGTCAGCGTGTGGCGCAACAACGCGCCCCCGAAGTACGTCGACAGCCCTGACAGCTCCCACGTGCTCATCGCGCCGAACACCTACGTCGCCCACACGTCCACCGATCAGCCCAAGCATTTGCCTGAGATGCGTGTGCTGTGCCTGCCGGTCCCCTCCGACAAGAACGTCCGGCCACCGCAGCCGGAGCTGGAAGGTCGCACCTCCCCGGCTGGCATGACCCCCGAGTTGCTCACGAACGCCGCGTGGCTTCCCTTCGAGGCGGTCAAGGACGACGAGCGGTCCACCGAGTGGAAGCTGGCGAACTCGCCGTTCTACCGGGTGGAGCGCAGGGCATCCTGGACCCTGCTGAAGTTCTTCAACAACACCACCGACGCCGCCCAGAACGTCGGCACCACGGTGACCACAGGGGTGGAGGAGGAAGAGGCCCAAGCCTTCAGCGTCAACACCGGGTTCTCGTATGCGGGAACTGGCGGCTTCTCCATCGGTGTGGTCACCGCCTCTGTCACCACGACCCTGAGTCTGGACTTGGGCTTCTCGCGTAGCAGGTCCACCAAGAAGCTGGAAACGCGTGCTGACAACGTGAGCATCAATGTTCCGGCGAACCACGCCGGGGCGCTGTGGGTGGCGACCAACTCGCTCCAGGTGGTCCGTGGCGATGGAACCCTCGTGTCGGAGCCTTTGGTCTTCTACTCCTTCGACAACTTCCACGCGGATCAGTTCCCGGACAACCCGGAGCACACGAACGTGACCACCACGGGCGGGGCCCCGACCCAGGTCGGCATCATCAAGAAGCCCGGGACCGCGGGCAAGGCCACTGCTGGTGTGGGGGCCTCCAAGCGCTCCACGAAGGCTTAGCTTCCCGGGACGTTGACGACCGAGATCAGGGTCAACGACTCATCCCGCAAGCGGCTCAAGGAGGGCGACCTGTTGCGGTTCAAGTGCCGCGACGAGGAAGTGCTCACGCGGATCACCCGGGTAGCCCGCTACACGGACTTCGATGAGATGTTCGACCACGAACCGATCTCGTCGGTCAATCCGACCGCGTCCCGCGAAGACCAGCTTCGTAACATCCGGGAGATTTACCCGCCCGAGCGTGAAGCCCTGGGGGTGGTCGCGATCGGCATCGAACTCGCGCGGAACTGCTGAGCTCGCTCGCCAGGGCGACGCGAGGGCCTTCGACTCACTGAAGCGAGGGCCCTCGCGGCCGTACAGGCAATGAACAGGTGAATTTCACCGGTGTTCAAGAGGCGGGTCGAGGTCGAGCAGATCCTGGCCGTGCGACCACAGCCTGCCGAGGCCCACTCGGGCGTGCTCGGTGACGGCGGGGCCGTCCAGGTGCACGGCGCCGTCCGCGATCTGGTCGGGTGTCGTGCACAGCCGCCAGGTGGTGTCCCCGTACACGGTCACCTCGGGTATCCGAGTCCCTTCGTCGCTGATGACGCGCACGTTCTCGCCGAGCCGGGCGAGGTGTCTGACCGCCTCCAGGGCGAACGCGTTGTACCCGCCCATGATCACCGGGGCGATGACAATACGGCGCAGGGCGACCCCGGCCAAACGGCGCGCGCGGAGTTCGGCCCGCAGCGTGGGGAGGTCGTCGTTGAGCCGTTCGAACGCTTCCTGCTCGCGTCCTGCCTGCCAGGCCTCCCAAGCGGGGTCGTGCGGCAGGCGGGTGGAGAGGGTGTCCACCCGCCATGCGATCCCGGCCGAGGAGGGGGCTGTGCGCACGCCTCGGAGTTCGGTCCGGTACTCGTCACGGGTCAACCGGGCACCTCTCGCCTGGTTGAGGGTGTCCCAGATGGACGTGGTCCTCATGGCACGGCGGGTCATCGGGTCTCCTCATGGACTGGTCCGGGGTCGGAGAGGGCGGTGGGTGAGGGGCCGAGGGTGAAAGGTCGAAGCCCCTCGGCCCCCGTGAGGGCCATTCGCGGCGTGCGTGGTCTCCACTCCGAGGCACGCCGTCATCCAGCCGGTCCCTCACATGCCCGGAGCCCGCTCCCTTGTCCGGGCTCCGGGAAAGGGAGCCGCGCTCCCGCTGGTGTGCCCCTCGGGGGCGCGGCAGTTCGGGTGGGCCACCGATCCCGCGGAGCAGTGGCCCTGGTGCATCGCTGGCTACGCGGACACCAGCACTCGGCGCCACGCAGGGGGGCACGCTGCCTCACCCGGCGCGGCGGCCTGGTCCAGCTGTTCCTCCATCTCCTCCAGAACGGCTGCGGGGTCGTCCTCCGTGGCGCTGAGCAGGGCGGTGGCCAGAATCTCGTTGCGGCGTCGTCGTGGCGCGGACGCGGTGATCGAGGCGGGGTCGGCCCTGAGGTGGTGGGCGACCTCGACCAGAAGCGCTTTGAGGTCCATGTCCATCGGGGGTCCCATCGTCGTTCGGCTCGGGTGCGGTTTGTGGGTGGTGCGGTGGCGGAATCCTCGCCGGGGGTGTCCGAAGGAGGTGCGTCACCACCACACCGGTTCACGGGAGGCGGGCGAGGAGCTGGCGGACGCCCACCGCGAGTTGGGCCATCTGTGCGTCGGCGAGTTCCTGCTCGGCCTGTTCGCTGGGGTTGGCGATCCTGTGCAGCACCGCGAGACCGGAGCGGGTGGCGGCTGCTCGGCGTTGCCGGTCGGCCATCACCCGAGGGGCTTGGGCCTCGGCCCAGTCCATGTACGGGGGGAGACGGACCGGGTACATCACCGGACCTCGAGAGCAAGTTGCTCGAGGTCACGGATCGGGTCGTGTGGGGTGGTCACTCGGGTTCCTTCTGGTGTGCTTGGTGCCCGGGGTCCGCCGCGTCAGTGGACGGACCCCGAGGTGTGGCCTTGCAGGAACCCCACCGTGTGGACGGCGGTAGGGGTGCGTCGGCGGGTCACTGGTTCAGCGGGTGGTGTGCTGGTCCAGGAACTGGGCGACATCGTCCAGCGAATAGAGGATGTCGGTGTGCCCGCCCAACCTGGTGAGCGCGTAAGTAATGCCGGTGTGGTCGCGGCCCTGGGTGAGGACGAACCCCGGCCCGGTCGTCGCCGCCCGCCACCGAAGGTCGGCATATCGGGCGCGCAGGTCGTTGATCTGGGGCAGGAGGTTGCTCCGGATCACGTGGACCTCCCCGTGATCATGTAGTCGACGACCGCGAGGTCCTGGGGGCGCACGGGGTACGTGGCGTCCCCCAGCACGGCCAAGCGGCGGACGCTGCTCGCGGATTTTGGTGTCGCCCACTCGTCCGGGGGCCGGGCGGGGTATTCGTAGGTCCACCACAGGGCGTCCGGGCCGGGCTGGTGCAGGCGCAGGCAGACAGCGGCGACGGGCTTGTGTCCCACGGGGCGGTCGTTCTCCCAGTACCGATTCTGGTAGAGGCGGGCGTCCACGGACCACTCGGCGTGGTCGGCCTCGGGGGTGTACCCCGACTGGACCAGGACTTTCGTCATGGTGGTGAGTGCCCGCAAGGCGCGGGTCGACGGCCTCGGAGCCTGTTGGTGGTAGGGGACCATCGACAGGGTCAGCACGGTCATCGGGTCACCTCCGCGTACACCCCGGTGCCGATGGTCGCGACCCCCCACGACCTGGAGAGCGCGTCCACGATCCCGAGCCCGCGGCCGTGCTCGGCCGTCAGCTGAGGCGTGCGGCGGGTGGGGGTACGGCCCTGGCGGGGTCCGGCGTCGCGGACGGTGACACGGATGTGGTCCTCGTGGAGGGCGAGGCGGATGGTGAACTTCCCGCCCCTGCCGCTGTGGGTGTGGTCGAGGGCGTTGGTGGCGAGTTCGCTGACTACGAGGGCGAAGTCGTCGGGGTTGGGGATGCCCCAGCCGGGCTTGTTGAGGGCGGCGAGGGCCCACTTGCGGGCGTCGGTGACGCCTTCGGGGGTGCCGTTGAAGGTCGCGCGGCGTTCCTGAGTTGGCCTGGTGCGTGGGGTTTTGGGGGCGGTATGCTGCATTCGTCTTCACCTCGGTGCTGTCGGGGTGGGGGCCTGCCCCGGGCGACCGCTCTCTACTTCGGTCACCGGGGCTCTATTTTGTTCTGGGGGTCGGCCCGCCCTTTGCCTCCGAGCTGGGCGGGCCGACGTTTCTCCCACCCGGTCAAGGGCGGGGTGTTCAGGGTGGCCACCCCATGGGCCGTGACACCCGTGGGATGGCCGTTCAGCTCAGGAACCCCACATCTCCCCAGACGAAGAATCACTGAGCTGACCATGCCTGTTCGGTTTGAACAAGGCACCGGTGCTAGGCGCCTGACGTGAACTATGGCAACCCGCTGTTCAGCGCGCTAGTGATACAACTGGACTGGGATTCAATGTAGTGCTGGTGTTGTGGTGGGTACTGCTTTGTAGTTAGCTGTAGTTATGGGTGACAAGGTGCTACAACAATGGATGCCGCTCGGCGGGGAACTTCGACAGCGCCGCAAGAGAGCTGGGCTTACTCTGGCTGAGGTAGGCGAGGAACTCGGCCTGAGTGCGGGCATGATCGGGCACATGGAGCGAGCAACAAGAGCCCCATTGAGGGAGCATGTTCGTAACTTGGACACCTTGTTCGCTACTGAAGGAGAGCTCCTGCAACAATGGTTGGACGTGGTCGAGGAGAAAGACGTCCTGCCGTGGTTCAAGGACGCTCTACAATCCGAACTCCGGTCCAAGAAGATCAGCGAGTACCATTCCATCCTGGTCCCCGGCCTGCTCCAGACAGCTGAGTACACACGCGTGCTCGTCTCGGCTCGGCAAGTACAGAAGACGCCGGAGGAGGTCGAGGAGGTTGTCAAGGTACGTGTGAGTAGGCTGCCGCACCTGAGGCCGCAGCGACCCATCCTCTGGTTTGTCGTGGATCAGATCGTCGTTGACAGGGTCGTTGGCAACGAAGAGATCATGGCCGAGCAGCTGCGACACATCGTCAGCTTGGCCGAGGACGATACGATCCGGTTTCAGGTCATCCCTGACGAAGTTCGGAAGCACTGCGGTCTGTGCTCACCGTTCCGCCTCATGACCATGCGTGACAACCGCAAGTTGGTGCGCATGGAACACACCCTGGGGGGCACTGCCTTCGATAAGGCTGATGAGATTGAGGAGATGACTGATCTGTTCGGGGCGTTGCAGGCCGAGGCTCTGTCGCCAGCCAAGTCCATCGAGCTGATCCAAGACCTAGCGAAGGGCATGAAATGAGAGAAGAGTGGGTCTGGCACAAGTCATCCCACAGCGACGGGCGTGGTGGGGATTGCGTCGAGGTCGCGGAAGGTCCGGTCACCGGTATCCGTGACACGAAGAATCGCCACCTGGGCTACCTTGAGGCAGGTGGGATGGAGTGGACGGCCTTCCTCAAGGCCACCATCTCCTAGCTACAAGGCAACCGGACCCCGCCAGTCTCGTTGGCGGGGTCCGGTTCTGTGTGTACCGGGACAGGGTACCTGCGACGTCCGGCCGAAACCTAGGACCAAAAGCGGTTGCGTCGGCGCCGCCGTCTCCGAACGGCGTCCAGCAGGGACGTCACCCCTTCACGTGCTGGTGCCACGCCTTCGCCGCGTCCAACATCGCCACCAACCATTCCTGCTCAGGGCGGGCCTCAACCTGCCACTCATACAGGCCCACGTTGGCGCGCGCGAACGCGATCGCGCTCTCCAGCGAAGACGCCTTCCACGCCTCCAGCTGCCCAACCCATCCCTCAGCGGACTCAGGGGAGTGGTGGGCGGCGACGAGCTGAACAGCCAGGTCCGAGGGCATGATGATCGGCGCTCCGTGCGTGGGCCACCCCCAGTCCAGGAGCCACGTCCCGCCCTCGGTGAGGAGGAAGTTGAGTTCGTGGACGTCGGTGTAGGTCAACGAGTCCCCGCGCAAGAGAGCCTTCTCGTCATCGGTAGCGAAACGGTCCCACCGGGTCTCCTCCCAACCCCGGGCCACAGCGGGCAAGGGGATCTTTGACACCCTGTTCAGGACCTCCACGACCCGGCCCAGATCGGACGAGCCCGGCAGGAAATCGGCGGGCCTGCCCTCGATGGCGTCGAAGCCCATCACGAACCAGTGCTCGTCCTCGGCCTGCCACCGCATCGTCGGGGTAACGTCCCGGACGAACGGGTTGATGGTCGCCTCCCGCCGGGCGGAGTCCAGGCGCCCGCCGGGCCGGTTCGGGACTCCTTTGACGAAGAACTCGCCCTGGTCGCTGCTGACGAGGGCCGGGGTGCTCCAGCCGTGGCCTTCACCAGCGGGGCGGACCCGGCTGGCCTCCCCGGTGTGGGCACGAATGAGGTCGGTGAACGGGATCATGGTGTCCTCAGCGGCGGGGGTTGCAAATGCTTCCGGGGCTTCCGGGAGAGCACCAGTGGTCCGGTTCGCAGGTGATGATGGTGTGGTCGTCATCTTCGTCTTTGTCTGGTCCCTTGGCTTCTTGGATGGCGGTCCGGGCGTTGCTCATGTCGTGGCCGGTCAGGATATCGGCCAGCGGTTCTTGGCGGACGTTTCCTGCGCTGATCCAGGTGGAGAACACGCAGGGGGACACTGACCCGTCTGGGGCGACTGAAGCCCGGCCGTCGCCGCACGCCCCGCACAACCCGGTACAGTCCGGCTCCTGGGCCTGGGCGCCGCGCCCGTAGGGGCGAACGTGGTCGACGCCGATGCGGGCGACCCCTAGCTGCGCGAGCTCTGCACGGGTCTCGGCCACACCAGTGCCGTCCGAGGTGATGATGGCGACCCTGAGCGGGATGTTCGCTTCCAGGGCGCGGACGATGTTCGCCCGGGTGTGCCGGTGCGACGTCGGGCGTCCGGTCATGGCGTTGTGCTGGTCCGGGTCGGACCCGTAGTAGGAGGTTGCGAGTGACATGCCGGGACGCTGGAGCAGGCTCCACCACTGGGGGGTGACGTGGACGAGGTTGGAGTACACCTCGACGGACAACCCCAGCTCCAGAGCGTGTTCGGCGATCTCCAGGGCATCGGGGTGCAGGGTGGGTTCGCCACCGATGAGTTGGATGTGGCGGGTGCCGGTGTCGGCGGCCTGGTCGATCGTGCGCAACCAGTCGGCCCGGGTCATGGTGCCGTGGTCGCCGTCAGGTCCGGACTCGTTGTAGCAGTGAGCGCATTCGAGTTGGCACTTGCGGGTGAGGTCGAGCCAGATGAATCCCGGGGCCCTACTGGGTGCGTCGGGGGTGATGGTCACGTGTCCTCCGTTGGGTGAGGGTGTGTTGCCATCTGGGGAGACGGGGGCGCCCATGATCGTAACGGTGTGTGTTGGACCTGTCGCGGAGTTGGCAACATCCGGCCAGCAAACGGCTACCCGCCCATCCGGGGGCGGGTAGCCGGTAGAAGCATGGTTCCGGGGCGGAACCGGCCCGTCGTGCAGCTCCCGCGCAGGCGGGGATGGACCGAACAGCTCTTCGTGGCGGGCATTCGAATTACGCGCCTGAGTGAGCGCTAACAAGCGCAGCTGTTGGCATCCCTTCCTGGACCCGTGAACATTGAACCTTTCGGGCGAGTGGGATATGTTAGCGCCAACTCACTCTCACCACAGGGGTCCCCGCACCACACCGCCAGCCAAGGAGTCACGGGTGGACCACACCTCCTCATTCACCCGGACGAACCGCGACCCCGCGATGACGGACGTCGCACGGCTCGCGGGGGTGTCCCACCAGACCGTCTCCCGCGTCCTCAACGGTCACCCCAACGTGCGCGAACAGACCAGGCTGCGAGTACGCGCCGCCATCGAACAACTCGGCTACCGACCCAACCGGGCGGCGCGCACGCTGGCGACCGGCAAATCCCAGCTCATCGGCGTGGTGGCACAGAACTCCACGCTCTTCGGCCCCTCCTCGCTGCTGGCCGCCTTCGAGCTGGCCGCCGCAGCCCAGGGCTTCGTGGTCAGCGTGCGCCGGGTCCGGGTCCTGGACCGGGGCTCCATCACCGCCGCGGTGGAACACCACCGCGAACAGCGGGCTGCGGGAATCGTGGTGATAGCCCCCACCGCCGCCGCCGACGCGGCCCTGACCGAGGTCCCGACCGACGTCCCCCTGGTGGCGGTCGACGGTGACCCCGAACGCGCCGGGGCCGCGCTGGTCACCGTCGACCAGGAGGCCGGGGCCCGGCTGGCCACCCGGCGCCTGTTGGACGCGGGCCACGAGACGGTCTGGCACGTCAGAGGCCCCGAGGACTGGTTCGACGCCGCCGGTCGCCAACGGGGGTGGCGACAAGCCTTGGAGGAGGCGGGCGCGGAGGTTCCGCCGGTCAGTCCAGCTGACTGGAGCGCCGCCTCGGGCTACCGCGCGGGGCTCATGCTCGCCCGGATGCTCGAGGTCACGGCGGTGTTCGCCGCCAACGACCACCTCGCTCTGGGCATCCTGCGCGCCATGTCCGAACGCGGCCGCTCCGTACCCGGGGACGTCAGCGTCGTGGGGTTCGACGACGTGCCCGAGGCGGGCTACTTCATCCCGCCACTGACCACCGTGCGCCCCGACTTCGACACCGTGGCCGCCGAAGCGCTCAGCCTGCTGCTCTCCGGAATCTCCGGGGAACAGCAGGCCGAGCGCCGCATCGTCACCCCCACCCTGGTGGAGCGGGAGAGCGTGGGCGCCCCGGTCGGCCACCACAACGGGCCCGGTGCCCCATGACTGAGCCCATCGGCCCGATCTCCCCGGCGACACCCCGGCTCTGAGGCGTGAGCCGCGCCGCCGCGCACTCCCCGAGTGAGCCCGATCGCCTTATGCGATCGCGCCGAGACAGAAGGCGAATAAGCGGAGCAGTCATCGGAATGACTTGTGGATGACTGCTGTCAGAAGTGTTCATTACAGAAGCGATGAATCGCTTCCCTGTGTCATGGATTGTGCCGCTTGGCGTATTTCGTGCGCCCTGCTGTCTGTCTCGGGGTGATGGTTAATCTGGTGTGAATCGGAAATGTCCTCCCATTTCGGACTGTGATGGCTGAGGTGAGTGGGGGACAGTCCGCCTCTGGAAGCGGGTCGATGCGACGCTCAATGCTCGTGGCCCACGGTCCACCAAGCCACCCGGAGCGGCGTCATCCCAGTTCAATCGGCCATGAGGTTCGCCCTGGGTGTCGCATGTTCCTGGGCGAGGTGCACGGAGCCCGGCTGATCCAATGATCATGAGATAACCGCCGACGACAGAAATTCGCCCGAACAACAGCAGTAATTCCAAGCTCATCTTCCCCTTGTTTAACAAATGAGATGAGAGGTTTTCTTGTGTCGTGTCCGGGAAAAATGGGCCCTATATCGTAATTGCGAAAAAGGGCTGGAGGTCTGTTGTCTGTTGTCATTTCCGGGGTGGGCGGATACCTGCCCAGTGAAGAAGTCACCAATGGTCAGGTCGCTGAACGAGCGGGGGTCTCAGCCGACTGGATCGCCCAGCGAACGGGGGTGCGAACCCGTAGGCGCGCGGCCCCGGACGAGGCCACCTCGGACCTGGCCGCGCGTGCGGCCGAGAAGGCGTTGGCCTCCGCCGGACGGCGACCGGAGGAACTCGGCCTCATCGTCAGCGCCACCTCACTGCCGGACGAGCTCGGACCCTCGGTCGCCTGTCGGATCCAGGGCGGTCTCGGGGCACTGAACGCGGTCGCGATGGACGTGGGGGCAGCGTGCAGCGGCTTCCTCTACGCGTTGGAGGTCGCCCGGTGTTGGTTGCACGCCAGACCCGGCGCTCCACCGGTCCTGGTGGTCGGAGCCGAGGTGTACTCGCGTTTCGTCGACCCCGCGGACCGGGGTACGGCATCGATCTTCGCGGACGGGGCAGGAGCCGTCGTCCTGACAACGGGAGACACGGGAGAGGGCCTGGCCCCGATCCGCCTGGGAGCGGACGGCCGGGGTGCCGACCTGGTCGGTGTCTTCTCCGGAGGCACCCGGCGTCCGGCGTCGACGGGGACAGTCGGCTCCGGGGAACACACCATCCGCATGAACGGCCGGGCCATCAGCGACTTCACCCTCCGGCAGTTCCCTCTCATGGTTCGGGAGTGCCTGGAGGACAACGATCTCTCTCTGGAGGACATCGCCCTGGTGGTGTCCCACCAGCCGAACCCGCTGCTTCTCAAGAAGGCGGCCGCACAGGCGGGGATACCGGAGGACAAGATCGTCATCACCGGTGACCGCGTGGGCAACATCGGCGCCGGATCGGTGCCGTTCGGCCTCGCCCACGCCCAGGCCACCGGACGCCTGCGTCACGGTGACCGCGTCCTGCTCCTGGCTTTCGGAGCCGGGATGACCTGGGGGTGCGGCCTGCTGACCTGGTCCGGAACAGCACAGGAACAGCACAGTGAAAACCATCAGGGAGGTCCCTCATGAGTGTCATGGACACGTTCCGCCTCGACGGTGCCCGGGCCCTGGTCACGGGTGCCTCCCAGGGCATCGGCCGGGCCACCGCCCTCGCTCTGGCCGAAGCCGGAGCGCACGTCGGGCTGTGCGCGCGCAACGAACGGGCTCTGGAGGAAGTGGCACGCGAGGTCACCGACCTGGGCGGTGAGGCCGTGGTCGTGGCGGGGGACCTCAGCGATCCGGCGACGGCGGCGCACGCCGTGGAGCGGACCGCCTCGGCTCTGGGCGGGCTGGACCTGCTGGTGCACAACGCGGGTGGTCCCCTCGCTGACCAGGAGGGGCGTATGGTCCTGAAACCGGTCACGGAGTCCTCTGACGAGGAATGGCGACAGGTCATGGACCTCAACCTGTTCGCTGCGGTACGGCTGTGCCGTGCGGCCCACCCCCATCTGAGGCGTTCCCCCCGAGCCAGTGTCGTGTTCATGTCCTCCGTCGCGGCGCTCGTGGCCGTGCCGGGCATGGAGTCCTACGGAGCGGTCAAGAGCGGCCTGCTCTCCTACACCCGCTCCCTCGCCGTGGCGTGGGCCGCGGACGGGATACGCGTCAACGCGCTGTGCCCGGGATGGGTACGCACCCACCTCACCAGTCCGCTGCACGAGGTGGACGCCACAGCCGAGGCCGCCCTCACCAACGTGCCGATGCGTCGCTGGGGAGGGGTCGAGGACGTCACCGGACCCGCCGTCTTCCTCTGTTCCCCGGCCGCCTCCTTCGTGACCGGTCAGCACCTGACACCGGACGGAGGCCTGACGGCCTTCCCCGCCATGCCGCAGCCCCGAGACCCGGAGGAGGCTCCTCATGGCTGATCGGCTGTGGGTCGTCGGAGACGGCTTCCCCACCCCGCGTCTGCACCCCGAGATCCACACCTACAGGGACGTCGTGCACGCACTGCGTGTCGGCGAACTCCGGGAGGGACACCTGGTCCCCGCCCTCGGTGTGGCCCCCGGAGACTGGAAGTACCTGGGTCAGGTGGTCGAGCAGGCCGGCCGAGATCGAACGGTCTTCCTCGACGCTCCGCCACCCGCACCGTTGCCGCGCGCGGCGGTGCTCAAGGCCATCCAGGAGAACGTGGTCCTCGCACGGCCGAGGGTGGAGGGCACCACGGTGGAGTGCGAACTCGTGGTCGCGGACGGCAACGAGATCATGCACGACCACACCGCCGAGCGGCAGCACCTGCCGGGAATGCTGCTCATCGAAGCGGCCATCCAGGCCACGACCTGGGCGACCCGAACGCTGTACCCGGCGGGACCGGAGCGTCCCCTTCCCTATCCGGTCATGCACGCGTGCGCGTTCGACTTCGAGCGCTTCCTGTTCTGGCTGCCCGTCACGCTCCGCCTCACCCTCACGCGTGACGGCGAGCCGTCGGCGGAAAGGCAGCCGATGCGTTCGGAGGTCTCCTACCTGCAACAGGGGCGTGTGGCCGCCACGGGCCACTTCGCGTTCCAGGCGTTCGACCCTCCCACCATCCACGCGATAGAGCAGCGCCAGGCTCGGAGGGTGGTCGAGGGTGCCCAGAGCGGATCACCGACCGCTCCGCGATAAGGAGGACAGTTGCCACCCACGGACACCGAGACACGCAACCGGCTTCGCGCGCTCCTGTACCACGGGAAGGAGGGGAACACCGAGACGGCCCGCCTGTTCGAGCACCCGGTCTTCGCCCCGACCGAGACCCCCTCCACCGACGGGTTCCACCAACTGACCTACGAGCGCCTGAACACACTCAACCAGCGCCTGGGCGGGGGCAGGAAGGCCCTCAGCTCGCCAGAGCGCCTCCTCGACGTCCTCGGACACGCGGCGGTCCTCGATCCCTCCCTCTTCCTGCGGGCGATGGTGCACTACGAGGTGTGCCTCAACGCCGCGCTCACGCTCGGCGACGACAACACCGAACTGCGCGAGACCATCGACCGGCTCGACTCCATGGCCACGGTCGGCGGCGTTCTCATCACCGAGGTCGGACGCGGCAACAGCCACGTGTCCGTGCGCACCCGGGCCGAACACGACCCGGGCCTTCCCGGGTTCAGGATCACGACGCCCACCTCGGACGCCGCGAAGTTCATGTCCATGGTGGGCGCCTCCGGGCGCGCACAGACGGGACTGGTGTACGCACAGCTGTGCACCGACCAGGGTGAACACGGCGTCTTCCCCTTCCTGGTCGACATCCGCGACGAACACGGGCCACTGCCGGGTGTTCGCGTGCATCGCCTGCCCCACAGCAGGGTCTCGCCCCTGGACCACTGCCTGGTCTCCTTCCACGGCGCGTCCGTGCCGTTCGGCCGCTGGCTGAGAGACGGAGCCGAGATCACCTCCCGGGGGCGCTTCAGCGAACCGCGCACGCCCGCGCGTGACAGGCTCAGGCGTTCGCTGGCGGTCTCCTCCGCGGCTTCCGCGGCCGGAGCCACCGCGTTGGCCGCGGTGACCCGGGCCAGCGCCGGGATCGTCCACCGGTACTCCCAGCACCGGATGACGACGAACGGACTGGGCGAGGACCTGCCCGTGATCGACTACGGAATCCAACAGGAGTCCGTGTACGGAGCACTCGCGAGCGCCTACGCCACCACCTTCATGGTCGGTGCGGCCCGCGCGCACTCGCCTCGGGGCGAGCGCGCCGACGGTGACCGGGACGGCGCCGCGATGACCTGGTCGCCCTGGTCCTCGGTGAGCCGTGAACTGTCCCTGGCCAAGGCCACGGCCACGGCGGAGGCCGAGCGGGCCTGCGCCGAGTCCCGACGCCGCTGCGGAGCGCAGGGAACGCTGACCGTCAACAGGATCCCCTCGTATGAGGCCCTCACCCACGTCTACAACAGTGCGGGGGGAGAGAACCGGCTCATCCTCCTGGACGTGGGGCGAGAACTGGCTCTGGGCGCGGACGAGGAGCGGCCCTCCCTCGCGCCTCCTCCGGGCCGACCTCTCTCCGACCCGCGGATGTGGGCGTACCTGTTCGGCGAGGACGAACGGCGCCTGCGCGAGCAGGCCCGCTCCGCACTCGGCGGCACCGCCGAGACGACCGCCTCCCCACAGCGGTGGAACGAGAGTCTGTGGCTGCTGCTCGCGCTGGCCCGCGCGCACACGCGGCGGGTGACCTTCGACGCCTTCGACGCGGCCGTCACCTCACTCGGGGACACCCCCGCGGGGAGGGCCCTGACACCCCTGTTCGGCCTGTGGTCGCTCGACGCCATCGGTGGTCGGGCCGCTGAGCACCTGGCCCACGGCAGTCTCACCCCGGAAGAACACCGGGGCATGCTCGATCTGCGTCGGTCCCTGCTCGGTGAGGTGGACGCCGAGACGCTCGTGGAGGCGCTCGACCTTCCCCTCGAACAGATCGCGGCCCCGATCACGTTCCCCGACTACGCCCGAAGGCTGGCCTCGGGCGACGGTTGAGGGCGGGGTCCCGGAGCCCCGCGAGGCTGCGGGGGAGAGGCCGTGGGCCTGCTCGCAGTGCAATCCGGGCCCCTGCGTTGGGAGCCGACCGTCAGTGAACTTCGAGCACCCGGGGGCGGTCAGACCGTGATCGGCGCCAAGGCCCGGTAGCGCGGACCTGCCCCCCGGGGTGGCCGGGGCGCAGGTCACCTCGCCAGGCCCGATGGGGGCGCCGAGCGAGATCGCCTCGGACGTCCGTGGCCGCGGACCCGCCTCACGTCGCGGTCCGCGGCCAACCGAGTGCGGTCAACTCAGGCCGGGGAGCTCCCCCCGGACACCCGTGCGGGTTCGCCTCCGCCAGCGGGGCCGCCGCCACCCGCGCGTGAGCGCATTCCGGGCAGGATCGGCCCCGCACCGCCCACGCGCTTCTTGTTGTAGATGTCGAAGGCCACCGCGAGCAGCAGGACCAGTCCCTTGATGAACTGCTGCCAGTCCACGCCCAGGCCGATCAGGGACATGCCGTTGTTGAGCACACCCATGAACAGAGCGCCGATCACCGCGCCGATCACGCTGCCCACACCGCCGGACGCGGAGGCGCCGCCGATGAAGGCCGCCGCGATGGCGTCCAGCTCGAACATGGTGCCCGCGCCCGGGGTGGCCGCGTTCAGACGGCCGGTGAAGATGAGCCCGGCCAGCGCCGAGAGCACCCCCATGTTCACGAACACCCAGAACGTCACCCGCTTGGTGCGGATCCCCGACAGCGCGGCGGCACGCTCGCTGCCGCCCACGGCGTACACACGACGTCCCATGGTGGTGGAGCGCATCACGAAGGCGTAGCCGCCGATGAGCGCGATCAGCAGCACGCCCACGAGCGGCAGACCGTTGTGCCCGGCCAGCGCGTAGGTGAACGCGACGATGGCTGCGGACACCACCACCGAACTCGCGACCGTCACCGCCGCGGGGGGAACCGGCAGGTCACGGGCGAGCGACCGGGCCCGCGAACGCCACTGGATCCACACGATGGCAGCCGCCCCGACCACGCCGAGGGCGAGGGTGGGCAGGTGGAGCCCGTCCGTCTGCCCGGGCAGGAACCCGCTGGCGATCACCCGCAGCGACTGCGGGAGCGGGGCGATGGACTCTCCGCCCAGGGCCGCCAGGGTGGCGCCCCGGAAGATCAGCATCCCCGCCAGGGTGACGATGAACGCGGGAACCCCCACGTAGGCGATCCAGAAGCCCTGCCAGGCGCCGATGACCGCGCCCAGCAGCAGCGCGATGGGGACCACGACGAGTGTCGGCAGCCCCCACGAGGTCAGCATGATCGCTGACATCGCGCCGGTGAAGGCCACCACCGAACCGACCGACAGGTCGATGTGACCGGTGATGATCACCAGCATCATCCCGATCGCCAGGATCAGGATGTAGGAGTTCTGCATGATCAGGTTGGTGATGTTGAGCGGGGTGAGGAGCAGCCCTCCGGTGAGGACCTGGAACAGGATGATGACGGCCACCAGGGCGATGGCCATGCCGTACTGGCGGGTGTTGCCCCGCAGCAGCCCCCTCAGGGGGGTTCGGGTCGGGCGGTTCACGTCGGGTCCCCGGTTCGGGTCATGAGTCTCATCAGGGTTTCCTGGTCGGCGTCGGCCGCCGCGACCTGGCCGGTGACGCGCCCCTCGCACATGGCGTAGACGCGGTCGCTCATGCCGAGGACCTCCGGCAGCTCGGACGAGATGAGGAGTACACAGGCACCCTCGGCCGCCAGTCGGCGCACGATCAGGTAGATCTCGTACTTCGCGCCCACGTCGATGCCACGGGTGGGTTCGTCCAGGATCAACAGTTCGGGTCGTGTGAACATCCACTTGCCCAGCACGACCTTCTGCTGGTTCCCGCCGCTGAGGGTGCGCACGGTCTGGTCGACCCCGTGGCTGCGCACGCGCATGCGTTCGCTCATGTGCCGGGCCTCCACCGTCTCCAGCCCCGGATCGAGGACCCCGCGAGTGGAGACCCGGCCCAGGGCGGCCAGGGTGGTGTTGTGCCGGATGTCGTCGTCCAGGACCAACCCCAGCGACTTGCGGTCCTCCGGCACGTAGGCGACCCCAGCGGCGATGGCGTCGGCGACGTCGTTCACGCGCAGTTCGGCGCCGTCACGGAGCAGGCTGCCCCGGACGTAGCGGCCGTAGGAACGCCCGAACAGGCTCATCGCGAACTCCGTGCGTCCGGCCCCCATGAGCCCGGCCAGCCCCACGACCTCGCCACTGCGGAGGGTCAGGTCAACACCCTCGACCATGCGTCGGCCCGCCTGGGTGGGGTGGTCCACGGTCCAGTCGCGCACCTCGAAGCGGACCGGGCCGATCTCGCCGTCGGGATCGGGGTAGCGCTGGTCCAGATCCCGTCCGACCATCCCCCGGATGACGCGGTCCTCGTCGATCGAGGGCCGGCCCTGGTCGTCGCGTTCCACGGCCAGGGTCTCCACGGTGCGGCCGTCGCGCAGGATGGTGACCTCGTCGCTGACCCGCATCACCTCACCGAGCTTGTGCGAGATGAGCACGCACGCCACTCCCTGCCCCCGCAGGTCCAGGAGCAGGTCCAGCAACCGGTCGCTCTCGGCCTCGTTGAGCGCCGAGGTCGGCTCGTCCAGGATCAGCAGCCGCACGTCCTTGGCCAGCGCCTTGGCGATCTCCACCATCTGCTGGGCGCCGATGCTCAGCGCGGAGACGGCGGTGGCGGGGTTCTCGTCCAGCCCCACCCGCACCAGCAGTTCGCGCG
The DNA here is from genome assembly GCF_018070675.1 of Nocardiopsis sp. B62. Classification (NCBI taxonomy): domain Bacteria; kingdom Bacillati; phylum Actinomycetota; class Actinomycetes; order Streptosporangiales; family Nocardiopsidaceae; genus Nocardiopsis; species Nocardiopsis sp. B62. Next base: position 7,369 of record NZ_JAGPXK010000004.1, on the reverse strand, counting down.
CCCGGGCGTGGGTGGCGCCCCAGTCGATGACGCCGAACCGGGTCTCCTCGTGCCCCAGGAGCACGTTCTCGCTGAGGGACAGCTGCGGGACGAGGGCGAGTTCCTGGTGGATGATCGCGATCCCGGCCCGCTCGCTGGCCGCGACGTCGGAGAAGGCGCGGGGCTCGCCGGCCACCTCCACCAGTCCGGTGAAGGAACCCGCCGGGTGCACACCGCTGAGCACCTTCATCAGGGTGGACTTGCCCGCACCGTTCTCGCCCATGAGGGCGTGGACGCTTCCGTGGGCCACGTCCAGGGAGACACCGTCCAGGGCCCGGACCCCGGGGAACTCCTTGCGGATGTCGCGCATGCGCAGCAGTGGCCCCGGGGGAGCGGGCACGCGGTTCGGGGTGCTCATTCGAGGTCGGTCTCCTCGTAGTAGCCGCTCTCGACCAGCACCTCGTGGTAGTTGTCCAGGTCCACCGAGACCGGCTCCAACAGGAACGAGGGCACGACCCTGGCGCCGTTGTCGTAGGTGTCGGTGTCGTTGACCGGCACATCCTCGCCAGCCAGGATCGCCTCGGACATGTCGACGGTCTGCGTGGCCAGCGCGCGCGTGTCCTTGAAGACGGTCTGGGTCTGCTCACCGGCGATGATGGACCGCACCGAGGACAGGTCGGCGTCCTGTCCGGTGACGATCGGCAGGGGGCGCGACTCGGAGCCGTAACCCACCGCCCGCAGGGACTCGATCACCCCGAGGCTGATGCCGTCGAAGGGGGACAGGACCGCGTCGACGTCCTCGCTGGAGTAGTTGGCGCTGAGCAGGTTGTCCATCCGCGACTGGGCCACCGCACCGTCCCACCGCGGCGTCGCGATCTGTTCCATGGAGGTCTGCCCGCTGCGCACGTCGAGGGTGCCGTCGTCGATGTGCGGTTGGAGCACCGACATCGCGCCCTCGTTGAAGAAGTAGGCGTTGTTGTCGTCGGGGGAGCCGCCGAACAGCTCGATGTTGAACGGACCGTCCTCGTTCTCCAGGTCCAGCGAGTCGACGACGTACTGCCCTTGGAGCACGCCGACCTCGAAGTTGTCGAAGGTGGCGTAGTAGTCCACGTTCTCGCTGCCCATGATCAGCCGGTCGTAGGCGATCACCGGGATGTCGTTGCTGGCGGCCGTGTCGATCACGTCGCCGAGCGCCTCACCGTCGATGGACGCGATGACCAGGACGTCCACCCCCCGCGTGATCATGTTCTCGATCTGGGAGATCTGGTCCTGGACGACGTCCTCGGCGTACTGGAGGTCGGTGCCGTAGCCGCGCTCCTCGAACTCGGCGACCATGTTGGCGCCGTCGTTGACCCACCGTTCGGACGACTGGGTGGGCATGGCGATGCCGATGACGCCGTTCTCGCCCTGGGGTCGGGCGGCGTCGCCGACCCCGTTGCAGGCGGTCAGGGCCAGGCCGACGCTGACGAGCGCCGCGGCGAGGGGTAGGAGTGGTGGTCGTGACATCGGGGCCTGCTTTCCTGGGTGTGTGGGAGGGGGAGGACGGCGCTTCTGCGCCCGTCGGTGCCCGTCAGCGGCGGTCGTGGGGGGCCTCAGACCGGGGCGTACTCGATCCCGGCCAGCTCGCACAGGACCTTCCAGTCCCGCGCGATGTGACCGGAGTTCATGACCATGTGGTGGGTGCCGCCCGCACGCAGCCAGGCGTCCATGCACCCCCGCACACCCGACGAGGGGCGGAACTGGCCGTAGGGCATCTCCAGAGCGGGCAGCTCGGGGGAGTCCAGTACCTCGCCCTCGGCCACCACGAGGCGGAAGCGCTCTCCGCCCAGCGAGACGAGGGAGGCCAGGGTCGCGGGACCCGGGCGGTACCGGAACAGGATGGTGGGCGGGTCGGCCAGGCCGCCGATGCCCAGCGGGCGCTTGATCATCCGGGTCGGCTCGTCGTCGCGGGCCAGCCGCCAGTTGCCCTCGCCCATGTGGCTCATCAGGATGGAGTCGCTGGGGAAGTCCATCGCGTACATCTCGGTGAAGTGACCGTCCCCCGCCAGCTGGTGCCCGGCGTAGACGACGGACGCCGCCAGCACGTCGCCCTCTCCGGCGAACCCGTACCCCTGGGCCATCAGGGTGGACGCGGCCGCCATGGGAAGACGGGCGAAGCGGCCGTCCTCGCCGATGGCGTCGAAGTGGGTGGAGTAGGCGCCGCAGCCCGATTCCTCCAGCAGGTGTTCGATGCCCAGCTGCATCCGGGCGTGGTCCTCGCGTTCCTCCCCGGAGAGCCGGTCGTCCACGTCGAACACCTCGTCCTCCCAGGCGAGGAGGTCGCTCACGGCGCGCTCGGGCAGGTCGGCCATGGTGCGGTGCAGGGCGCCGGGGGCGATCACGTGCACCTCGGGGCCGAGCTTGCGCAGCAGGGCGGTCTCGTCCACGCGGGCGTCGCCCATGCCGTTCATCGGGTAGCCGAACACGCCCACGCGCAGCCGCCGCAGCGCGCTGACGGTGTGCGCGGCCCGGGCCCAGCGGTCCACCCGCTCCACGAACTCGGGGCTCTGCCAGTCACCGGTGATGACGTCGAAGTCGATCCCGGCCCGCACCAGGGCGTTGGCGGTGTCCTGCGCCCCGTGGATGCCCTGGTTGTAGGTCATGTCGTCCATGTCCCAGGAGGCGCTGACCGCCGGGTCGGGCTGGGTGTTGGCGAGCGCGAGGGGGAGCCGGGTCCCGGTCAGGGCCCGCGTGACGCGGAGGGAGGGGCCGTAGGTGAGCATGACGACGAGGACCCCGTCCAGGTCCTGGCCCTCGAAGTCGCGGATCGCCGCCTCGGCGTCCTCCCGGCCGCGGACCGGTGGGGCGAGGGTCCACTCGGCGGCGTCGGAGAGGCCGTCGGCGAGCTGTTGGGCGTAGGCGGCCTGGTGCTCCGTGATGCCCGGGATCATGGCGTCGTAGAGCGGTTGCATGACGCCGAGGAGCCCGATCCGGGGGAGGCGGGTGCGCACCGCCGGGTTGTCGCTCGCGGGGGGCATGGGTGGGGGCACGGGGTTTCCTTACTGTCCGTAGGCGTTCTGGTAGCGGTGGTAGAGGGCGTCGACGGCCTCCTGGGGGAGGCGTTCGACGGGACCGCCCTGGCGGGCGATGTGGACGGTGCGGGCCACGTCCTCGCACATCACGGCGGCCTTGACCGCGGCCTTGGCGGAGGCACCGACGGTGAACACACCGTGGCCCCGCATGAGGACGGCCGGGGAGCGGTGGCCCTCCAGGGTCTCGACGATGCCCCTGCCGATGGAGTCGTCGCCGATGAGCGCGAACGGACCGACCGGGATGTCGCCGCCGAACTCGTCCGCCATCGCGGTGACCGCGCAGGGGATGGGCTCGCCCCGGGCGGCCCAGGCGGTGGCGTAGGGGCTGTGGGTGTGCACGACCCCGCCGACGTCGGGGCGGGCACGGTAGACGTGGGCGTGGGCGTCGGTGTCACTGGAGGGGTTGTGGTCGCCCTCGACCAGGCGCCCGTGCAGGTCGCACACGACGACGTCGCGGGGACGGAGGTCGTCGTAGGAGACACCGCTGGGCTTGATCACCATCAGGTCCGTGCCGGGGACGCGGGCGGAGATGTTGCCGCTGGTCCAGGTCACCAGGTTCCACCGGGGCAGTTCCCCGTGGAGCTCGCAGACCCTCAGGCGCAGGCGCTCGACCTCCTCGCGGTGGTGGGTGAGTTGGTGGTGCGCGTCCGTTCGGGGCGCGTCGGTGGAGGTCATCGCTCTCCCTCGGTGGTGGGGGCGGTGGAGGTGTTGCTCGAGGCGGTGCCGACGGGAGCGCCGGTGGGCTGATCGGGGGCGCTGGTGAGGCCGGTCGTGCCACTGGTGGCGCCTGGGGCTGCGCCGGTGGGACGGCCGGAGGTAGCGCCGGGACTGGTGCTGTCACTGGAGGCACCGGTCGTGAACGCGGCGCCCCGCAGTGCGCGCAGCCGACGGAGGCTGTCGCTGCCGCCCCGGCCGAAGTGGTCGTGGAGTTCGGTGTAGATCGCGAACAGCGAGTCGTAGGTGGCGGCGCGCTTCGGGTCGGGGTCCACGGTGTCGGCGCGGACCCGTCCCATCGCCTCGGAGGCCGCGTGGACGTCCGGGTGCGCCCCGGCAGCGACCGCGGCGTGGATCGCGGCACCCACCGCGCAGCTGTGTTCGGTGTCCACCACGCGCAGGGGTCTGTTCAGAACGTCGGCGTAGACCTGGAGGACGAAGGGGTTGCGGACCATCCCGCCGCCCACGGTGAAGTCGTGCACCGGGATCCCGGCGCCGGTGAAGGCCTCGACGATGGTGCGGGTGCCGAAGGCGGTGGCCTCCACCAGGGCCCGGTAGACGTCCTCGGGACGGGTGGCCAGGGTCATGCCCACCAGCACACCGGACAGGGAGTGGTCGACCAGGACCGAGCGGTTGCCGCTGTGCCAGTCCAGGGCCACCAGACCGTGCTCGCCCACGGCCGCGCGGGCGGCCCTGTCGGAGAGCAGCTCGTGGACGGACACCCCCTTCGCGGCGGCCTCCTCGTGGTAGGCCGGGGGCACGTGGGTGTCGACGAACCACCCGAAGATGTCGCCCACGCCGCTCTGCCCGGCCTCGTAGCCCCACATGCCCGGCGTGATCCCGCCCAGGGCCATGCCGCACATGCCCGGCACCTCGGCCAGGACCTCGGAGTTCATCACGTGGCAGGTGCTGGTCCCCATGATGGCGAGCATCCGACCGGGGCCGGTGGTCCGGGCGGTGGCCGCGGTGACGTGCGCGTCGATGTTGCCGACGGCGACGGGGGTGCCCTCCGGGAGCCCGGTCCAGGCGGCGGCACGCGCGGTGAGCCCGCCCGCGCGTTCGCCCAGTTGGGAGAGCGGGTGCTCGAGCCGCTCACTGACGAAGTCGGTGAAACGCGGGTCCAGAGCGGCCAGGAAGTCCCGGGAGGGCCACGCACCGTCCTGGTGGATGCCCTTGTAACCGGCGGAGGACACGTTACGGGTCTCGTGTCCGCACAGCTCCCAGACGATCCAGTCCGCGCCCTCGATCCAGCGCGCGGTGCGTTCGTACACGTCGGGGTCGTCGCGCAGCACCTGGAGGGCCTTGGCGAACTGCCACTCGGAGGAGATCCTCCCGCCGTAGCGGGGGAGCCACGACTCTCCGCGTTCGGCCGCCAGGGCGTTGATCTCGTCGGCCTCGGGCTGGGCCGCGTGGTGGCGCCACAGCTTCGGCCAGGCGTGCGGACGGTCGGCCAGGTCGGTGAGTTCGCACAGCGGGGTGCCGTCGGCGGTCACGGGGAGGACGGTGCAGGAGGTGAAGTCGGTACCGACGCCGATGACCTGCTCGGGTGAGATCCCGGACTCCCGCAGGGCCGCGGGGACGGCTCGCCTCAGGACCTCGCGGTAGTCGTCGGGGTCCTGGAGCGCGCTCTCCGGTTCGAGGGGGTCACCGTGGTCGGGCAGGCGGTCGGTGATGACCCCGTGCCGGTACGCGTGCTCGGCCGTGCCCAGTTCGGCGCCGTCGCTGACCCGCACCACGACGGCTCGGCCGGAGAGGGTCCCGAAGTCGATCCCGATCACCACCGGTTCGGGCGCCGCGCGTGCTCCCTCGCCAGTCGCCGCGTCAGGATTGTGGGCGTTAACATTCGTGGCCAAGGAGAGGTCCCTTCACGGATGCGCATGCTGAATAGTTCCCTCTGGCTCTGGATTCCAGAGGCTCAAGGGGGTCAGTGTGAGCTGGCCAACATTGTTGGCGTTAACAATCCATGAAGTCAACCCCCCGAACCCACTCCGTCGGGTACACGAGGAAGCGCCCGCACCCCCGGGGGGTACGGGCGCTTCGCCAGTGTCGGGTCAGCCGAGGGCCACGGGCGCGGAGACCGGGCCCTCCGCCGCATCGTGGTTCTCCGAGGAGGGTTCGTTGCCGGAGCCCTCGCGGTCGACCAGTCCGGCGGTGACGGCGATACCGAGCCCGACCAGGGCCAGCACCACACCGATCACGGCGGGGGAGACGTAACCGAGCCCCATGCCGATACCGAGACCGCCCAGCCAGGCGCCACCGGCGTTGGCCAGGTTGAACGCGGAGTGGTTGGTGGCGGAGGCGATTGTGGGCGCGGCCTCGGCCTTGCTCATCACCAGGACCTGGAGCGGAGCCGTCACGCCGAAGCCGACGGCGCCCAGAACCACCACGGTGGCGGCTGCGGTCCAGGGGTTGTGCACGGTCAGGGTGAACAGCGCGAGCACGACGGCCAGTGAACCGAGCGAGACGTAGATGGTGGGCCGCAGCCAGCGGTCGGCGATCGGGCCGACCACCAGCGAGCCCAGGGTCATGCCCACGCCGAACAGCGCCAGGACGATCGGGACCCCGGTGCTGGGCATGCCCGCCAGCTCGGTCATCATCGGCGAGATGTAGCTGTAGACCGCGAACACCCCGGCGAACCCGAAGACCGCCGTGGTCAGCCCCAGGATCACCTGTGGGTGACGCAGGGCCGAGAGCTCGCCGCGCAGGCCGCCCACGCGGGATGTCGGGGTGTGCGGCACGAAGCGGGCCACGCCGACGATGGTCAGGGCGGACAGGGCGACCACCACGAGGAAGGCCACCCTCCAGCCGAGCAGCTGTCCGAGCAGGGTTCCGGCGGGTACGCCGACGATGTTCGCCACGGTCAGGCCGAGCATCACCCGCGCGACGGCCGTCGCCCGCCGGGCCGGGCCGGCCAGGTGCGCCGCGACCAGCGCGGCAAGGCCCAGGTACGCGCCGTGCGGAAGCCCCGCGAGCACGCGGGAGGCGAACACCGCGCCGTAGGAGCTGGTGATCACGGTGGCCAGGTTGCCGACCAGAAAGACGCCCATGAACACGAGCAGCATGGTCTTGCGCGGCAGCCGGGTGCCCAGGGCGGTGAGCAGGGGAGCCCCGATCACCACACCGAGCGCGTACGCGGAGATCAGGTATCCGGCGGTGGAGATGGGCACGCCGAGGTCGGTGGCGACCTCGGGGAGCAGGCCCATGATCACGAACTCGGTGGTGCCGATGGCGAACGCCCCGAGAGCCAGGGCGAGCAGGGCCAGAGGCATGGCGATGCCCCCTTCCAGACGGTGGACGGCGTGCACACGGGCCGAGGAGGGCCTCGCGGCGTGGTTGGGATGGAGCGACGTGGGTCCGGTCGCCCGGTGGGGGTGGGACACGGTTATTTGGCACGTGCTAAATCAACAATGACACCCGTGCCCGAGAAATTCCAATGGTCCGCTACGTGATCTGCCTCGCGCGGCCGGTCCCATCATCTGGTGCTGGGGTGCTGGGGTGCTGGGGTGCTGGGGTGCTGGGGTGCTGGGGTGCTGGGGTGCTGGGGTGCTGGGGTGCTGGGGTGCTGGGGTGCTGGGGTGCTGGGGTGCTGGGGTGCTGGGGTGCTG